>JBGQGY010000015.1:0-41588 GCA_041497675.1 bacterium | reverse complement strand
CGCCTGATCTCGGTCGACCCGCTGCACTTCGCCGACCAACGTACCTACCGCACGCGGCTGATGGAGGCGCGAAAGCGCACGGGCCTGCGGGAGGCGGTGGTCGTCGGGCAGGCCAAGATCGACGGCCTGCCGGTGGTGCTCGCGGTCTTCGAGTTCAGGTTTCTCGGCGGGACGATGGGATCGGTCGTCGGCGAGAAGATCGCCAACGCCTTTGAAGTCGCGACTCGCCGGCGCCTTCCCGTGATCGCGATTACCAGCACGGGCGGCGCGCGCATGCAAGAGGGCATGCTCTCGCTGGTACAGATGGCGAAGACCGCGGCGGCGCGGGCGCGACATCATGCCGCCGGTCTCGCGCAGATCACCGTCTTCAGCCATCCGAGCTTCGGCGGCGTGACGGCCAGCTTTGGGTCGCTGGGCGACGTGCTCATCGCCGAGCCCGGGGCGCAAATCGGTTTTGTCGGGCGGCGGGTGATCGAGGTGACCATGGGGGAGGTCCTGCCGGACGATTCCCATCTTGCCGAGCGGCTCTTCGAACGTGGCATGGTCGATTTGTTGACGCACCGGCAGCAGTTGCGCAAGACCCTGGGGTACCTGGTCCGTCACCTGCGGCGTCGCCCGTTGCGCCAACGGCGAACGACGCGTCTGCCCGCCACCCCACGGGCCGATGGCCCTCCACCGTCAGCCTGGGACGTCGTCCAGATCGCGCGCCACCCGCAGCGGCCGGCGCTGCGCGACTACATCCGGCGGATCGTGATGTCCTTCGTCGAACTACATGGTGACCGGCTGTTTGGCGACGACCCGGTGATCGTCGGCGGCCTTGGCGAGATCGAAGGACAAACCGTGGTGGTCATTGGGCAAGACCGCACGGGGACGAAGGATCCGTCGTCGGCGAAGCATCGCGGGATGGCCTATCCGGAGGGCTACCGGGAGGCCCTACGGTTGATGCAGCTGGCCTCGAAGTTTCGTCTCCCGCTGATCACGTTCGTCGATACGCCCGGCGCGTATCCGGGCTATGAGGCCGAGCGGCGCGGCATTGCGCAGGCGCTCGCGCAAAACCTGATGGGGATGGCGCTGCTCGAGACACCGATCGTTTCGGTGGTGATCGGCGAGGGCGGCAGCGGCGGCGCGCTGGCGCTGGCCGCCGGCGATCGCATCATCATGCAGGAATACGCGTTCTATTCGGTGATCTCACCCGAGGCGGCCTCGGTCATCCTGTATGGTGACGCGTCACACGCGCCCGAAGTCGCGGCGGCGCTCAAACTGACGGCGGCCGACCTGCTGCGTCTCGGCGTGATCGATGGGATCATCCCAGAACCGTTTGGCGGCGCGCACTCCAACCACAACGAGGCGGCCGACCAGGTGAAACGGTACGTCTCGGCGGCGCTGGCCGATCTGAGCCGGCTGCGGCCCGAGCGGCTGCTCGATGCACGATATCGGAAGTTCCGGCAGATGGGTCAGGTCGGCGGCGCGTGGCGCGACGTGGTCCGCGAAGTGCAAGAGGTGCTCGAAGCGGTCGAACAGCGGCTCCCCCGCCGCGATGCAGGGGGCCGGCACACGCCGGCGTCTTCAACGCCCGGGCAGCCCGGACCATAGCCCGCGGCCGCCGTGCGCCGCGGCGCAGAGGCGGCCGGCATCGCGCCACCGAATTATCCCAGTGTGCCAGAACAACCGTTTGTGATCATCGACGACGGGCGCCCGGTCGCCGTGCCGGCGCAGGTCGATGGGGTCGAGGTTCGGCTTCCCGACGGCGCCGTTCAGGCGGCGCTCGGTTGGGAGCTCAAGGCAGAAGGGTTGTGCCGGGGCGACGTGTGCGTCCCGCTGAGGCACGGTGCTTCGCGCGATCCCCTCGGTCTCGACCTGGCCGACATCGCGGAGATGTTGTGCCGCCCGTTGGCTCTGGACGTCGAAGAGGGCGCGGCGTACCTCGGCGCCCCCGTCGAGGAGCGGTGCCTCGCGCTGGCGTCGCTCGAGGCCCCGGACTTCACGCTCCCAGATCTCGGCGGCCGGCTCCACACGTTACGCGACCAGCGAGGCCGAAAGGTCATGCTGGTCGCCTACGCCTCGTGGTGAGGATGCCGCGTCGACCTGCCGGTCTGGCAGGCGGTCTATGAGGAACTCAAAGACCTCGGCTTCGTGGTCATCACCGTCGCGCTGGACAAGAGTCCCGAGGATGCGCGGCCGTGGATCGAAGCCGCCCACCCGACCCACCCATCATTAATCGATACCGGGTTTCGCCTACCCGATCTCTACCACATCGTCAACGTGCCAACGGTCATATGGATCGATGAGCGCGGTCGCATCGTCCGCCCCAACGACGTCGCATTTGGCGATGATCGATTCCGTCGCATCACGGGGTTGGACTCGGCGCGATACCTCGAGATGCTGCGGGCGTGGGTGCGGGGAGACCGGCCGGCGCTCGAGGAGACGCAGGTGCGCGCCTGGCAACGTCTGCCCACGGCGACAGAGCAGCAGGCCCGCGCCGAGTTCGGACTGGCGAGGTGGTTGTTCGAACACGGTCGCGCGGAAGCCGCCAACCGGCACTTCATCCGGGCCGGCGAACTGGCGCCACACGACTTTACGATCCGCCGCGGCAGCATGCCGATGCGGGGGATCGATCCCATGGGCCCGGAGTTCCGGCAGATGTCCAGGGAGTGGGCCGCCGCCGGACACCGGTACTACCGGCCGTTGCCGGACACCGGCGGCTAGGAGCGCGTCACGTTTCTTCGGATCCCGGAAATGATCGCTATTGTCCGGACGATCCCCCATCCAATCGCCAATACGCCGCCAAAGAGCAGCGTAGAGCCGAAGTCCGGAAAGACATAGAGGAGCCCGGCCAGCGGGGCTCTGAACAGGCGCGGCACAACGATGAGAAAGAGAGCCGCCACACTCAGATGCCCAACCCATGAGGCGACCAACGGCCAGATGAAGCGCCGTGGTCCACGCGACCGTTGCTCAGCACCGGCCCGTCGGCGCCGGACACCCCGCGTCCAGGCGAGCGCCCAAAGCATCTGAAGCCCTGCCAGCGCGAGCACCGCCGTATAGAGTATCTGAGGAAAACTATCAGCGGTCGGGGGATCCTGTCCGGTGAGCAACGCCATCACGCCGCGCGCGATTCCAGTGATGCGCTCGTCTTGCGAGAGACCCTCCGCGTTTGCCAGCACCGCGATACCCCATCCCGGGCCTGGTGCCAGCATGAAGCCGGAGTGGAAATTTGGGGTCGATCCATCGTGCCACACCGTCTGGATGGTGCCGATCGAGCCGACGCGCCAGCCCATCGCATACGACGTCGCGCCGTCGCCTTGCCGCACAGCGGGGCGATGCATCTCCGCGACTCCCGCAGGCGACACCACCGGCGTGCCGGCATAGGTACCCCCGTTGACCTGGGCGATCAGATAGTGCGTCAGGTCCTCCGCGCTGGAGATGAGGTAGCCAGAGGGCAGGGTGACGCGATTATAGGGAAGCTCGGCGGCGACGGGCCGGCCGAACCAGTACCGATGGCCCACCGCCATCCCGTGCGTGCGCGCGTCGTCCTGCGACGTGAACGACTGACGCATTCGCAGGGGAGCCAAGATGTGCTCCCGCATGTACGACTCATACGACTGCCCGGATACCTGCTGCACGATCATGCCGAGCGTCCAGTAGTTGGCGTTGCTGTATTCCCAGGCCGCTCCGGGCCGGCGGCTGAGCCGGACGGTCGCGAGTCCACGCACGCCGCGCTCTATGGCCGTGTCGCTCAAGTCACCGTCCGCCCAATGCTCGCGTCCCGCCAGTTCCGACAGGCCACTGGTCTGGTGGAGAAGATGCCGTACGGTGATCATGGACGACAGCGATGGATCGGCGACACGAAACCAGGGGATGTAGCGTTGCGCGGGCGCCTCGAGGTCGATCGTACCGGTCTCGGCTAGTTGCATGATGGCGAGGGCGGTGAACGATTTCGTCGTCGACCCCAGGATAAACGGCGTCTGCCCGGTCACAGGACGTCCGGTCGGATCGGCCGCCCCAAGCCCCCGGATGTGGATGACGCGTTCGCCTTGTACGATGCTCACGGCGATCCCAGGCAGTCGCAGGGCGCGCATGTGTGTCTCAACGTATCGGTCGATCGTCGTAAGATTAGCGCTCGCTGCCGCCGCGGGCGCGGGAACGCCCGCCGCGGCTGTGTGGCACGCGAGCATGGCGATGGCGAGTCGGAAGACCCGCAGGCGGAGCGACCCACGGTATGATGGCGAATGATGATTCATGGATTGGCGGCGGACGGATTCTGCGGAGAGATGGTGCAGTCCTGTTCTCGAAGAGGGATTGCTCCGATCCGTGGCTCAATGTAGTCAGAGGAGTGGCGCCGTAATTTGGAGGGGGCGACGGCATTGGATTTCCAGTACTCTGCGCAGACAAAGGCATACCTCGAGCGGCTGGGCGCGTTCATGGACGAGCACGTGTATCCGAACGAGCGCACCGTCGCCGACCAGCTGAACGCCCAGCCCACGCGGTGGCAGATCCCGCCGATCATGGAAGCGTTGAAGCGGAAAGCGCGGGCGCAGGGCCTGTGGAACCTGTTTCTCCCCGACAGCGAGCACGGCGCGGGGCTCACGAATCTCGAATACGCACCGTTGTGCGAGGTGATGGGGCGCTCACCGATTGCGCCGGAGATCTTCAACTGCTCGGCGCCCGACACCGGCAACATGGAGGTCCTGGTGCGGTACGGCACTGAGGACCAGAAGCGACAATGGCTTCGGCCGCTGCTCGACGGGGAGATCCGCTCGGCGTTTGCGATGACCGAGCCGGACGTCGCGTCATCGGACGCGAGGAACATCGAGGCCCGCATCGTCCGCGACGGCGACGCCTACGTCATCAACGGGCACAAGTGGTGGACGTCGGGCATGGGCGACCCGCGATGCAAGATTCTCATCTTCATGGGCCTGACCGATCCACAGCACGCCGACCCGTACCGGCGCCAGTCGATGATCCTCGTGCCGCGCGATGCGCCCGGGGTCCGCGTAGTTCGCATGCTCTCCGTATTTGGCTACGATGAGGCCCCCCACGGTCATGGGGACGTCGTCTTCGAGAACGTCCGCGTGCCGGTATCCAACATGCTGCTGGGCGAGGGCCGTGGCTTCGAGATCGCGCAGGGTCGGCTCGGTCCGGGCCGCATCCACCACTGCATGCGTCTGATTGGGGTGGCCGAGCGCGCCCTCGAGGCGATGTGCCGCCGCGCGCAGGCGCGCGTGGCGTTTGGCAAGCCGATCGCCCAACACGATGTGACGGTCGAGCGCATCGCGCAGTCGCGCATCGAGATCGAGCAGGCGCGCCTGCTGGTGCTCAAGGCCGCCTATATGATGGACACGGCCGGCAACAAGGCGGCGCGCTCGGAGATCGCCCAGATCAAGGTCGCCGTGCCAAACATGACCCTGCGGGTGCTCGAGCGCGCCATTCAGGTGTTTGGCGGCGCGGGCGTGAGTCAGGACTCCTGGCTGGCCGCGGCGTGGGCGGGTGCCCGATCCCTGCGCTTTGCCGACGGTCCCGATGAGGTGCACCGCCGGCAGATCGGGCGGTTGGAGTTGCGCAAGTACGGGGATCCTAAGACTCAGGTCCCGCGCGTGACGTAGCGACCGCCAGTGCGATGTCGGCAAGCGGTCGGGCCATGGCTCCGCGCTCGCGCGCGTTTGCCGCGGCCGCTGTGCCCGTCAGCACGCGCCCCATGATCCCCTGCACGATCGCGGCCAGACGAAACATCCCAAACGCCAAACAGAAATCCCAGTCGGGGATGCCTGCCTGTCCCGTCCGCCGGCAATACTCCGCGACGTAAGTGTTCTCTGAGGGAATGCCCAACGGCTCGAGATCGTCGTCGGCCAGACCGTCGAAGAGCGCCCGCGGCAGGCGATAGGCCATGGCGCTGTATGCGAGATCGGCCAGCGGGTGGCCGAGCGTCGAGAGTTCCCAATCGAGTACCGCGACGACCCGCGGTTCCGTGGGGTGCACTAACAGATTCGCCAGCCGGTAATCACCGTGCGCAATCGTCGTGTGATCGTCCTCGGGTATGTGACGCGGCAGCCACTCGATCAGCCGTTCCATCGACGGGATGGTCTCTGTCTCGGACGCCCGGTACTGTTCGGTCCAGCGGTGGATCTGCCGGCTGAAATAGTTGCCCGGCCGGCCATAGTCCGACAGGCCGAGCTTTTGCCAGTCGACGCGATGCAGACGTGCGAGGACATCGACCATCGAGGCGTAGATCGCGGTCCGTTCGTGCGGCTCCAGCCCCGGCAGGCGTGGCTCCGTAAAGACCCGCCCGGGCAGGTGCTCCATGACGTAGAAGGCGGTGCCGATGACCGACGGGTCTTCGCAGAGCAGCAGAGGCCGCGGCACCGGGACGTCGGTCTGCGCCAGGGCCGTCAGGATGCGATATTCACGTTCGACCAGGTGGGCTGAGGGCAGCAGTTTGCCCGGGGGCTTTCGCCGCAGCACGTATTCGGCGCCGCCTGCGCCGACGTAGTACGTGGGATTCGACTGGCCCCCTTCATACTGCCGTACTCGCAGCGGGCCGCGGAAGCCGCGAATGCGTTCCGTCAAGAATTGTTCGAGTCTTGCGGTCTCGAAGCCGTGCGTGATCACAGCAACCGCTCCATGATCACCGTATCGACCCACGCACCGTCCAGCAATCCCTGCTCACGGTAGATGCCGACACGGGTGAAGCCCATCTTCGTGTACAGCGCCATACCGGTCTCGTTGAACGGAAACGCCGACAGCACCATCTTGTGATACCCGATGTCGCGCGCGAGTTCGATGATCCGGCCCAAGAGTCGCTGCCCCACGCCTTTGCCGCGCACGCCGCGCTCGACATAGACCGATAGATCCGCCACATGCCGGTACGCGTCGCGCGGATTGAACAGGTTGAGACTACCCCAGCCGATGACGTGTCCGCCCATCTCTGCCACGATCACGGGATGCCGAGGCCCGCGCGAGGCCAGCCATTGCCGCTGCTCGGACGGCGTCCGCCGTTGCGTCTCCAACGTCGCGATTCGGTCCTCGATGCCCTGGTTGTAGATCGTACAAATGGCTTCGGCGTCGCCAGGCGCTGCGGGCCGCACCACGATGTCGATGCCGGTCATGCCGGATTCATTTCACCGTCGCGACGTCGGCTCCCCGCCTGTCGTGCCCCGGACGCGGGTTTCAGGCCATAGGCGCAGATGGTGGCGATCAGTCCGCCGCATCCCAACAGCACGTACGCCCATCCCCAGATCGCCGGTGTGGCGCCCGGCGGATTGGTGGCGTCCAGCACTGCGCCGAAGACCAGCGGCGCCACGGCGCCCGCGCCAAACCCGAGAATCGAGCGAAGCCCCAGCGCCGATCCCAGGTACGCCGGTTGCACCGACTCGGTCAACGCGGTCGACAGCACCGGCGAATCGCCGAGCGCGGCAAACCCATAGACCGCACCGACCGCGACCACCACCGCGGCCGGCCACCCCACGAGCCAGCCGAGCGCAAACGAGCAGACCGTACTGATCGCCGCCAATCCCACAAGAACCGTACGGCGACCCAGTTGGTCGGAGAGCCGCCCCATCGTCGATGAGGCCAGCAGACCCATCACGTGGAACGACGCGGCGAGATACGCGGCAGACGCGGCGACCCCGCCACGGGAGGCTCCGGACAGCGTCAGACTCGCGGCCAGAAACGCCGGCGTCCAGGCCCACATGGCAAGCAACTCCCAACTGTGGAAGATATAGCCGACGATCAACCGTATCGCGCTTCGATTCTTCAGCACCTCGGTCCCAAATCGCAGGTCGGCGCGGCGCTGGTGGATGACGGTGGGCTCTGACCTCAGGGCGGTCCAGGCGACAATCAGTCCGACCAGCGGTCCGCATCCGGTCACGAGAAACGTCAGCGGGTACCCGCCGTGGGGCAACGTCACCCCAGCGATCGCCAACGAGAGGGCCGAACCTAGCGACGAACTGGCGATGAGCCACCCGAGTGCGCCGCCGCGGCGCTCGGGGCCAAATCGATCGGCGATCAGCATGATCGCCGTGGTGTACGTTCCACCCTGCGAGATCGCCGCGAGCGTGTAGAAGACCAGCCCCGAAAGATACGAGCGCGCGAACGCCGCGAAGGCGAGTGCGGTGACGGCGGCCAGCGTGCTCGATACCAGAAACACCCGCCGGGCGCCGACGCGATCCGCCAACCACGAGCAGCCAAAAAGCGACACGGCGAATCCGGCTTGAAAACCGGTGGAGATCGACCCCGCCGCGGTCGCGCTCATGTGCCATTCGGAGCGCAGGACAGACAGCGTGGCCGGGTACGTCATGAAAATCAGCGTCATGAAGGCCCGCGACACCCCCATCCGCCCGAGCCAGGTGTCAGCGGTCACGCCACACCCAGCAGAAACCGGTCAGCGTATCGGCACCGGACGTCTCACCGATCCCGAGCAGGCGGCGTGCCGCGCCGCGGACATGCTCTGGTTGACCCACCAGGGCGCGCACCAGCGCGTGCCACGGTTCGCTTGCCCAGCCATGTCTGGCGGCGTCCAGGTAGGCTCCGCTGATCCGGGTCGTGCGCGGCATCGCCGCGGAGGCGAGCACGTCGCGGACGTCTTGCACGCTACACACTCCGGCGGCGCCCGGCAGGACGCCGACGCCCAGCATGATCCCAACGAGCAGATCGTCGCCCGACGGCGTGAGCCCGGGCCCTCGGCCCGCGACCTCGCGCCCGACAATTGCCGACGCCGACGCGGCATCGAGGCGGCCGGAGAGCCACGCATCGATCGCCCCAAGACCCTTCGACAGTGACGCCAGGAGCAGGGAGTGGGGGGCGCCGCCGTCGCGCCGCGTTCCCAGCAGATCGGCAATGCTTTCGTCGGGCGCCGCGGCCAGGAGTTCGTCGATCACGACCGATCGTGCCGCTGATCGTGCTGTGGCACCTGCGGGCGGCAGCAGCGTCGGATCCCACACCGTCGCGTCGCGCAGATCGACCTCGACGGGTCCCACGTGCAGGCGGCCGCCGTGGAGGCGCACCGGCGCCCCGGTGTTCACAGCCGGGATCGCCCCAGGGTGGCGCAGCGTGATGACGATCGGCCCACGGGATAGTTCGGAAGACGCCAGCGCGACGATCTGACCGTCCAGATCGAGATAGAGGCTGCGGTCGAACGCCGCGAGTACGATCCCGCGCCCGGCGGCCCCGGCGAGGCCTGCAAGCGGCGAGGGGAGTGTCTCGGCTCGGAGGGTGGTCGTCTGCGGCGCCGGGTTCACGTCTCCCGGCGGCGACCGCCGGTGTCCGGTGCGGCGCCTGCCGCGGCGAGGACGGCTTCGACGATGTTCTGATATCCGGTGCACCGGCAGAGGTGCCCGCTCAGGTACTCGCGGATTTGTGCCTCGGTGGGACGTGGGTTCTCGCGGAGCAGGACCGTCGCGCTCATGAGGAAGCCCGGTGTGCAGAAGCCGCACTGCAGCGCGTGGTGGTCCATGAAGGCCTGTTGGAGCGGGTTGAGCGCTTCGGGCGTGCCCAGCGCTTCGACGGTCGTGATCTCCGCGCCCTCGGCCTGCACCGCAAACATCAGACACGAGCGCACCGGCTGATCGCCCAGTAAGATCGTGCAGGCGCCGCACACGCCGTGCTCGCATCCCAGGTGCGTCCCGGTCAGCCCGATGTCCTCTCGGATGAAGTCGGCAAGCGTCTTGCGGACCTCAGCCGTGCGGACGTACTCCACACCGTTGACCCGCAGGTGCACCTGAGCCTGTTCCACTGGGCTCATCGCCCGCGGCGGAGCCTTGCGCGTAGATCGCCGGCGCGTGGCTTTGATCTTTGGCTTCGCTGGTTTCGTGGCTCGCTTCATCCTTGACTCTTCGCTCTCTCCGCCGCCTGCCGCAGCGCTCGAGCGGCCAGCACACCCGCGACGTGCTTGCGGTACGCGGCGGACGCGTGGATGTCGCTGTCGGGATCGAGCGCCGCCTGGGCGATGCGGCCGGCTTCGTCGACGGTCGCGTTGCCCAGGCGCTTCCCCGCAAGATACGCTTCTGCATCAGACGCCCGCACCGGACCGGGACCGACGCCTGTGAAGGCCAGCCGGGCTTCCGTGCACCGGCGATCCCCATCGAGCCGTACGAGCGCGGCCACACCGGCAATGGCAAAGTCGCCGTGACGCCGCGAAATCTCCTGGAATGCCCACCCCGCGCCGGCAGGCGGCGCGGGCAACTGCACCTCGACGAGGATCTCGTGCGGTTGGAGCGCGGTGGTCAGATACCCCGTGAAGAACTGTGACACATCCACGATCCGCTCCCCGCGGGTGCTGGCGACCACGAACCGTCCGCCGAGCACGGCCGCGACGGCCGGGAGTTCCGCCGACGGATCGGCGTGCGCTAGGCTGCCGCCGATCGTCCCCCGCGTGCGGATTTGCGCGTGTCCGACCAACCGGAGCGCTTCGGCGAGCAGCGGCAGCCGCTCGATGACGAGGCGATGCATCTCCGCGGTCCGCTGCCGCGTCATGGCGCCGATAGACAGCCCGCCCCGCGCGGCCCTGATGTAGGCCAGGTCTGGGATGCGGTTGAGGTCGATGATGGTCGCGGGCCGGGCCAGACGCATGGCCATCAGCGGCACGAGACTCTGTCCGCCGGCCAGGATCTTCCCGTCCGATCCAAAGCGGCGTACCGCCTCCAGCGCTTCCTCACGGGTGCGCGGCGCGACGTACTGGAAGACAGCCGGCTTCATCTCCCGCCCATCCCCGCGTCACCCCTTGCCGGCACGGCGCCCGGCGCGGCGGCGGCCGCGCGCGTCTGGTCGATCAGCTCGGCCAGACGCGCGTGTGCCAGCGGCATCTCCGTGATCCGCGTCCCCAGGGCATCATCGATCGCCGACGCGAAGACGGCGGGCACCGGGATCACACCGGCCTCACCGGCGCCTTTGACGCCCAGCGGGTTCAGGGGTGACGGCGTTTCAATGTGCCCGATCTCGATCGACGGAACCTCCGACATCGTCGGCAGGAGATAGTCCATGAACGTCTGCGTCAGCAACTGCCCGCTCTCGTCGTATACCAATCTTTCGTAGAAGGCGCCCCCAATCCCCTGCGCCACGCCGCCGCGGATCTGACCTTCCAGAATCAAAGGGTTGATGATCCGCCCGCAGTCGTGCACGACGACGTACTGGTGCACGTGGATCGCGCCAGTGTCCCGGTCGATCTCCAGAATGGCCGCGTGCGCGCCCGCGGCGAACGATCCGCGCGGTGGGGCGAAGTACCGCGAGGCCTCGAGCCCCGGGCCTTCCCATGCCTCCGGGATCGTGCCGCGCAGCGGGTTGGCCGCGGCGGCCACCTCGCCGAGCCCCACCATCCTCGATGGCGATCCCTTCACGAAGACTTTCGCGCCGGCCAGCTCCAGATCGTCCGGCCGGGCCTCCAGCATCGTGGCCGCGACGGTCAGGGTCTTTTCCCTGACGGCCTGTGCCGCAAGCGCGACGGCATTACCTGCGACGACGGCGGCGCGGCTGGCGAACGTGCCGGTGCCCCAACCGAACGCCCCCGTGTCACCGGTTGTGAGGCTCACGTCCCGGACGTCCACGCCGAGCGCATCGGCGATGATCTGGGCGAACGACGTGTAGTGTCCCTGCCCCTGCGTGCCCACGCTCGTGGCGGCGAACACCTTGCCCGACGGCTCCACCGTGACGCGGCAACCCTCGTACGGCCCGATACCGGTGCCCTCGACGTAGAGGGCCAGGCCAAGCCCAAGCGTGCGTCCTTCCCGCCGGGCCGCGGCCTGCCGCGCGGGCCACCCCGCGTAGCCGATGGCATCGAGCGTCCGCTCGAGGACTGCGGGATAGTTGCCGCTGTCATAGATCAGCGGCGCGCCGTCCTGGTAGATCACCCCGACATCATGAGGAAACTCGTCGGGCTGGATCAGGTTGCGGCGTCGAACCTCCGCGCGATCGAGGCGCAGTTCTTTCGCCACCCGGTCCATCAGCCGCTCCATCACGAAGACGCCGTGCGGCCGGCCCGCCCCACGATACGGACTGACCTGCGTCTTGTTGGTGAAGACCGCCTTGAACTCGGCGTGATAGTTGGGAACCTTGTACGGCCCCGGCAGCGTCGTGCTGGCGACGATAGGGACGATCAGACCGTAGGCGATATAGGCGCCCGCGTCGTGGAGAAAGACCGTGCGGACTCCCAGGATGCGGCCGTCGCCATCGACGGCGATCTCGGCGTCGTGAATTTGCAGCCGTTCGTGATTCGTCGCCACGAAATGCTCGCGGCGATCCTCGATCCACTTGACCGGACGGCCGAGCGCGATGGCAGCGTGCGTGATCATGATCTCTTCCGGGTAGCACATCATGATCTTGGGACCGAAGCCACCGCCGATATCGGGGGCGACGACCCGGATGTTGTTTTGCGGGAGCCCAAACAACTGGCTGAGGAAGTTACGGATCCGGATCGGGGCCTGGGTCGTATCCCAGACCATCAAGTGCCGGGCGCGGGCGTCCCACTCGGCCACGACCCCACGCGTCTCGATGGGTGACGACGAGCCGCGATCCATGGTGAGGCGCTCGCGAAAGACGTGCGTGGCCTGCGCGAACGCGGCGTCGACGTCGCCGACCCGCTGCGTGTACTGCGCGGCGATGTTGGTGTCGAGATCTTCGTGCACCGTCGGACCCCCGGGCCGGGCGGCGTCTTCCAGATCGACGACGGCCGGTAGCGGGTCGAACTCGACCTCGATGAGGTCCACCGCATCCTCGGCGACATAGCGGTTCTGCGCGACGATCATGACCACCGGTTCGCCGACGTGGTGCACATGATCGCGCGCCAGCGCCACCTGGGTCTTGTGGTGGATCAGCGTCGGATGAGGGATCAGTTTTGGCAGCGGCCCGCGGATCAACGGGGGCAGATCGTCGGCGACAAAAACGGCGACGACGCCCGGGTGGGTCTTCGCCGCGGCGGTGTCAACTCGGACGATGCGCGCATGCCCATGGGGGCTGCGATAAAAGGCCGCGTGCAGCATCGCCGGCCGCTGGATGTCGTCGATGTAGGTCCCGCGTCCTGTCAGCAGGCGCGGGTCTTCGTTGCGCGGCACGCGCTCACCGAACCATCGCGTCGCCATGAGGAAACATGAATTCGAATGACCCGGCATCCGCTCCTGCCCCGGTAGGGCCGGACGCCTCCGCCGACGAAGACGGCCTTGAGGCCTTTCGGAGGTGTCTTCGATGGCGCGTGCGGTGCAGTTCCTGTTCGGCCAGGGGCGGGAGAAGGAAGTCCGGGCGCTGCTCCTCCAGCATCTCGACAAGGTCGGCGAGTGCGTGGCGCGCACCTGCGACGTGCTCCACGACTACCTGGCCGGTCGCCTGGACGGAGCCAAAGCCGGCGCGATCAACGTCGACCACCTGGAGACCGAGGCCGACCAGATGCGGCGCTCGGTCAACGACCTGCTGTACCGGGGCGCGTTCCTGCCCATCTTTCGCTCGGATATCCACGACTTCGTCGAGCGGATGGACATGATCGCAGACATGGCTGAGACGACGTGCGACTTCCTCCTCGGCCAGCGTCCGGAGATTCCGGGGGAGTACGGCGACTCGCTGAAGCAGATCCTCGCGCTGACACAGGATGCCTACGCGGCGCTGCACGACGCGGTGACGACGTTCTTCTCGTCGCCCGACGAGAAGATCATTCGCGAGCGGCTGACCACGGTGGGCATTACCGAGTCCACGATCGACGACGTCGAGTGGAAGCTCACGCGGCAGATCTTTACGTCGAACCTGTCCCTGGCGAACAAGATCCACCTCAACCAGTTCATCGAAACGCTCACTGAAATCTCGGACCAGATCGAGGACACGGGGGACCGGCTCGAGATCCTCCACTTCGGCGCCAACCTGTAGGCATGTTCGGCCTGCTGCCGGCGCTCTACATGGGGTGGGGTATTGGCGCCCATGACGCCGCCAATGCCTTCGGTCCGCAGATTGGCGCGAACATCATCTCGTACCGCCGCGCCGTGATCCTGGCCGCGGTCTTCGCCGTGATCGGCGCGGTGGTCGAGGGGCAGAAGGTCTTCTCGACGCTGGGTAGCATCACCCCCCTGACGGTCGCGACCGCCATCGCGGCCACGCTGGCGGCGGGTCTCACGGTCAACGTGATGACGGCTTTTGGGCTGCCGATTTCCACGTCGCATACGATCGTCGGCGCGCTCGTCGGCGTGGGGCTGTTCGAGGGGACGGGGCTCAACGTGCCGATCGTCTTGCGAATCGGCACGTCGATGATGACCGCACCGATCGGCGCCGGGATGATCGCCTACCTGCTATATCAGGGCATCACCGTGGCGGCCGCGGGACGGCTCGACAGTGTCATACGTTTCCAGCGCATCGTTCGTTACGCGGCGGTCCTCGTCGGCTGCTACGCGGCGTACGCGCTCGGGTCCAACAACATGGGCAACGCCATGGCGCCTGCCGTGGCCGTCGGCCTGGTGGGGCCCGCGACCGGAGCGGCTTTGGGTGGGGTGGCGATGGCCGCGGGGGTGCTCACCTACGGCCGCAACCTCATCATGATGGTCGGCAAGCGCATCACCGCCCTCGACCCCATCTCGGCGCTTGTGGCCGCCCTGGCCACGGCGATCACGGTCCACCTGTTCACACAGCTGCGCATACCGGTGTCGACGTCGCAGGCGACTGTTGGCGCGGTCGTCGGCGTCGGTCTGACGAAGGGTATCGTGGCCGTGAACCGCCGCATGTTCGTGTGGATCCCGGCGATGTGGGTGATCAGCGTGCTGAGCGCCGCGGCTGTCACCTACCTGCTGCTTTTCGGATACGCGGCGTTTCGATAGCGCTGCTCGCGAGGACCGCCGCCCTATCACACAGAACCCCTTTCGGGCGAGGTGACTCCGATCGATGAGCACGCTCTTCACAAACGGGACCGTCGTCACCGCGTCTGACACCTATCGGGCCGACGTCCTGGTCAAAGGCGAGCAGATCGCCGCCGTCGGCCGCAATCTCCCACGCGACGGCGCCCGGATCGTGGACGCGGCGGGGCGCTATCTGCTCCCGGGCGGCGTCGACAACCACACCCATCTGGACATGCCCTTTGGCGGGACCACGTCGGCCGACGACTTCTACACCGGCCATGTCGCCGCGGCGTTTGGCGGCACGACCACGCATATTGACTTCGCGATCCAGGCCAAGGGCGGCGGCCTGCGCGACGCGCTGGACACCTGGCACGCGAAGGCCAGGGGCAAAGCGGTCATCGACTACGGGTTTCATCTGGCGATCACCGATCTGACCCCGGCGGTCATGCACGAGATCGCCCAATTGCCTGAGTGGGGCGTGACGTCGGCCAAAGTCTTCATGGCGTACAAGGGCACCCTGCAGGTCGACGATACCACACTCTTCAACGTGTTGAAGCGCACCGGGCCGGCCGGCATCCTGCTGTTGGTGCATGCCGAAAATGGTGACGCCATCGACATCTTGATCAAAGAGGCCGTCGCGGCGGGCAACCTCTCGCCCAAGTGTCATGCGCTCACCCGGCCGCCGGAACTCGAAGCCGAGGCGACGAACCGGGCGATCGCGCTGGCGGCGGTGGCCGGCGCGCCGCTGTACGTCGTGCACCTGTCGTGCGATCTCGCACTGCAGCACGTGCGGGCAGCGCAGCAGCGCGGCAATCGGGTGTGGGCCGAGACCTGCGTGCAGTACTTCTTCTTCACGGTCGACGACCTGGCGCGGCCGGGATTCGAGGGCGCCAAGTACGTCTGCTCGCCGCCGTTCCGCACGCCGCGCGATCACGAGGCGCTCTGGGGCGGTGTGCGCGACGGCTCGCTTGCCGTGGTGGCCACCGACCATTGCCCGTTCAACTTCGCCACGCAGAAGTCGCTGGGTCGAGACAACTTCGCCCAAATTCCCAACGGGATCCCGGCGATCGAAGACCGGCTCAAAGTCCTGCACGAAGCCGGCGTGCGCGGGGGCCGGATCTCGCTGAATCGCTTCGTCGAACTGACCGCGACCAATCCGGCGAAACTGTTTGGGCTCTACCCGCGCAAGGGGACCATCGCCGTCGGCGCCGACGCCGATCTCGTGCTCTTCAATCCGACCACCGAGCAGACGATCAGCGCCAAGACCCACCACATGCGCATCGACTACAATCTGTTCGAAGGAATGCGGGTCCGCGGGGCGCCCGAAGCCGTCTGGATCCGCGGCCGGCAGGTGATCGACGGAGACCGGTTCGTAGGTGAACAGGGCTCCGGGCAGTTCCTCCGAAGGGACCGCTTCACCCTGTAAACGTGTCTACCACGACACCGGAGACGGCGCGCCTCGTCAGCGACGAGCACGGTCGGCAGTTTGGCCGGACTGCACTGCTTCTCGGGTATCGTTGGCGGCCTGCGTTGTGCCGTGGCGGACCCACTTCACGAGGATCTTGTGCACGACGAAGGCCAGCACGGTGCCAAGCCCGATCATGGCTAAGTATTCGGGGACACCGCGCGCCCGCTTTGCCTTGGTGCCCTTCGCGCCATTCGGCTTCAACGGGCCCGGACTGGGTTTCGGCTTGATCGCGTTCGCTCGGTCCATCGCCTTTTGGAGATCTTCGATCCCCGGCATCTTGTCGAACGCCTCTTGGGAGATCTGGTTGACCCGTATCTTGCTGCCGTTGCCGAACGATCCCGCGGCATTGGCGTCGTCGTAGACGGCGCGCACATCGCCGCTGCCGGGCAAGATCTCCCACCAGGCCGGCGGGCCCGCCTGCAGCGCGCGGCGGGGGATGACGAGGACCGAACCCGCCGCCAGGGCACGCGCGATGCCGGCCGCGGTATCCGCGGACGTCGCCGGAGGCGCATCGCCCGGGCGCAGCACGACCGCGTCGCCGTCTTCGAGCACGCCGCTCGTGCTCCGCACTGCGGCCGGGTCTCCACCCAGGCTGACGGCATACCGTGCCGCGATCTCATGCTCGAGTGCGCCTTCGAGCGCGCCGAACCAGAGGCGACGCTCCAGGACGCCTGTCTCGGCGCCGGGCTCCCTCGCCAGACCACGCACATGGTCCCGAAGGAGATCGATCCGGAGAGAGACGCCGTCGTCCCCCGCGCGGGTGTCGGGCCCGACGCTGATAGTGCTGATGCGCGGCGAATCCGCGTAGAAGCGGTGCCCTGGGCCATCGTTCAGGCCGGGCACGATCACGTGATCGGAATAGACCAGCATGGCAAGGTTCTGCATGGCGAAGGGCCACAAGAGCTCGCCGAAAAGTAGGTCGGGCGGCGGCGGGTCGGGCAGTCGCATCGCCGCCAGCTCCGCCAGCACACGGGCCGCGGTGGCGAGCGCCGCCAGATTGTGCCGCCCGGCGCTCAGCCAGATGTTGTGCACGGTCCGAGGGGCCAGCAGACCTTCGGCGTCAAGTGGCACGGCCTTGAGGGCCGCGGGATCTGCCTTCGCCGCGGCTCGCCACGCCGGCCCAGCGCGATCGACGATCGCGCGGCGCGTGGTGTCGCGCGTGCCGTCTGGGAACGCGATCTCGAACTCTAACCACACCGCCACGAACTGGGACCCTGACGACAAGGCGCCACCCGGGCCGAGAACATCGCCCAGTCCTCCCCGGGGTGGACCGCCGCGCCGGGGGCTCTCTCCCGGCCGGTCCGCGTAGGCGAACGAAATCTCCCGGCCTTCGTGCACGTCCCCATCAACCCAGAGAATCGGCGTCCACATCTCGCCGCCGGAGATGCCCCCGGCGACGCCGCCGGCGAGGCTTGGGTCCCGTCCGAAGAGCAAGAAGATCTGCCGGTCCAGCACGTCGGGTGCCGGCGCTGTGAATTCCAGCGCGGTATGCGTCTGAAGCGCGTCACCGGCGAGGGACTCGGTCAGAAGTCGGATCGTGACCCGTTGCGCCAGTTCGTGGGGCAGGGTGTCGCTCACGCGCTCGGCGCTGGCGTAGGCCTTACCGGGGGCGGCGTCGGCAAACGCCGAATCCACATCACGCCAGGTCCCGCCGTCGTCGACCTGCACCCACACGTGTGGCTCGATCTCCGTGAGCACCCGCTCCCTCGTCAGGTTTGCGCGCGGGGGCAGTGCCGTTCCCAGCACCTGGCGGATGACCGCGAAGTCTCGCAGGGCGCGGGCGCGCAGGCGCAGGATGAGCTCATCGACGGCGGGCGGCGGCGCGCCCGTGGCGTCGACCTCGGGTCGTTCAGGCGCGAAGATCCTGGCCATGAGCGCTTCGGCACGGTCTCGGGTCAGCCGGCCCATGGCAAAGCGCGTCTGGAA
The DNA here is from genome assembly GCA_041497675.1 of bacterium. Taxonomy (GTDB): domain Bacteria; phylum Sysuimicrobiota; class Sysuimicrobiia; order Sysuimicrobiales; family Humicultoraceae; genus JBGPNN01. The sequence goes on along the minus strand of JBGQGY010000015.1, from coordinate 23,405 downwards.
TCCTTTGGCCTTCAGCAGCGCGGCCAGCAACAGCGACCGGTCGGCCGCATTCCCGGCACCGGCTGTGAGTGTGCCCTCGGCGCCGCGGAGCGTGCCAGGATAGGCCTCGTACCGGATGTGGTCTCGAACGAACGCCAACGATGGCCCGATGCCGGCCCCCAGCGACGCGGTGCGCGCCTCGAGATCGTATCGAACAACCGGCAGGCGGTCGAAAATTGCTTCGGCATTCCTGATCAGGTCTTCCGGCGGGAGCGTCACAGGGGTGACCTGTGACAGGCGAAGTGCCCTGGCTCCCCGCAGTTCTGTGGCCGATGGAATGCTCAGCACATTCGGGCCGGCGGTGCGTATCCCCAACGTCGAGGTGTGCGCGGGGCCTGCTCGCCTGACGCCGTCGGGGACCACGAGGAGAAAGCACAGCGCGACCGCAGCGCCCGCGAAGCCCCAGCGCCTGAGCTGGGTCGAGGGGCTCGTATGTCGAAAGCGGGCGAGATGATAGATTCCTGTGAACACGCCGACGGGCAATAGGACGTAGATACCGAGCAGGGGCCCGTTCAACCACCTCGGGAGCCACGCCGGCATCGTGGCGCCTGTGGCCACTGTGTTGAACGGCGCGCTGTTGACGAATCCCGCCAAGAAAGGCAGAGCGCCGTAGAGCGCGAGGACAGCGACGGCAACGCGTCCGGGGCGGGTCAGCCAAGGAATGCTCGCGAGCATCCATGCTGCCAACCCGAAGCCCGCGACGAGGGCGAGGCCCGCCAGCCTCGGCGCCGACAGGCTCATCACGGCGACGCCGCCGGAGGCGTCCACCGAGCCCAGCCACCAGGCGGAGAGCGCGATGAGTGACAACAGCACGAGCACGGAGATGCGCGCTTTGGCCGGGTAACCAATCCGCCGCCACAACAGTGCGGTGAAGCCTGCGTAGGTGATGAGGACGGCACTGAGCGGCCAACGAATGGGCGATCGCGACATCCACGCCCCTCCGAAGGCTACCGCCAGGACGACGTAGAGCCCGATCGCCGCAATGAACGCGCTGATCCGCTTCAGGGCGGTATCAGCGTCAGGTCGCGTCGTCATATCGCCGAGATGTTCCCCAAACCGGACAGTCTACCTGCGCAGGGCAGGCCGATTGTACGGGCGAACCTACATTGATCACAGGTCACAGGCCTGACCGTAGGGGGATTTGTCATGGCCATTGCCGCAGGCGAGCAGCTCTACAAGAACTTTATCGGGGGACGCTGGCAGGAATCGGCGTCGGGTCGCACCGCCGTCAATACCAACCCGGCCACCGGCGAGATTCTAGGACGCGTACCACTGTCGACGCGGGAGGAAGCCCAAGCCGCGATCCAGGCCGCCCAGGTGGCCTTTCCAAAGTGGCGCGATACACCCGGTCCGGTGAGGGGTCGCATCTTATTCAAGGTGCTCGACGTCTTCGAGCGGCAGATCGACCGCCTGGCCGAGGTCCTCACGCGCGAAGAGGGTAAGACCTTCAGCGAGTCCAAGGGCGAGCTGATCCGCAGCCGCAACATCCTCGAGTACATCGCCGGTGAGGGGCGCCGCATGCGCGGCGAGACCCTGCAGAGCGAGCTGGCCAGCACTTTCACCTACACGAAGCGCGAACCGCTGGGTGTCGTCGTGCTGGTCACGCCGTGGAATTTTCCTGCGGCGATCCCGATCTGGAAGATGGCGCCGGCACTGATCTGCGGCAATACGGTCGTGTTCAAGCCCGCGACGCTGACGCCGTGGACCGCGTCGATGTTGATGGAGATCTTTCAAGAAGCCGGACTGCCGGACGGCGTGCTGAACATGGTGATCGGCCCGGGCGCCACTGTCGGCGACGAATTGATCGCGCATCCGGCCGTCCGTGCCGTGTCGTTTACCGGCTCGAACGAAGTGGGCATCAAACTGTATGAGCGCGCCGCGGCCGGCGGGCGGCGCGTCCAGGCCGAGATGGGCGGCAAGAACCCCGTGGTCGTGCTGGGCGACGCCGACCTCGAGCTGGCCCTCAGCGGCACGATCTCCGGTGCGTACGGATCGACCGGTCAGCGCTGCACCGCCACCAGCCGCGTGATCGTGACCGATGACGTTGCCGACCGATTCGTGAACGAGCTCGTCGTACGGGTGTCGCGCCTGGTCACCGGCGATGGGATGGATCCGAAGACCAATGTCGGGCCGTCCGTCGATGAGTCGCAGATGAAGACCGTCCTGCGCTATTTGAACATCGGGCAGGAAGAGGGTGCGAAGGTGCTGTGCGGCGGACGGCGCCTGACCGACGGCGCGCTCGGCCGCGGGTACTTTGTCGCACCCACAATCTTCGACCACGTCACGCCGACGATGCGCATCTTTCAAGAGGAGATCTTCGGACCGGTGCTCAGCGTCTGCCGCGTGCGGGACTTCGACGAGGCGGTCGAGGCCGCCAACGACGTCCCGTTTGGGCTCGCGTCGTCGATCTACACACAGGATCTGACGAAGGCGATGACGTTCGTCGATCGCAGCGAGGTCGGCATCGCCCACGTCAACAACCCGACGGTCGGTGGAGAAGCGCACCTGCCCTTTGGGGGCTCGAAGGCGACCGGCGTCGGCCCGCGCGAGCAGGGCAGCGTGGCGATCGACTTCTACAGCGAGCTGAAGGTCGTCTACCTGGACTACACAGGCACGCAGCGGTCGGGCAGCTTCTTCTAGCGCACGCCGCCGATGGGCGCCACCGCTGAGAGCCTCCCCACGGGCGCACGCGGCCGCCTCCTGCGGCGTCTGCCGTCAGCGTCCCTGCTGCTGACCATCATCGTGGTCTGGGAGGGGGCGAAGGCGCTCTTCGCCATCCCCACGTACCAGCTGCCGCATATGCACGATATCCTCAGCGTTTTCATCAGCCGCGGCGGGTCGGGCCACTACTGGATCCTGCTGATCGCCCGGAGCGTCGCCTACACGGCCTGGGAAGCCCTGATGGGTTTTGTGCTCGGTGGCGCCGCGGGATTGGCGCTCGCCGTCGCGTTCGCCTACTCACGTTTGCTCGAGCGCGGTCTCTTGCCGTACGTCGTGGCGTCGCAGACCGTGCCGATCCTGGCCATCGCCCCGATGATCGTCGTCTGGCTGGGACCGGCGTCGTGGCTGTCGAAGGCCATGATCGCCGCCTACCTGACCTTCTTCCCAGTCACCATCAACATGCTACGCGGGTTCAAGTCCGTCGACCCCGATGCCGTCGCGCTGATGCGGTCACTGGCGGCCGCGCCGCGCCAGGTCTTCCTGAAGCTGCAGTTTCCCGCGGCGCTGCCGTATCTGTTCACGGCGCTGCGCATCTCGGCCACGGCCAGCGTCATCGGCGCCATCGTCGGCGAGCTGCCCGTGGGCAGCCGGTTTGGGATGGGCGTCGAGATCATCAACGCGGCGCAGTACTACAATACCTGGCCGGCGCGGCTGTGGGCCGTCGACATCGTCGCCGCGTCGATCGGCATCGGTTTCTACCATCTCGTCGCGGCCGTGGAGCGGCGCGTCGTCCGGTGGCGCCCCGCCGGCGCGGGTGACCAGTGGCAGTAGGGCGCGGGCCGATCATCTCGGCGCAGGGCGTCAGCAAGGTCTTTGGCGCCGGCGCGCAGCGCACCCACGCGCTTGACGGGGTGTCCCTGGACATCGAATCCGGCGAGTTCACCTCGATCATCGGTCCGTCGGGCTGCGGCAAGTCGACGTTGCTGCGCATCGTAGGCGATCTGGTCGATCCCTCGAGCGGCACCGTGACGGTCAAGGGGAAAACCCCGCACCAGGCCCGGCTGGACCGCGACTACGGGATCGTGTTCCAGACCCCGGTGCTCTACGAGTGGCGCACGGTGCGGCGCAATGTCGAGTTGCCGCTCGACGTCATGGGCACGCCGCGCGCTGAATGGCACTCACGCGCCGACGCGATGCTGCACATGGTCGGGCTCAAGGCGTTTGCGGACCACTATCCGTGGCAGCTGTCCGGCGGGATGCAACAGCGCGTCGCCATCGCGCGGGCGCTGGTTTTCAACCCCTCGATCCTGTTGATGGATGAGCCGTTTGGCGCGCTCGATGAGATGACGCGAGAGCGTCTGAACACCGAGCTGATGAACATCTGGATCCAGACGTCGGCGACCGTGCTGTTCATCACGCACAGCATCCCCGAGGCCGTCTTCCTCTCGAGCCGGGTGATGGTGATGAGCCCTCGACCGGGGCGCATCGATCGCGTCGTGACGATCGACCTGCCTCGACCGCGTACCGCCCACACCCGCGCGACGCCGCGGTTCTTCGAGCTGCTCACGCAGGTCCGCGAGGGGCTGCGCGAAGACCCGGCCGTGACCGGCCCCTGATGCGCCGGTATCTGCCTGCCGCGCTCGTGTTCGTCGCGGCGATCGCCGCGTGGGAGGGGTTTGTGGCGGTCTTCCACATCCCGTTCTACCTGCTGCCGGCGCCGCGGGTGATCGTGCAGACGTTTTGGAGCAACATGCCCGTGTTGGTCGAGATCGGCCTGTACACGTTTCGCGAGGCGCTCGCGGGCTTCGCGATCGGGTGTGGCGCGGGCGTGCTGGCCGCCATGCTGGCCAGCCGGTCTCCACAGGCCGCCGGGCTGATCCTGCCCTACGCCGTGGCCTCGTCGTCGGTGCCCATCATCGCGCTGGCCCCGCTCGCCATCGTCTGGTTTGGCATCGCGCAGGGCTCGAAGATCGCCATCGTCACGATGATGACCTTCTTCCCGACCTTTATCAGCACGCTCCGGGGTCTGCTCAGCGTCTCACCGCAGAGCCTCGAGCTCATGCGCTCGTACGCCGCCGGCGAATGGGAGACGTTCACCAGGCTTCGCCTGCCGGCGAGCCTGCCCTACATGTTCAACGCGTTCAAAGTCAGCACGAACCTGGCCATGATCGGCGCGGTGGTGAGCGAGTACTTCGGCGGCCCGCAAAAGTCGCTGGGTGTCTACATCGTCAGCAACAACGCCATCTTCAAGACTCGCGAAGCCTGGTCGGCGATCCTCGTGGCGTGCGCGTTGGGGATCGCCTTCTACTTTGCCGTGGTGCTGGTGGAACGGCTGGTCATGCCCTGGCACGTGTCGACGCGCGAGGGGTGAACCGCGGCCGGGCAGGAGAGAAGGACACCGCAACCGAAGGCCCGATACATCCAGCAGAGCCTATAGACAAGGGAGGGACGGTTCGCATGCCCAGACGGTGGGGATGGATGACGCTCGTCGCGATCATCGCGCTGATCGGCGCGGGGTGCGGGCAGCGTCAGTCGGCGGTGGAGAAGGCCAAGGTCCGGGTGCAGCTCAAGTGGGTCACCCAAGCCCAGTTTGCCGGATACTACGCGGCCAAGGAGAAAGGTTACTACGACAAGGAGAGTCTCGAGGTCACCATCGTTCCCGGCGGTCCGGACATCGTCCCCGAGCAAGTCGTGGCCGGAGGCGGGGCCGAGTTCGGTCTCGACTGGTTGCCCAGCCTGCTGGCCTCCCGCGACCAGGGCGTCCCGTTGGTCAACATCGCGCAGATCTTCCAGTACAGCGGGATGCGCGAGCTGTCACATAGGGACAGCGGCATCAAGACGCCGGCCGACTGGAAGGGCAAGAAGGTCGCGGTCTGGCTTGGCGGCAACGAGTTCGCGCTGTACGCCACCCTCGAGAAGTACAAGCTCGACAGGGAAAAGGACGTCCAAATCATCAAGCAGCCTTTCGACATGAACCTGCTGCTGAAGAAACAAGTCGACGCGGCGGCGGCCATGACCTACAACGAGTACAAGCAGGTGCTGGACGGCGGGTGGAAGGCCGAGGACATCGTGGTGATCGACTTCAACCAGGAAGGCACCGCGATGCTTGAGGACGGTATCTTCGTCAAAGAAGACTTTCTGAAGGACGCGAAGAACAAGGACATCGCCGCGCGATTCCTACGCGCGACCATGAAGGGCTGGGAGTTCTGCAAGGACAAACCGGGTGAGTGCGTTGACATCGTCGTCAAGCAGAGCCCGACCCTACCCAAGGCTCATCAGGAATGGATGATGGCCGAGATCAACAAGCTCATCTGGGGTCCGCCGGCGCCAAAGACCACCATCGGCAAGATGGACGCCGACTCGTTCAAGCGGACGGCCGAGATCGCGCTGAAGTTTGGGGTCATCAAGAAGGCGGCCGATGAGAAAGCCTACACGACCGAGATCTACGAGATGGCGACGAAGAAGTAGCGCTGACGCGCTCCGATTCGCAGGCGAAGGGCGGGAAGGCTTCCCGCCCTTCGATGTTGCGTCCCTACTGCGCGGGTGTCTTAGTCGGCGGGAGATCGCCGGGCTTGAAGACCCCAATCTGGAAGATGCGACCGTTGATCGCCGGGTTGGACGGCTGGTTGACGATGCCAAACTGCAATCCAAGATCATGATACCGAAGCAGGGTGATGCGGTCTTCGGGATAGGCGTATTGTTTGTACCCTTTCCCGTAGGTCTGCTCCACCCTCGATCGTGGATGCATCAGCGCCACCCCCTTGTCGGTGTGGTACTTGTCCGTCGTGCCAAAGGCGCTGATCAGCCTGATGGCCTTCGTGGCCAGGACCTGCGAGACCCACAGGCCCTCGGTCCGCCACTCGTAGAGGATGATCCCCTCTTTGGGAAACTCGTCACGTTTGAAGCGCGGCCCGACGGCCTCGACGATCTGGTCGACGGTCATCGACAGCTTGGCGGGACCGACGCGCTGGCCTGGGACGATCAACCCGTCGCCCAGCGGCTGGCTTCCCGGCCGTGGTTCGGCGGGCCCGCCCTCGCCCGGCGCCGCCGCCGACGGTCCGACACCCGCGGCCAGGCTCACCAGGAGTACGCCCACGCACACGATGGTCATCACTCTCGAGGTCATTGACTGGTCCTCCACCCTCACGGTCAAGAGTCGCGGTCGTGGCATTTGACACCCGCCCGACCGTTTCATGATAATGGCTGCGGTGGTTACAGTCGCCAGGAGGTCCCCGCATGAAAATCGAAGGCGAGTACGTGATTCCCGCACCGCGAGAGAAAGTGTGGGCCACGCTCAACGACCCGGACGTGCTCGCCAGGGCCACGCCGGGTCTGAAGTCGCTGACGCCCACGGGTCCAAACACCTTTGACGCCCTGATCGAGCTGGCCGTCGGCCCCGTGAAGGGATCATATCAGGGCAAGGTGCGCATCACGGAGCAGACCCCGCCGGAAAAAATGACCTTGATCATCGAGGGCACCGGGCGCGCTGGAACCATCAAGGCCACCGGCGCCTTGACGCTTGCCGCGGGCGGCGATTCGACAACAGTGTCTTACGTCGGCGATGCGCAGGTCACCGGCGTGCTGATGAGCGTCGGTCACCGGCTCTTCGGCGGCGTGGCGAAGCAGTTGGCGGGTGAGTTCTTCAAAGCCATCGAGCGTGAGGTGAGTCAGCGTACATGATCCCGGCCGCGTTCACCTATCATCGCCCGAAGACGCTCCAGGCGGCGCTGCGTCAACTCCACACGCTCGGCGCCGAGGCGAAGATCATCGCCGGCGGGCAAAGCCTGCTGCCCATGATGAAGTTACGCGTGGCGACACCGCCGCACGTCATCGACATCACGCGAATCGCCGCGCTGCGCCGGATCCGTCTCCGCGAAGGGCGGCTGCACATCGGCGCGCTCGCCACGTACTGGATGATCGAATCGACTCCGGCGGTGCGGCGTGCGGCGCCGGTCCTCGTGGAGACGGCGGGTGTGATCGGTGATCTCCAGGTCCGCAACCTCGGGACCATTGGTGGGAGCGTGATGCACGCGGACCCCGCCGCAGATTATCCCGCGGTGCTCCTGGCGTTGGCCGCCGAGGTGTCCTTGCAGAAACCCGGCGGCAGCCGCATCGTTCCCATCGATGGGTTTTTCCGGGGTCTGATGAGCACCGCCGCCGCGGCGGATGAGGTGCTGACGGAAGTGATCGTGCCGGCCGCGCCCCCGCGTAGCGGGTGCGCGTACATGAAGATGGCCAACCCCGCGTCGGGGTTTGCGCTGGCCGGCGTCGCAGCGGCCGTCACGCTCGACGCTGACGGTCGCTGTACGCATGCCCGAATCGGCATCACAGGCGTCGCCGCCGTTCCGTATCGCAGCAAGAAGGTCGAGCAGGCCTTGACGGGGCGCGAACTGACCGACGATGTCATCGCCGGCGCCGCCGGCGCCGCGGCCGATGGGGTCGAGCCGAACGACGACATTTTCGCGAGCGCGGACTACCGGCGCCATCTGGCGCGCGTGCTCACAGTGCGCGCGGTGGCGGCGGCCCGGGAACGCGCGCAATCCCGGAGACGCTGACATACCCGGGCGAACCTAGCAGGGCAGGAAGGCCCGTTCTCCCCACAGAACAACCCAGCATTCCTTTCTCAAGACGCTTGAGCTATTTGGCTTCGTGGATTACGCTCCGCTGTCGAGGCGGTTCACACTGGCGTGCGCGTTTCCCCACGAAGACTGAAGCACAGGGGGTGGGGTGGGATGATACCAGCGGGGTTTGAGTATTTGTCGCCCAAGACCATCGCCGAGGCGGTGGGCCTGCTCAAGACCCACGGACCCGAGGCGAAACCCCTGGCCGGCGGCCACAGCCTGGTCCCGTTGATGAAACTCAGGCTGGCCGCTCCGCGCTATCTGATCGATCTGAACCGGATCCAGGGATTGGCCTACATCCGGGAGGCGGATGGAGCCCTTCGGATCGGGGCGATGACGCGACACAGCGACCTCGAAACCTCGGACGTCATCCATAGCCGCTACCCGCTGCTGGCCGATGCGGCCAGGGTCATCGCCGACCCCCTCGTGCGAAACATGGGGACGGTGGGCGGTTCGCTGGCGCACGCTGATCCCGCAGGTGATTGGGGAGCCGCCATGCTGGCGGCGCGGGCGAGCGTCGTGGCCACCGGGCCTCGCGGAGAGCGTGTGATCGCCATCGACGACTTTGTCGTCGACACGTTCCAGTCGGCGTTGGAGGCCGACGAGATCCTCACCGAAGTGCGCGTGCCCCAGCCGGCTGCCCGGAGCAGCGGCGCCTATCTCAAACTCGAGCGAAAGGTCGGCGATTTTGCGATCGCAGCCGTGGGCGTCCAGGTCACCCTGGATGGCGGCGGCAAGTGCGAACAGGTCGGCATCGGCCTCTGCAACGTCGGGGCGACGTCGCTGCGGGCGAAGCGCGCCGAGACGCGTCTTCGTGGGAAGGTGCCGGACGACGCGGCCATCGCCGAGGCCTCCAAAGCCGCGTCTGAGGAGTGCGACCCGGTGAGCGATCTGCGCGGTCCGGCGGATTACAAACGTGACATCGTGAGGGTGCTCACCGCTCGGGCACTCAAGCGGGCCCTCCAGCGGGCCAGGGGGTGAGGGACATGGCGCACAAGATTCGCGTGACGATCAACGGCACCGTCCACGAGGCTGACGTCGAGGCGCGCCTCCTCCTGGTGCATCTCCTCAGGGAGGTCCTCAATCTGACCGGCACCCACATCGGGTGCGACACCACAAACTGCGGCGCCTGCACCGTGCTCATGGATGGCCGGCCCGTGAAATCCTGCACGATCTTCGCCGTGCAGGCGGACGGCCGGACCCTGATGACGGTCGAGGGGCTGGCGAAGGACGGGCAGCTCCACCCTATCCAGGAAGGCTTTCATGAAAAGCACGGCCTGCAGTGCGGGTTCTGCACGCCGGGCATGATGATAACCAGCTGCGCCCTCCTCGCGCGGAACCCCAACCCGTCGGAAGAGGAGATCCGCTGGGCGATCTCCGGCAACCTCTGCCGGTGCACCGGGTATGTGAACATCGTCGAGGCGGTCAAGTATGCCGCGGAGAAGTTGCGCAGCCAGCCGGCGGCAGCCGGGGGAAGGAGCTGATCGCGATGGCGATTGCGTATGGGATGGGGCACTCGGTCAAGCGCAAAGAAGACGCGCGATTCATTCGGGGCAAGGGGACCTATATCGACGACATCAAGCTGTCCGGGATGCTCTACCTCGACATCGTGCGCAGCCCGTATGCGCACGCGACGATCAAGGCGATCCGCGCCGAGAAGGCGTTGGCCATCCCCGGCGTCCTGGCGGTGATCACGGGTAAGGATCTGGAGAAGTACGGCCTCGCCTGGATGCCCACGCTCATGTCCGACAAGCAGATGGTGCTGCCGATCGACACCGTCCTGTATCAATCGCAAGAAGTGGCCGCGGTGCTGGCGACCGAGCGGTATCTTGCCGCCGATGGCATGGCAGCAGTCGAAGTGGAGTACGAACCGTTGCCCGTGGTGGTCGATCCGAAGAAGGCGCTCGAGCCCGGCGCGCCGGTCCTGCGCCAGGATCGCGAACAAAAGAACAACCACATCTGGCACTGGCAGGTGGGGGACCAGGCGGCCACAGATAAAGCGTTCCAAGGCGCGGATGTCACGATCAAGCAGGATATGTACATTCCTCGCATCCACGTCTCGTCGATCGAGACGTGCGGCTGCATCGCCCAGTGGGATCCCGTGGACGGCAAACTGACCCTCTGGATGACGACACAGGCTCCGCACGCGATCCGCACCGTCATCGCTCTGGTCGCCGGGCATTTGGGTCTGGCCGAACACAAGATCCGCGTGATCTCACCGGACATCGGCGGGGGGTTCGGCGGGAAAGTCCCCGTCTACCCGGGCTATGTGCTCGCGGTGGCGGCATCGGTCCTCACCGGCAAACCGGTCAAGTGGATCGAGGACCGCATGGAGAACATGCAGGCCGATTCGTTTGCCCGCGACTACCATATCACCGCCGAACTGGCGGCCAAGAAGGATGGGACCATGACGGCCCTCCGCGTGAAGACGCTCGCCGACCACGGGGCGTTCGATGCGGCCGCCAACCCGTCCAAGTTCCCCGCCGGGCTCTTTTCGATCTGCACCGGCTCGTATGATTTCCAGTCGGCGTTTGCCGAAGTGGACGGCGTCTACACCAACAAGCCGCCGGGAGGCATCGCGTACCGCTGCTCATTCCGGGTGACCGAGGCCTCGTACATGATCGAGCGGATGGCCGACATCCTGGCGCACGAGCTCGGCGTGGATCCGGCCGATTTCCGGATGAAAAACTTCATCCGGCCCGAGGCCTTTCCGTACAAGTCGGCTCTGGGGTGGACCTACGACAGCGGCAACTACCAGGCGGCGCTCAAGAAGGCGATGGACAAGATCGGCTACGCGGCGCTGCGCAAGGAGCAGGCTGAGAAGCGCAAGCGCGGCGAGTTGATGGGCATCGGCATTTCGAGCTTTACCGAGATCGTCGGGGCCGGCCCGTCGCACACGTTCGACATCCTCGGGTTGAAGATGTTTGACAGCGCCGAGATCCGCGTGCACCCGACGGGCAAAGTGATCGCCCGGTTTGGCACCAAATCCCAGGGACAGGGTCACGAGACGACGTACGCGCAGATCATCGCGCACGAACTCGGAATCCCTGAAGACGATATCGCCGTCGAGGAAGGCGACACCGACACCGCGCCATACGGGCTCGGTACCTATGCGAGCCGCAGCACCCCTGTCGCGGGGGCGGCCGGCGCCATGGCCGCGCGCAAGATCCGGGACAAGGCGCGAAAGATCGCGGCCCACCTACTGGAAGCCAGCGAAACCGACCTCGAATGGGAGCGCGGGAAGTTCTTCGTAAAAGGGTCCCCGCAACGCGTCAAGACGATCCAGGAAATCGCCTTCGCCGCGTACACCAACCACCCGCAGGGGCTGGAGGCCGGACTCGAGGCGGTCTCGTACTACGATCCACCGAACCTGACCTTCCCCTTCGGCAGCTACATCTGCGTCGTCGATATCGACAAGGGCACCGGTGAGGTGAAGATCCGCCGGTTCGTGGCCGTCGACGACTGCGGCAACATCATCAATCCCATGATCGTCGACGGGCAGATCCACGGTGGTCTCACGATGGGGTTGGCGCCCGCGCTTTACGAAGAGATCACCTACGACGAAGACGGCAACATCCGCGGTGGCAGTTTCATGGACTATCTGCTGCCGACGGCGATGGAAACGCCGCGCTGGGAACTGGACAAGACCACGACGCCGTCCCCACATCATCCGCTGGGGGCCAAGGGTGTCGGGGAGTCGGCCACCGTGGGCGCGCCCGCGGCGATCGCCAATGCCGTGGTTGATGCCTTGTGGCACCTCGGTGTCCGGCATATCGATATCCCGATCACGCCGTGGAAGGTGTGGAAGGCGCTGCGGGCAAAGGGCGTGACCGAGTAGCGAGCCATGGACGACGCGTCATGAATGACCTGCTGGACCGCGCACATGCCCTGAAGGCGAGGGGCGAACCGTTCGTCCTGGCGACGGTGATCAGGGTCGAGCGGCCGGCCTCGGCCAGGCCGGGGATGAAGGCGATTATTCTGGCCGACGGCACGCTGGAGGGGTGGGTCGGGGGTTCCTGCGCTCATCCCATAATTGTTCGCGAGGCCCAGAACGCCTTACGCCAAGGGAGCCCTCGTCTGATTAGTTTGAGCCCCGAGCGCGACGCGCGGACCGACCGGGAGGGAGTGATCCACCACCCCATGACCTGTCACAGCGGCGGGACCCTGGAGATCTACGTCGAGCCCATGTTGCCCAAACCGCAGCTGCTCCTCGTCGGGGAAGCCCCGCTCGTGCCGGCCCTGGCGCGGTTGGGGCGGCTTCAGGGATTCGCTGTCTGGGTCGCCGCCACAGGCGCTGCGTCGCCGGATATCGACTTCGACCTGCGTCTGCCGCTCGCGCAACTCGCGCGGCAGGTTACCCTGACAACCTACGTGGTCGTGGCGACGATGGGCAACTACGACGAAGAGGCGCTCGAGCAGATCGCCGGCGCCGGTGCCGGCTACGTCGGTCTCGTCGCCAGCCGCAAACGGGCCGAGTCCGTGTTGACCTTCTTGAGCGGTCGCGGGATCGATCCCGCGCAGCTCCGGCGGGTCAAGGCGCCGGCGGGACTCGATATCGGCGCGATCACGCCTGAGGAGATCGCCCTCAGCATCATGGCCGAGATCGTGCAGGTGCGCCGGAGCCAGACGGCGACCGGCGCCGTGGTGTCGGCTCAGGCCGAGTCGCTCGCGGCGTCACCCGTCGCGGTCGGCGCGATCGATCCGGTGTGTGGGATGACCGTCGAGATCGCCACGGCCCGCCACACGTTCGTGTATCAGGGTAGGACGTTCTACTTCTGCTGCGCGCACTGCCGGCAGGCATTCGAGCGCGAACCCGCCCAATACCTCAAGGTCGGCGCATAGCATGGCCCTCCGCTTCGAAGGACGCATGGAAGTCCGGGCGTCCAAAGAGAAGGTGTGGGGGGTGCTCATTGATCCGCAGGCCGTCAGCAAGTGCCTCCCGGACGTCCAGAAGCTCGACATCCTGGAAGAGGGGAAGTTCAGGGCCGTCGTTCGCGTGGGTGTGGGGTTCATCAAGGGCAACTTCGCGTTCGACGTCACGATGTCCGATCTACGACCCCCGACCCACGCCGTCCTCACCGGCCGGGGCGGCGGGTTGGGAAGCGCGGTCGACGTCAGCAGCGTCGTCGATCTGGTCGACGGGGCAGACGGGAAGACCTGGCTCGAGTGGAAGGCCGACGTGGTCGTCAGCGGGCCCATCGCCAGCATTGGTGGGAGGGTGCTCAACAGCACGGTCGAGAAGAAGGCCGGTGAGCTGTTCGAGTGCCTAAAGGCCCAGGTCGAGGCCTGATCCTGCCGGATTACCGTCCGGCGCCATTTCGTTTACACTAAGAGGGATAGAGGGACCGGCGGGGGATGGCCGCGCCATCCCCCGTTTCCACGCCGAACCAACGGAGTGATGCATGCACCCTGAGATTGTCCGCATCCAGCAGTTGCTTGCCGGACAAGGCTACGTCGCCGACCGAGCCATCGCGACGAGCGTCTACCTGTCTGTGACGCTGCGCAAGCCACTGCTGATCGAGGGCGCGGCCGGCGTCGGGAAGACCGAGGTCGCCAAAGTGATGTCCCGGGCGCTGGACACGGAGTTGATCCGGCTGCAGTGCTATGAGGGGCTCGACGCCACCACCGCGCTCTACGAGTGGAACTATCAGAAGCAACTGTTGCACATCCGGCTGTCGGAGGGCGGTCAGCGATCGGTGACCGAGCGTGAGGCCGAAATCTTCGGCGACGCCTTCCTGCTGAAGCGGCCGCTGCTCTACGCGATCACGCGCGATCAGGCGCCGGTGCTCTTGGTCGACGAGATCGACCGCGCCGACGCTGAGTTCGAAGCGTTCCTGCTCGAAGTGCTGTCGGATTTTCAGGTGTCGATCCCCGAGATCGGGACGATCAAGGCGAAGACGACGCCATACGTCGTGCTGACCAGCAACCGCACCCGCGAGCTCGGGGACGCGCTGCGCCGCCGGTGTCTGTATCTGTGGATCGACTACCCGACGTTTGACAAGGAATTGGAGATCGTCCACCGTAAGGTCCCCGGGCTGAACGGGCGGCTGGCTGAACAGATCGGAGCGTTCATGCAGATCGTCCGCCGGTTGCGGTTGGAGAAGACGCCGGGTGTGGCCGAGACGCTCGACTGGAGCGCGGCGTTGATGGCGCTCCACCGCGATCACCTCGACCGCGAGGCCATCGAAGAGACGCTGGGCGTACTGTTCAAACACCAGGACGACGCCACAGCGATTCGCACGCAGTGGCTCGACCAGCTCGTTGAAAGCATCGCCGCGCTCGAACGGGAAGGACGGCCATGGAACCAGGACGCTATCGCGCGGGCCGCCGATCGGCTGCAGGCCCGTCGGTAGACCGCCCCAGTCACGGGAACCTCGTCGCCAACGTCGTCGGGTTCTGCCGTTTGTTGCGCCGGCGGGGTCTCTCGCTGGGCCCACAAGAAGCGACGGACGGACTGCGTGCGCTTGAGGCCGTCGACCTGACCGACCGCCGTGACATGTACGTCGCGCTGCGCGCGGTGCTGGCGTCGGGTCAAGACGCACAGCGTGTCTTCGACGCCGCGTTCTGGGAGTATTGGGGCGCGCGGCCGGAGGAAGAGGAGCGGCAGCAGGCCGGCCCGCCGCAGGGCCCCGGTCAGGAACCGCTCGACGGCCAGCAGGCGCTGGAGAAAGTCCTGCTCGAATGGCAGGACGAGGGCGAATCCGCCGACGAGGGTGAGCGCGTCCCGGCCTACAGCCCGGCCGAGGCGCTGACGCGCAAGGACTTCAGCGCGTTCACCGCGGACGAGCTGAACGAGATCACCCGGCTGGTCCAAGCCATTGCGCGGCGGGTCGCGACACGGTTGTCGCGGCGGACGCGGCAGGCGCGTCGCGGTCACTACGTCGATCTGCGCCGCACCATGCGCCACAGCCTTCGCCGTGGCGGCGAAATCCTCGAGATTCTCAAACGTGAGCGCAGGCTGCAAAAGACCCGCGTGGTGCTCCTGTGCGACGTCAGCGGGTCGATGGACCTGTACAGCCGCTTTCTCATCCAGTTTGTTTACGCGCTGCAGCACGCGGTGGCGCGCGTCGAAACGTTCGTCTTCAGCACCGGGTTGTCGCGCATCACCGGGTCGCTGGCGCACGATGACCTCCGCGCCGCATTGGACGAAGTCGCCAAGCGCGTCCCCGACTGGTCGGGTGGGACGAAGATCGGCCGCAGCCTGCGCCGGTTTCTGGATGAGTTCGGCACGCAGGTGCTCGACGGCCGCACCGTGGTCATCGTCATCAGCGACGGGTGGGACACGGGCGACGTCGACCTGCTCGAGACGGCGATGGCCGAACTGCATCGGCGCGCGGCCAAAGTCATCTGGTTGAACCCGTTGCTGGCCAGCCCGGGCTATGAACCGATCTGTCAGGGGATGCGGGTCGCGCTGCCCTACGTCGACGTCTTTGCGCCGGCTCACAACCTCGAGAGCCTGCGGCGGCTCGAACGGTATCTGAGCCGCGCACGATGAAGGAACTCCGCGACATCCTCAAGGCGGTCGATGACGCCGGTGCGCGCGGCGAAGCCGCCGCGTTGGCGACCATTGTCGGGGTGCGTGGGTCGACGTACCGGCGCGCGGGCGCCCGGCTGCTGATCACGAGGGCCGATCAAATGACCGGGAACATCAGCGGCGGGTGTCTGGAAGGCGACGTCGCCGTCGTGGCGGGCGAGGTCATGGAGCGGCGCGCCCCGCGGCTGATGATGTACGACCTGACCGCCGATGACGATGCCGTCTGGGGACTGGGGCTCGGGTGCAACGGCGCGATCGAGGTCTTCGTCGAGCCCACCTCCGCCGATGACCTGATCTGGCGCGCGGTGCGGGTGGCGCTGGACAGCGACGAATCGGTCGTGATCGCCACCGTGATCGAGGGGACGGACCGCGTGCCTGCCGGGCGGCGGGCCGTGATCTGGCCGGACGGTCGCCGCCAGGGCAGCCTCGGCGATGCGGCGGTCGATGCCGAGTTGCTGCGTCTGGCCGAGGCGGCGCTGCGTGAGCGCCGGTCGGCGATCCACGATGTGAAGGCGCCGGGCGGCCAGGTGCGCGTGTTCGCGGAAGTCGTGCACCCGCCGATGCGGCTGGTGGTGTGCGGGGCGGGGCACGATGCGATCCCCGTGGTACGGTTCGCCTCGCAGTTGGGCTGGCGTGTGCTCGTGGTCGACCGGCGTGAGGCGTTTCTGAATCACGAGCGATTCCCGGGTGCGGCGGGGTTTGTCAAAACCGACTTTCCCGAGGCCGGCCGGACCGCACCCACCGACCCGCACACGTTCGTGCTGATCATGACCCACAATTACATCCACGACCGCGACCTGCTGCGCGCGTTCCTCCCGACCCCGGCGGCCTATCTGGGGATGCTGGGCCCCCGCGCGCGCACCGAGAAGATCTTGCGCGAGCTCGACGGCGAAGGCGTGGCGATCTCCCCCGAGCGCCGCGCGCAGATCTTTGGCCCGGTGGGTCTGGATATCGGCAGTGAAGACCCCGATGAGATCGCGCTGGCCGCCCTGGGCGAGATCCTGGCCACGGCGCGTGGCCGGGCGGGCGGCTTTCTGCGCGCTCGCGGCGGACCAATCCACACCCAGGCGCAGGGTGGATGACGGGCGACCAGCCGAAGGTCGCCGCCGTGGTCCTTGCCGCCGGCGGCAGCACGCGCATGGGACGCCCGAAACTGGCCCTGCCCATCCGCGGGACCCCCATGGTCCGGCGTGCCGTGCAGACCGCGTTGGCATCCCGGTGCCGGGACGTCATCGTGGTGCTGGGCGCCAACGCGGACGTGTACGAGCCGCTGCTCGACGGGCTGCCCATCCGCATCCTCCACAACCCCGACCCCGCAGAAGGCATGGGCTCGAGCATCCGGGTCGGTGTCGAGGCGGTGCCACCGGACGCCGACGGCGTGGTCATCCTGCTCGCCGACCAGCCCTTCGTCACGCCTGAGGTGATCGATCACCTGCTCGAGGTGGCGGCGGCCGATCGGAAGCGGATCGTCGCGTCGGCCTATCACAACACCGTGGGTCCGCCGGTGTATTTTCACCGGGCGCTGTTTCTCGATCTGCTGACGCTGGAGGGTGACCGCGGTGCTCGAAGCGTGATCGAGACCTATCCAAAGGAAGGCGTGGCGCTCTCGCTTCCCGAGGGCATTTCGGCGGATATCGATACGGTGGAGGATCTCGCCTCGTTCGATCGAGGCGCCTAGGCCGCGGCGTCTTTAGGGGTTTCCGTTCGACGGCGGGATCACGAGGACCACATCGCTGACCGTCCGCTCGCCGAGTTCATCCGAAGGCAGATTGATTACCACCCCGCGCACGACGAGCGTGGACGACCCGCCGCCGTCCAGGTTCATCGCATCGGTCACACCGAGCCGCCGCAGCGTAAACGCCAGTTCGGGCAAGGTCATCCCGAGGCTGTGATAGGGCTGGCGTCCACCGACCACGACCAGGATGATCCGTCCGTCCGCCAGCCTCCCGATGGCGGTTCGAGGGTGGCGCCGGTCTACGAACAGCGGCTGGAATCCTTCCCCACCAACGTAGATCCCGTTCGTGAGCAGTCGTGGTCCGCCGCCCATGACGTGGCGCACCGTGTCCCATCGTGCGTCGCCCGATTCAGGAACCAGGCGCACGCGAAGCGTCACGCGATCGCCCTGTCTGAACACCGCCCGCAGCGCCTCGCGTCCCCGCCCGTGTCCGGAGAGCACGTAGCCACCCGGGGGAATCGCATTGTTCCCTCGTCCATCGGTGACCTGCTGCACCACGTCCCCCGCGACGACGACCTCCAGACCAAAGACGTTCGTCCGTGTGGTCGGGCCGAAGACCGGGCGGTAGAGGAGGATCTCGTTGGCGCTGCGGTCCCGGTTGACCCCATCGATGCTCAGCGACCCGTTTTCGGTCGATGCCGTGGCCTCCAGTTTGAGCGTGTCGAAGAGCAGGCTCCCGTCATCGGTCAGACCTGCGCAGGTGCGCCCTGGCAGCGGTTCGCTGATGAGCTCGCCGTCGATCATTAGGCAGCCCAGCGGGTCGCCTGCGCTCGAGAAGAACCCGCCGTTGATCGCGGCCACCGCCCCGGCGCGGCGGGCGGCCTCGCTGGTCCGCTCGCGGCCGATGGCGTTGTCCCGCGCCAGCGCGGGACGCAGCCGCACCCCGGCCGTCGGTTCGAGGAGCAGCATGCCCATCCAAAACGGGCCGCTGAGCGACTCGTACTCGCGCAGCGTGACGATGAGAATCGAGGACACGCCCTCGCCGGACAGCTGCTGCTGGAAGGCGACGGCTTCGTCGCGCGTTGCAAAGTTGCCGAGGCGGACCTTGAAGAGATCATCGACCTGTTCGATGAACACCGGTTGACCGCGGCTGCGCATCCCGTCGCCGGCGCGCCGGGCACGGTCTTCGTCTTGGAACACGCCCACCTGGACCCGCCACACGGGGAGTGGGCGCAGCGTGCCGCGCTTCTCGAGGATCAACGTCTCCCCCGTGCCCAGCGAGATCGCAAATCGCAGGGTGATGCCGTGTTCGACACCCTGCAGGTAGGCCCAGAGCAGGCTGGCCGCCGACGCCCGCGACAGCGGATCGGATGCGCGTAGGCGGTCGGAGGCCGGCTCCCGCAGCAGCGGTGGATTGCTCAGCGCGGCGACGGCGATCGCACCGCGTACCAGCGGCGGCAATCCTTCGACGTCGCTGAACGGGACGCGGGCATTGGCCATGTACGCTGACTCGAACGTGTGCCCCAGGGCGCGCACGGTGTAGACGAGCGCGTCGACGCGCGTGATCGGCGCGCCGGGGCGAAACGCGCCGCCCGGCTGGAGGATGCCGTAGATGACGGCGGATTCGACCGGGGCCGCGAACTCGCTCGAGAGCGGGAGGTCGGTGAAGGGAGCGCGGTCCATGCGAACGACGGGAAGCCCCCGCGCCGCGAGGAGCCATGCGATGAACTGTCCGCGAGCGACCGAGTCGCGCGGATGGAACTGCCGGCCGGCCCCAAGCCCGATGATGCCACGCTGCACCAGATCGGCGATCCGAGCCTCGGCCCAGTGTCCCCGGATGTCGGCGACCGCCGGTTGGGCCGGAGCCACGGCAACGGACGCCGCCAGCAGAATGGCACACGCCAGCAGGATGAGGCGCGTCATCTTGAGGGAGCTATTTGACGTTTTTGCCCGCTGGCCTGCCCGCATGTTCGGTACCCGCTAGGAATTGTGTTTAGGAAAGAAGGAAAATCTATATGTAGTGGCGAACACACAAACGGACGGCAAGTTCTGCACTGCCGTCCATCTTCCAGGAGAAGGAGGCGAGGACGTTGGCGAAAAAGGCAAAGAAAAAGAAGGGCAAGTAACCGCCCTGCGCTTGCCCCCAGAGGAGCGGCGGGCTACCGCCGTTCCTCTGTTTCTGGGGATATCCCGCTCTGCCGCAAACCGTCGCGCCCACGGAACCTCCTTATTGATCCCTTCGTAATTCATCCAGCGCCGAATTCGAAGGCTGGTGGGTGACATCGCGATGGAGATCAGACGCATCATCTGGACAATCATGTTCGCCGTCCTCGCCGCTGCCTGCGGGCAGATGCTGCCACCGGGTACGAGCGAGCCGCCGCCGGCCCCCGGCGTCAGCACGACGACTGATCCGACGGGCGACGCCGGTTTTGCGCCGACGTTCGACGCCGTTGAGCTGCGGACCGATCGCGGCACGTCCAGCATTCAAGTGCGGCTCTGGACGGTTCCCGACCCGACATTACCGCCTCCGGGATTCTTGCCGTCACTGTCCCAGTTGAGCGGCGGCATCGGCTTCAATACCGATTTGAACGCCGCCACGGGGACAGGGTTCATCGCTCCCTGCGGCGGCGGGCAGGGGCTCGATCGATTCATCGATCTCACGGTGCGCAACATCGATGGTACATACAGCGTCCTCGACGCGTCGCTCGTCCTTCAGGGGACCGCGACGGTCGCTCTCGATGGTCCCCGGGTGATCTTCACGACATCCTTTGGCGCGCTGGGGACGGCGACCGGTCGCATGCAGGTGAACGCGATCACCGGCGTCGGTGCCTTCAGCGCGCGCGACTGTATTCCGGATGCGGGACTGTCGCTGCCGAGCAGGGCGCCGAGCGGCCGACACCGGCTCCTCGCCGACTAACTGAACGCGTCGAAACCCGTGAGGTCTCGTCCAAGAATCAGCGTGTGGATGTCGTACGTGCCTTCATAGGTGTCCACGGTTTCGAGATTAGCGGCGTGGCGCATGGCGTGATGCTCCAGCGTGATGCCCGCGCCGCCAAGGATCGTCCGCGCGGACCGCGCGATCTGCAGGGCCGCCCGCACGTTGTTGCGTTTGGCCAACGAGACGTGCGTGTACCGCATCTTTCCCTGGTCTTTCAGCTGGCCGAGCCGGTAGGCGAGCAGTTGCGCCTTGGTGATTTCGCTGAGCATGTCGACGAGACGCTCCTGGATCAACTGCCGGGCGGCGATCGGCCGGCCGAACGAGATGCGTTCGCGGGCGTAGGCGAGCGCTTCTTCGAAACACGCCGTGGCCGCGCCGACCGCGCCCCAGGCGATGCCGTAGCGGGCCTGCGTGAGACACGCAAGCGCCGCGCGCAGCCCCTGCGCACCCGGCAGCCGCGCCTCGCCGTCGATCTTCACGCCGTCGAGCACGAGCTCGGTGGTGTCCGAGGCCCGCATGCTGGCCTTGGTGTGCAGAATGTTGGCCGAAAACCCGGGCGTGCCGCGCTCGACCAGAAAGCCCCAGATCTCGTCCTTGTCGTCCTTGGCCCAGATCACCGCCACGTCGGCCATCGAACCGTTGGTGATCCACATCTTCGTCCCCGACAGTTCCCACCCGTCGCCGCGCCGCCGCGCCCGGGTCTGCATCGCGCCAGGATCGGACCCGGCGCTCGGCTCCGTCAGGCCAAAACATCCAACCGCCTCGCCACGGGCGAGCCGCGGCAGCCAGCGCCGTTTTTGCTCCTCGCTGCCGTACGAATAGATGGGGTACATGACCAGCGCGCCCTGGACCGACGCAAACGACCGCAGCCCCGAATCGCCGCGATCGAGTTCCTGCATGATCAACCCGTAGGCGATGCTGTTCACGCCGGCGGCGCCGTACTCCGTTGGCAGGTTGGCGCCGAGCACCCCGAGGTTGCCCAACGCGGGGATCAACGCCTTCGGAAACTCGCCGCGCAGCCACCACCCGCCGATGTGCGGCAGGACTTCGCGGTCCACGAAGCGGCGGACCGTATCGCGGACCAGGCGCTCGTCTTCGGTCAGCAACTCTTCCAGTTGGTAGTAGTCGGTCGGTTTCGCGGCCAGCTCTTTCACGATGGCCCTCCCAACGTGTGTCCTCTTGATTCTATGGGAACGCCGTGAGATTGAGGAGGGGGTGGGTGTGGCGCGGGAGAAGGCAGACTTCATGCCGGGCTTTGGATTGAACGGGGCTACGACGGGTGAGGGGGCCGACCTCGAGACCGACATCCGGGTCGCCGCCGGGGCCGGGTATCAGTTCCTCGAGTTGCGCGATACCAAGATCGAGCACTACCTGGCGGCCGGCGGGTCGATGGCGACGCTTCGTAGCCGCCTGCGCGCGGCGAACGTGCTGCCGCTGAGTGTCAATGCGCTGGAAGGCGCCACGCCGCTCGTGCCCCGCGATCTCGAACCGCGGTTGGCGCGCATGCGCACCCTGTGCGAGTGGGCGCGGGCTCTGCGTGCGCCGTATGTCGTCGCGGTCCCGAGCTTCCTGCCTCCCGAAGGCACCCCCGACAGCCACGTGCGGATGCGGGCAACGGTCGCGCTCCGCGCCCTGGCATCGGTGGCGGGGCCCTACGGGGTCGAGGTCGGGTTTGAGTTTCTCGGATTCCCCAGGTGCGCGGTCAACACGCTGCGCGCCGCCCGCGGGATCGTCGAGGAGACGGGCGATCCACGGGTGGGGCTGGTGATCGACGCGTTTCACTTCTACGCGGGCGGGTCCCGCATAGAAGATCTGGATGGGCTGGATGGCGCGCAGGTCTTTGTGGTGCACCTAGACGACGCGGAACCCGGCGAGCCCTCGTCGCTGACCGACGCGCAGCGTCTGATGCCCGGCGATGGCGTGATCCCGCTCACGCCACTCGTGACGCGTCTGCAGGCTATCGGGTACCGCGGCGCCTACTCGCTCGAACTCTTCCGACCCGAGTACTGGGCCCAGGATCCCGCGGTCGTCGCGACCCGCGGTCTGGACAGCATGCGGCGGTTGTTCGCGCACACGGAGGCATGACGTGACGGTCAAAGTTGGTGTCTTGGGCGCGGGATTCATCGGACGCATTCACGCGCTGGACCTGAAACGGGATCCGCGGGTCGAGATCGCCGGGATCGCGGATACGGTGCCCGCGGCCGCCGCGCGCCTCGCGGGTGAAGTTGGGGCCAAGCCCGTGGACGGGCTGAGCGCGCTGATCGACGCGGGGGCGAAGGCCGTCTTCATCTGTACGCCCAACGCACAGCACGTGCAGCCTGTTATCACCGCGCTCGAGGCGGGCGTGCACGTCTTCTCCGAGAAGCCCATGGCCACATCGCTTGAGGGCGCGGCGACGATTCGTGCGGCGGCACGGCGGGCGAACGGCATCTACCAGATCGGTTTTAACAGGCGTTTTGCCAACGTGTACCGGTTCGCCAAGGAGCGTATCGACGACGGCCGGCTGGAGCCGCGGCTGGCGCAGATGAAACACAACCGGGGCGAACTCGTGCAACCGCCGTGGACCGGCGATCCATCGGTCACGGGCGGCTATCTGTACGAAACACCGATCCACCTGTTCGACATGGGGCGGTTTCTCTTCGGCGACGTGGCGACCGTCGCGGGCCATGCACGGCAGAGCGTATACCGCGAGCCCGACGGGTTTGTGATGCTCTTCACGTTCAAGAGCGGTGTGGTCGCCTCGGTGACCAGCGTGGCGCACACGTCGTGGATGTTTCCCTACGAGCGGGTCGAAGTCTACGGCCCCCACTGCACGGTCGTCACCGAGGAACTCGAGCGGGCCTCGTTCAGCCCCGGGATGCGCGAACAGGTCGAAGTCATCGACTGTTTTCACATGCCCTTCGAGCAGAAGTGGGGATATGTCGAGGAAGACCGGCT
>JBGQGY010000014.1:0-42513 GCA_041497675.1 bacterium | reverse complement strand
GTTGAACTTCGGGACCTCCCCGCCGGGGTCCGCCGGGCCGCCTGGGGACGAGGAAGTGGCGGCCTGGATGGGGTTGACTATGCTGCCCGGCATTGGTCCCCGGACGATTGCGCGCTGGGTCGATCGAACCGGCTCGGCTACGGCGGCCTGGCGGTGCCTGCCCGATCTGATCAATCTGCACGCGGATCGGGATCAGGTGCTGGCCGCGTGGCGCTCGCTGGATCCCGTCGCCGCCCTCGCGGCGGCGCGGGACCGGGGGATAACCGTGGTGACGATCCGCGATACGGCCTTTCCCCCGCAGTTGCAGGCTATCCCGGACGCCCCGGCGGTCCTGTTCGTCAAAGGGGCGCTCGATGACCGTCCGGCCGTGGCCATCGTGGGGTCGCGGCGCGCGACCGTCTACGGTCTGGCAGCCGCCGGCCGGCTGGCGTTCGACCTGGCGACGGCCGGGGTAACGGTGGTCAGCGGTCTGGCGCGCGGTATCGACGGCGCGGCGCATCGGGCCGCACTGGATGGAGGTGGACGGACAATCGCAGTGCTCGGGAGCGGCGCGGATGTGATCTATCCGCCGGAACACCGACGGCTCGCGGACGCTATCGCCGCGCGCGGAGCGCTGGTGACCGAATTCCCCCCGGGGACACCGCCACTGGCTTCGCACTTTCCGCGGCGCAACCGCATCATCAGCGGGTTGTGCAAGGCCGTCGTGCTGGTGGAAGGGGCGCATGACAGCGGGTCGCTCGTGACCGCGGACCACGCGCTCGATCAGGGCCGCGAGGTCTTCGCGGTGCCGGGCAGCATCTTTAGCGACCACAGCCGTGCGCCGCACGGCCTGCTGCGCGAAGGGGCGCGGATGGCGGAGACGGCCGACGATATCTTGCGAGACCTCGGTCTGCCGCTGCTGGCCGGCGGCTCCGCGGAGGTTGGGACAGTCGATGGGAGCGAGGAAGCGCGGGTGTTCGCCCTGCTGGGCGCAGGCCCTCGCACCCTCGATGATCTTGCGGCGGCGAGCGGGCTGTCGGCGGCGGCGATCGCCGCCGCCGTGACCGCGTTGGAAATTCGTGGTCTGATCCAGATGCTGCCGGGGCAGATGGTCATGCAGGCGGCAGGCCGCGGCCGGGGCGGCCAGGATCGTCCGCAGCAAGGCAGTAGAGGAGATCGTTCATGATGACCCGGAGGATCGCGTGAGCGCGACCAAATCCAAATCCAAATCCCACTCCAAATCCCACTCCCTCGTCGTCGTCGAATCGCCGACCAAGGCGCGCACGCTGAGCAAACTGCTGAAGCGGCCCTACGAGGTCAAAGCCTCGATGGGGCACGTGAGGGACCTCCCAAAGAGCCGTCTTGGCGTGGACATCGATGACGACTTTGCGCCCAAGTACATCGTCATCAAGGGCAAAGGTCCCATCATCAAAGAACTCAAAGAAGCGGCCAAGCGCGCGTCGACGGTCTACATGGCCACCGACCCCGACCGCGAAGGCGAGGCCATCTCGTGGCACTTGTCCGAAGTGCTGCGCGCGGTCAACCCGAAGGTCCGCCGCATCGAGTTCCATGAGATCACCAAAGAAGCCATCGAGCGTGCGCTGAAGCACCCGCGCGAGATCGATCAGAATCTGGTCAATGCTCAACAGGCCCGGCGGATCCTCGACCGGCTGGTCGGCTACAAATTGAGCCCGCTGTTGTGGCGCAAGATCCGCGGCGGCCTGTCCGCCGGCCGCGTGCAGTCGGTCGCGGTCCGGATGATTGTCGACCGCGAGCGTGAGATCGAGGCCTTCGTCCCTCAGGAATACTGGTCGATCGCCGGGGCGTTTGCGACCGCGGGTGAGACGTTCGAGGCACGCCTGTTCTCGCGCAACGGTGAGCGGTTCGGCACGCCCGCCGACGACGGCGCGATCGTCATCCGCTCGGCGTTGGAGGCCAATGGCCTCACCGACGAGCTCCGGCGGCACACCTATGCCGTCGCCGACGTCCGCCGTAAGGACCAGTTGCGCAACCCATCGCCGCCGTTCACGACCAGCTCGATGCAGCAGGAAGCGAACCGGCGGCTCGGCTACTCCGCGTCGCGCACCATGGCCGTGGCCCAGCAACTCTACGAGGGCCTCGACGTGGGCGACGAGGGCACCGTCGGGCTGATTACCTACATGCGGACCGACGCGGTGCGCGTGGCGGCGTCGGCGCAGGACGAGGCCCGCGAGTTCATCGCGCGTACGTACGGCGACGCGTACGTCCCTGAGAAGGCGCGACACTACCGTTCGCGCGCGGGCGCCCAGGGCGCCCACGAAGCGGTCCGGCCCACCAGCGTGGCGCGCACCCCCGAACGGGTCAAGGCGCACCTGCGCTCCGATCAGTACCGGCTCTACCGGCTGATCTGGGAGCGGTTCGTCGCGAGCCAGATGTCGCCGGCGGTCCTCGATACGCTTTCGGTCGATATCACGGGCGGGCCGTTCATGTTCCGCGCGACGGGGAGCCGCGTGAAGTTTCCCGGCTTTCTCGTCCTGTATCGTGAGGCCACCGACAACGGTGAGAGCAACGGCGAAAGCTGGCTGCCTCCCCTGGCGGCGGGCGATGGCGTGGGGCTGGACGACGTCAAGCCGGAACAGCACTTCACCCAACCGCTTCCGCGCTACAGCGAGGCGACGCTGGTGCGCGCGCTTGAAGAGAAAGGCATCGGCCGGCCCAGCACGTACGCGCCGATCATCGAGACGATCAAGAAGCGCGGCTACGTGGCCTTGCGCGAGCGGCGTCTGGTCCCGACTGAGATCGGCCGGATGGTCAATGACATGCTGGTCGAGTATTTCCCCAACGTGGTCGACCTGGACTTCACCGCCGGTCTCGAGGGGGAGCTCGACCGTATCGAAGAGGGACAGGCCGACTGGCAGCAGTTGATCCGAAACTTCTATGGGCCGTTCGCACAAACACTCCAGAGCGCTGAGGCGAAGATCCCGGTCGTGGAGTTTCCGGAAGTCGAGATCGGTGAACCCTGCCCGCAGTGCGCCCGGCCGCTCGTCCGCAAACACGGCCGCTTCGGCGAGTTCATCGCGTGCTCGGGTTTTCCGGAGTGCCGCTACACGCGGCCGGTCGGAATTGGCGTCAAATGCCCCAAATGTGGAGCCGATGTTGTCGCCCGTCGGACGAAGCGCGCTCGAACGTTTTATGGGTGTAGCGCCTACCCCGCCTGTGACTTCACCTCGTGGGACCGGCCGAGCGAGCGGCCGTGCCCGAAGTGCCAGAGCCTGATGGTGGTCAAGCTCTCGCGCAAGGGCGACGAGTTGCGCTGCATCAACGAGGCCTGCGGCCACCGCCAACCGGCGGCCGAACCACTGCCGGCCGCGGTGTCGGCGGGCTAGCACGTGGCGCGCGCGGCAGACACCACCCGCGACCGCGACATCGAGACCTTCCTCCGCACGATTGAGGCCGAGCAGAACGTTTCGGCGCACACCCTGGCGGCCTATCGCCGGGACCTCGAAGGGTTTGCCCGTTTCATCCGCGAGCAGGATCTCGATGGTTGGGACGACGTGACCACCCCGGTCGTCCGGCGGTACCAGGCGGTGATGCACCGGCAGTACGCCCGCGCATCGATCGCGCGCCATCTCTCCGCCCTCCGCACGTTCTTTCGGTTCCTCCGTCGCGCGGGGCGGGTTTCGCTGAGCCCGATGCGGCTGGTCGCGGCACCCCGGCGGGGCCGGCGTCTCCCGCAGGCGCTGACGCATGACGCGGTGGCGGCGCTGCTGGCGGCGCCGCCCGTTGACCGCCCGGCCGGGTTGCGCGATCGTGCGATCCTTGAAATGTTCTATGCAGGCGGAGTGCGTGTCGGTGAACTCGTTGGCCTGGAGTGCGGGGCCCTCAGCGGCGACGAGATCCGCGTACGTGGGAAAGGCGGGAAGGAGCGCATCGTCCTGATCGGCGCGGAAGCCTCGGCGGCCCTGCGACGCTACTTGGCGGAGGCGCGCCCGAAGCTGCTGGACGGCGACCGGCGGAAGCGGCCGGGGCCGCTGTCGTCGCGGGTGGCGACCGACGCCGTGTTCCTCAACACCCGCGGCGGCCGGCTGTCGACGCGGTCCGTCCAATTGATCGTCGACCGGTGGGTGCGCGCGGCCGCGATACAGCAGCATACAAGCCCGCACGTCCTGCGACACACGTTTGCGACACACCTGCTGGACGGGGGCGCCGATCTCCGGGTGGTGCAGGAGTTGCTGGGGCACGCCAGCCTGGCGACCACGCAAATCTACACGCACATCTCCAGGGAACATCTCAAGCGGGTCTACGCCCAGGCCCACCCCCGCGCCTAGCGGGCAGGCCTCCCGGCGTGCTATACTCCCAGAGGATTTGCCGCGGCGCACGGCGGCGCACCGATGACCGCTCCCGCAAAGTCCCCGCGATTTTGCGGGATTTCTATGCGCCAAACGCAGACGGTCCGCGGCCGATCCGACTACACACGCGACCCGACCCGCCGAGGGTGCCTGGAAAGGCCTCGGCCCGGCCCGCGGGGATGAGGGACGCGGAGGAACGCAAAAACCATCCGGGACCGGTGGGCGCCGGATCCCAAGAGGAGGCACGGGTTGCCAGTCGTCACCATGAAGCAGTTGCTGGAGGCGGGGGTCCACTTCGGACACCAGACCCGCCGGTGGAATCCGAAGATGGCCCGCTTCATTTTCACCGAACGCAACGGGATTCACATCATCGACCTGCAAAAGAGCGTTCCGCTGATCGAGGAGGCCTACCGATACGTCCGCGATGCGGTGACGCAGGGCGGCGACATTCTGTTCGTCGGCACCAAAAAGCAGGCGCAGGACTCGATTCAAGAAGAGTCCGCGCGCGCGCAGCAGCCCCACGTGAACCAGCGCTGGATGGGCGGGATGCTGACCAACTTCCAGACGATCCGCAAGCGCGTCGAGCGGCTGCGCGAGATCGAGGACATGAAGACCCGTGGCGTGATGGACGTGCTGCCCAAACGCGAGCAGGCGCGCCTCAACGAAGAAGCCGCCAAGCTTGAGAAGTACTTGGGCGGCATCAAGAACATGCACCGGCCGCCGGCCGGCGTCTACATCGTCGACACACGCAAAGAGCACATCGCCGTTGCCGAAGCCCGTAAGCTCGGCATCCCGGTCATCGCGATCCTCGACACCAACTGCGATCCGGACGAAGTCGACTACGCGATCCCGGGCAACGACGACGCGATCCGGGCGGTCCGCCTGATCACCAACCGCGTCGCCAATGCCTGTCTGGAAGGGCTTGAGGAACGGCAGAAGCACGAAGTGCTGGAAGAGGCGGAGGCGGCCGAGGCTGGCGAGACCGAGGACGGCGGCACGACCGCCGTGGTCGCCGAGCACGAGTTCGCGGGCGATCGCGTACGCGAGGAGGCGTAAGGGAAGGGCATGGCCGTGACGACAGAACTCGTCAAAGAACTCCGCACGCGCACGGGCGCCGGCGTCATGGACTGCCGCAAGGCGCTGGAGGAAGCGGGCGGCGATGTCGAGCGCGCCGCCGAACTGCTCCGGGTCAAAGGGCTGGCCGCGGCGGCGAAGCGGGCCGGGCGTGAGGCGTCCGAGGGCCTGGTCGAAGCCTACGTCCACGCGGGCAGCCGGTTGGGCGCGCTGGTCGAAGTGAACTGTGAGACCGACTTCGTGGCCCGCACCGAGGAGTTCAAGCGTCTGGCGAAGGAGCTCGCGATGCAGGTCGCCGCGACCTCGCCGCGCTTCCTGTCGAAGGACGAAGTGTCGGCGGAAGCCGTGGCCGAGCAGCGCGCCGTGATCGCCCGCGAGGCGGACGGAGCGTCTGAGGCTGAGATCGACCGTCGCCTGCAACAATGGGTGCAGGAAGTCGTGCTGCTGGATCAACCGTACATTCGCGACGCCGCACGGCGGGTCGGCGATCTGGTGACCGAAGCGTCCGCGCGAACCGGTGAGAACGTCCGCATACGGCGGTTCGCGCGGTTCAAGCTGGGCGAGTGAGGTGATCTGATGGATGCCCCCAAGGCATCCGACGCGCGGCCTGTATACCAGCGGATCGTGCTCAAGCTGAGCGGCGAGGCGCTGGCCGGCGAGGGCAGGGTGGGTTTTGATCCCAACGTCCTGAAGCTCGTGGCCGCCGAAGTCCGCGATGTCTTGGCGCGGGGCGTCCAGGTGGCCCTTGTCGTGGGGGGCGGGAACTTCATTCGCGGGGCCGACCTGAGCAAACGTCTCAGCATCGACGAAGTCACCGCGCACACCATGGGCATCCTGGCCACGGTGATCAACGGGCTGGCGCTTATGGATGCGATGGAGCAGATCGGTCTGGTCGTGCGCGTCATGTCGTCCGTCGAGATGCACCAGGTCGCCGAACCCTACATCCGGCGGCGCGCGCTCCGCCACCTCGAGAAGGGTCGCGTGGCGATCTTTGTCGCCGGCACCGGCAGCCCGTACTTCAGCACCGACACGGCCGCCGCGCTGCGCGCGATCGAGATTGGGGCCGACGCCCTCCTGATGGCGAAAGGTGTCGCGGGCGTCTACGACAAGGACCCGCGCCAGCATCCCGACGCGGTCATGTACACGCACCTCGAGCACATGGACATCCTCAACCGCGACCTCCGCGTCATGGATGCGACGGCCGCGGCCCTCTGCAAAGACAACAACATGGATATCGTCGTATTTGACGTCACGCGCCCCGGCAACATCACCCGCGCGGTCCTCGGTGAAGCCATCGGCACGTTGGTGGGGAGCCGGCGATGATCGAGGACGTCTTCAATGATGCCAAGGGGCACATGCAGAAGACCCTCGATGCGATGCGGCGCGAGCTCGCCACCCTGCGCACCGGGCGTGCCAGCCCGGCGCTCCTCGAGCACATCCGGGTCGAATACTACGGGACGCCGACGCCGCTGGTACAGCTGGCGGTGACGTCGGTGCCCGAGCCCCGCATGTTGGTGGTGAAGCCCTTTGACAAGAACAGCACCAAGGACATCGAGCGCGCCATCCTCAAGAGTGACCTGGGGCTGGTGCCCAACTCCGACGGCACGCTCATCCGCATTCCAATCCCAACGCTGACCGAGGAGCGCCGGCGCGATCTGGTCAAAGTGGCCCGCAAGCACGGCGAAGAAGGGCGTGTGGCGATTCGCAACGTCCGCCGCGAAGCCAAGGAGATGCTCGAAGAACTCGAAGAGGAAGGCGAGGTCTCCGAGGACGATTCCCGCCGGGCCCAGGAGCGCCTGCAACACCTCACCGACGAGATGATCGCTCACCTCGATCGCGTATTGGCGTCAAAGGAAAAAGAAATCATGGAAGTGTGACGTGATCGACGTTCTGGGGCGAGAGCTTGAGACGGCTCGTTCGATGTTGGAGGCAGCGGGATTACAGGTTCAGGTTGAGGAAACTCGCACGCCTCGACGCGTGACGCTCGAAGGTTCGCTGCGCGTCGTCCGGCAGACCCTGACCGAGGGCACGACCGTCCATCTGGTGGTGACCCGCGAACGGTACGTGCCGGTTTCCAGAGACGCCGAGTGAATCATCCCGAGCCCGCGCCCCCCCCGGCCACCCTCGACCGCCTGCGCGTTCCCCGGCACATCGCCATCATCATGGACGGCAACGGCCGGTGGGCGGCGTCCCGCGGGCTCCCGCGGGCGACCGGTCATCGCGCCGGGAGGGATGCGATCCGGCGGACCATCGAAGCCTGCCGCGAGATCGGTGTGTCGATTCTCACGCTCTACGCGTTCTCGACCGAGAACTGGCGCCGCTCACCCGACGAGATTGAGTCCTTGATGGACTTGTTTCACGAGTCGCTCATCCAGGAGGCCAATGAACTGCATCGGTCTGGGATCCGCCTGCGGATGTTAGGAGACCTGTCGGCGATGCCGCCGGAGATCCGCGAGCAGTTCGAGCGCGTGGAGGCGCTGACGCGCGGGAACCAGGCCCTCATCCTCAATATCGCGGTGAACTACGGCGGTCGCGCTGAACTCGTGCACGCGGCGCGGCGCATCGCCGAAGCGGTTGCGGGTGGCCGGCTGCCGGTGGACGCGATCGACGAGAGCGCAGTCGAGGACGGGCTCTACACCACCGGGCTGCCCGACCCCGAGCTGTTGATCCGAACCGGTTTCGAACAGCGTCTGTCAAACTTCCTCCTGTGGCAGGCGGCCTACGCCGAACTCTACTTTGCCGACCTGTTCTGGCCCGATTTCGATCGCCGGCACCTCATCGCCGCGGTGATCGACTATCAGAGCCGCCGGCGTCGTTTCGGCGGCCTCGCCGACGCCGCGGGGGTGGACGGCGGCGCTGATGGCTGACCGCCCGGGGTGGCGGGCGCAGTCGCTGCTCCCCAGGATCGCCACGATCGTGGTCGGCGCGCCCGCGCTCATCGCCGTGGTGTGGCTGGGGGACGGCTACCTGCTCGCGGTCGTGCTCCTGCTGGTCGCGATCGGCGCGCTCGAGTTCCGGCGCCTGGTGCTCGCTGCCGGGTATCACCCGTCGCCCATCCTCGTGATTGGCGCGCTCCTGTTCCCTCTGCTCGCCGCCACGAACCGTTGGGCGTTGTTCCCCGCGGTGACCGTCGCGGTCGTCATTGTGGCTGCGGCGCTGGGGTTGGCGCCGGCGCGCCGCACCGGGGCTCCCGGGTCGCCGGCGGTGGACGTGCTGGGCGCGCTGTTCGTCGGCGCCCTGTTTGCGCATCTTATCCTGTTGCGAGGTGAGGTTGGCTTTCCGGCCACGCTCGCCCTGCTTGGCATTATCTGGGCGAATGACATCGGCGCCTATTTCGCGGGGGTGAAGTTTGGCCGCCGCAAGCTGGCGCCCGCCATCAGCCCGGGCAAGAGCGTTGAAGGCTTCGCAGGCGGGTTGATCGTCGCCCTGGCCATCGCGGTGGTTGTCGCTCTGCGGATGGATTGGCCCGTCGTGCGCGTGGGAGTGATCGGCGTGGCCGTCGCGTTGGCCGGTGTCGCCGGCGATCTGTCGAAGTCCACGGTTAAGCGCGCGGCGGGTGTGAAGGACTCGGGGGCGATCCTCCCCGGGCACGGCGGCGTGCTCGACCGGTTCGATGCGGTGTTGTTCGGCGTGCCTGTTGGGTATTATTTGTGGAGATGGTTGACGTGAAACGCCTGGTCATCCTCGGGTCCACCGGGAGCATCGGACGCGCGGCGTTGGAGGTTGTTGAGGCGCTGGGCGACGTGACCGTTGTGGGTCTGAGCGCGCGCGCCAACACGCAACGCCTGCTCGCGCAGGCCCGGCGCTGGCGGCCACGCGCGGTCGCGGTCGAGGACGCCGCCGCCGCGTCGGCGCTGCGTGAGGGTCTGCCCGCGGGCACGACGGTGCACGCGGGCGCGGACGCGCTCGACACCCTTGCCGCAATGCCCGACGTCGACCTTGTGCTTGTGGCGGTCGTGGGCATCGCGGGACTGCGCCCGACGCTCGCGGCGCTGGAGGCCGGTCACGACGTCGCGCTGGCCACCAAGGAGGCGCTGGTGGCCGGCGGCGCGCTGGTCACCGAGCGGTGCCGGCGCGCCCGCGCGCGACTCATCCCCGTCGACAGCGAGCACAGTGCGATCCATCAGTGTCTGGCCGGTCAGGACCGCGGCGCGATCCGCAGGCTGATTCTCACCGCGTCCGGCGGGCCGTTTCTGCGCCGACCGGTCGACGCGTTGCGCGACGTGACCGTGGAGGAGGCCCTGGCTCATCCGACGTGGAATATGGGGCCGAAGGTCACGATCGACTCCGCTACCCTGATGAACAAGGGGCTGGAAGTGATCGAGGCGCACTGGTTATTCGCCGTGCCGCCGGACCAGATCGACGTCGTGATTCACCCGCAGAGCCTGATCCATTCGATGGTGGAGTTCGTCGACGGCGCCACGATCGCGCAGGTCTCGCGGCCGGACATGCGCGGCCCCATCCAGTACGCGTTGACCGCTCCCCACCGGAGGACAGGACTGGTCGAGCCGATGGAATGGGTGAGGCAGACGATGACGTTTGAACAACCGGAACCGGAGCGCTTCCCGGCGCTGACCCTGGCAGCCGAGGCGCTGCGCCGCGGTGGGACGGCGACCGCGGTGCTCAACGCCGCGAACGAAGTGGCGGTCGCGCACTTCCTGGGCGGCGCCATCCGGTTTCCTGAGATTGTGAGCACGGTCGGCGAGGTCTTGGCCCGGCACCATACACGGCCGGCGGGGACGCTCGAGGCGGTCATGAGCGCGGACGCGTGGGCCAGGGAAGAGGCCACGCGGGTACTCCCGGTAGCGAGGTGACAGACGTGCCAAATGTATTGGCCGCCATCGCGGCCTTCGGAGCAATGATCTTTTTCCACGAGCTCGGACACTTCTTGATGGCCAAACGAGCGGGCGTTCGTGTCCACGCGTTCGCCATGGGATTCGGGCCAACGCTCATCGGCTGGCGCCGCGGTGAGACGGCGTACTCGCTGAACCTGCTGCCGTTTGGCGGGTATGTCCGCATGGAAGGAGAGGACGACGGGGTCGACGGGGCTGGGAGTTTCCGCACCAAGACCATCGGCGCCCGCATGGCCATCATCGTCGCCGGGCCGCTGATGAACCTGCTGTCTGCCATCTTCATCCTGACGCTCGTCGCGGCTGTCCTCGGCGAGCCCACCAGGTTCAGCGCGCGTGTGGGCACGCTTGAGAGCGGGTGGCCCGCCGCGGAGGCGGGGTTGAAGTCGGGCGACGAAATCGTGGCGATCAACGGCGAGGCGGTGACCAGCGGCGAGCAGGTCATCGAGACGATCCACCAGAGCGCCGGCAAACCGCTCACCCTCAAGATACGGCGCGACCAGCGGGAGTTCGACGTAACCGTGACGCCGCGTCTCGACCCCAAGCAGGGCTTTGGACGCATCGGGTTCCAACCCCAGGCAATTCTGACGCGCGTCGGCCCGCTGCAGGCACTGATGTTTGGCTTCGAGCGGACCTGGGTCTACACCACGAGTCTGGTGCCGGCGGTGCGCAACCTGATCCGCGAAGGCCGGTTCTTCGAGAGTCTCGGCGGCCCGGTTGCGGCCGGCAGCGTGCTGGCGCAGACTGCGGCCATCGGTCTCTACGAGTTCCTCCACGTCGCAGCCTTTCTCAGCGTCATGATCGGGATCTTCAACCTGCTCCCCGTGCCCGCGCTCGACGGCGGGCGTCTGGCGTTTCTGCTCGTGGAGCGGTTGCGGGGCCGGCCGATCGATGCGCGCCAGGAAGGGCTGATCCACACCGTGGGGTTTGCGTTTTTGCTGCTGCTGATCGTTGGGCTCACCTTCCGGGACATCTTGCGTCTGTTGGGGCTGCACGGGTGACACGCATCGTCCCCGCGGGCACATCGCTGCCGCGCGCACGCACGCGCACTGTACGTGTCGGCCGGGTTGAGATCGGCGGCGACTCGCCCATCTCCGTCCAGTCGATGACCATTACCGACACCCGCGACGTCGACGCGACGCTGGCGCAGATCTATCAACTCGCGTCCGAGGGGTGCGAGATCGCCCGCCTCGCGGTCCCCGACGTCGAGGCGGCGGACGCGCTCGCCGCGATCAAGCCGCGCAGCCCGCTGCCGATCGTCGCCGATATCCACTTCGACCATCGGCTGGCGCTCCGAGCGCTGGACGCGGGTATCGACAAGCTGCGCATCAATCCGGGTAACATCGGCAGCCGCGAGCGGACCCGGATCGTCGCACGTGAGGCGAAGGCGCGCGGCGTGCCAATCCGTATCGGCGCCAACATCGGATCGCTCTCAAAAGCGACGCTGCGCAAGTTCGGCAAACCCTGTGCGGAAGCGCTGGTCGAAAGCGCCCTCGACGACGTGCGGGTGCTGGAAGACCTCGACTTTCATGACATCGTCATCTCGGTGAAAGCGTCCGACGTGCCGATGATGATCGACGCGTACTTGATGATCAGCGAGCGCACGCCCTACCCGCTCCATCTGGGTGTCACCGAGGCGGGGACCGCGTGGGCGGGCGGCATCAAGTCCGCGGTGGGCATCGGCGCGGTGCTCGCGCGGGGTATCGGCAACACGATCCGGGTGTCGCTGGCCGCGGAGCCGGTCGAAGAGGTCCGCGCAGCCTACGAGATTCTCAAGAGCCTGGGTCTCCGCACGCGCGGCGTCCAGTTCGTGGCGTGCCCATCGTGCGGCCGGGCTGAAGTGGACATCATCCAGATCGCGCAAGAAGTCGAACGCCGGCTCCGGCACATCCCGGCCCCCGTCAAGGTCGCGGTGATGGGGTGCGCGGTCAACGGACCCGGTGAAGCCCGCATGGCGGACATCGGCGTCGCCTGCGGTCGCGGGATGGGCCTCATCTTTCAGGATGGCAAGATCGTCGCCAGCCTTCCCGAGGACCGGTTGATCGACGGGCTGATGGAGCACGTCTGGAAGATCGCCCGCGAGCGGTATGGTGTGACCGACGCGCCGGCGACCGAGGCGACGCCGGCGGCGTCTCGAACCCCGTGATCCCCGACTGGGAAGTGTTCGCCCGGCTGCTCCTGGCCGTGGCGCTCGGCGGCCTCATCGGCTTCGAACGTGAGAGCGTCGACAAGCCTGCCGGTTTCCGCACCAACATCCTCGTGTGCGTCGGCGCCGCGCTGTTCGCGCTGGAGTCGCGGGACGGCTTCTTTGGCACCGGCGCCGATCCTGCGCGCATAGCCAGCAACATCGTCGTCGGGATCGGTTTCCTGGGGGCCGGCACCATCTGGCGCACCGGGGGCGGCGTGTATGGGCTGACGACGGCCGCCACCCTATGGAGCGTTGCCGCGATCGGCACGGCGTGCGGCATCGGCTACTACTGGGGCGCCGTCGGGGCCGCGGCGATCGTCCTGGGCGTGCTCACCCTGTTCAAGAGTATCGAGCGATGGTTGCCCCGCCGCGGGATCGGTCACTGCTTGGTGCAGATGGTCGATGTCCCCGGACAGTTGGGTCGAATCGGGACCGCGCTGGGCATGCTCGGGGTCAACATCGACCGCGTCGAGTTCACGGGCAAGATCGACAGCAAGGTGACGCTCGATATGACCCTGCGGCTCCCCGCGCGTGTGGCGCGCGGCGATGTGCTGGTGGCGCTGGGTGAGATCGAAGGGGTCGACGAAGCCCGCTGGGAGATCTAAGACGTGATTCCCCTGCGGGACAGCACGCGCTCATCATCTGTTCCCATCGTCGCCTACACGCTGATCGCGGCCTGCACCGCGGTCTTTCTCTATACGCAGGGGATGACCGAAGAGACGCGCGCCGTCTTCTATGCGACGTACGGGGCGATCCCCCGCGTCGTGCTCGGAGGCCCGTGGCCGCGGGCCGCGGTGGGGTTGCTGACCTACAACTTCCTCCACGGCTCGTGGCTCCATCTGTTGGGGAACATGCTGTACCTGTGGATCTTCGGCGACAACGTCGAGGATGCCATGGGACGCGGCCGGTTCATCGTCTTCTATTTTCTCAGCGGCGCGCTCGCCGCGCTGGTGCACATCGTGACCCAGACGGGGTCCGACGTCCCGCTGGTGGGCGCGTCGGGGGCCATCGCGGGCGTCCTGGGCGCCTACCTGCTGCTGTATCCCGGCGCTCGTATTCTCTCGGTCGTGTTTTTTGGATGGTTTATTCGCCTGATGGAGCTCCCCGCCGTGCTCGTGCTGTCGCTGTGGTTTCTCCTGCAGGTGGTCGAGGGGCTCTGGTCTCTCGCGGCGCCCGGCGTGGTGACCGTCGCGTTCTGGGCGCACGTCGGTGGATTCATCGCCGGTGTGGTGCTCGTCCGGCCTTTCACGGCCCGGCCCCGAGCGGGATGGACCGGCTGACTTCTCCCCTCACGCCGGTTTTGCTATAGTGTGTCGGTGACCTGGCGGGGGTCAACTGATCCCCGACTCGTAGGAGGTAGGGAATGCGCAATATCACTGTTGACGTGCTGGCCCGCACCCCCGTGTCCCAGCACCAGGTCGAGATCGTCGAACGCAAAGGCGTGGGGCATCCCGATTCCATTTGCGACGCCATCATGGAGCGGGTCTCGATCGCGCTCAGCAAAGAGTACCTGAAGCGGTTTGGCAAGATCCTGCATCACAACATCGACAAAGCCTTTCTCGTCGCCGGCGACGCCGAGATCAAGCTTGGTGGTGGCCGGATCACCGATCCCATGCGGCTCATCTTCGGCGATCGCGCGACGGCGTCGGCGATGGGCCAGGTGATTCCGGTGGAGCAGATCGCGATCGACACCGCCAAAGCGTGGATCCGAGAGTACCTCAGGTTCGTCGACCCCGAGCTGCATGTGAAGTACGATGTCCAGATCAAGCCCGGGTCGCCCGAACTGGTCGACATCTTCGACCGCAGCGAGGCGCCCGCGAACGACACATCGGCCGCCGTCGGGTATGCGCCGTTGTCGCCCACCGAACAGATCGTCCTGGACACCGAACGCCTGCTGAACTCCCGCGAGTTCAAACTGGAGTTTCCTGAAGTCGGCGAGGACGTCAAGGTCATGGGGTACCGCCGCAACCGCGAGCTGCATCTGACGGCCGCGGTCGCGTTTGTCGATCGTTTCATCGACAGCGAGAGTACCTACTTCCGGCGCAAGACCGACCTGCACAACGCGGTGATGGACAGGACGAAGGGCAAGCACGGTTTTACGCACACCCATCTCTATATCAATACGCTCGATGTCCCTGGTCGCGGGCTGGGCGGGATGTATCTCTCGGTCACCGGCACGTCGGCCGAGAGCGGCGACTCCGGGCAGGTCGGCCGCGGCAACAAGGTCAACGGCGTCATTGCCCTTAACCGTCCGATGGGCACGGAGGCCGCCGCCGGCAAGAACCCGGTCTCGCACGTAGGCAAGATCTACACGATCATGACGAACCAGATCGCCGCGAAGATTCATCGCGAGGTCCCGGGCATCGAGGAAATCTACATCTGGATGCTGAGTCAGATCGGCGTGCCGATCGATCAGCCAAAGATCGCGGCCGCCCAGGTCGTGCTGTCCAAACACGCGCGCCGCACCGCGGTCGAACGCCGAATCCGTGAGATGCTCGATCACGAGCTTGCCAATATCCGCCAGTTTTCTCAGGACCTGGCCGAGGGCCGCTATCCAGTCTGCTAGTCCTCGTCGCGGGCGGTGGATGCAGGCGGCGGTCATCGTGCTTGGGGCCGCCATCGCGGGAGCAGGATGCCAGGTCCATCGGCGCCCTGCCCCAGTCGGCGTCGGCGTCCTTGAGGTTAAGGAGGCCGCGCGCGCGACCGATCGTCCCGCGCTGAGCCCCGTCGCCTGGTCTGGCGACGGACAGCGGTTCGCGTACGGAACGCGTGACGGCGTGTGGGTCCACGTGGTTGGCGACGGCACGGGTGTGCGCATCGCGGACGGGACCGTCGTGACCGCGGTGGCGTGGTCTGCGTCCGCCGACATGATCGCGTACGTCGACCGTGGTGCGCTGTCGACCGTGCGTCCGGACGGCCGGAACCGACGGACGATCCGTCTGCCCGGGTTCCTGACGGCGATCGCCTGGGCGCCAGGCGGCGATCGTCTGGCCGCCGTCGTGCGGGGCGCGGAGGGGCAGGACGACCAGCTCATGTGGACCAGCCCCGATGGGACCATCATCCGCCGCATCCAATGGGAGCCTCGCGGCAAACGCATCGTGGGGCTCGGCTGGTTCCCCGATACGCTGCATCTGTTCGTCGCGCTCGCGCCGCCGGGCGGAGAAGTCACCACCGAGTGGTGGAGCATCCGCATCGCGTACCCAGATTTTGTTCGCGTGGCCGGACCTGCTCGGCCAGCGCTCGATCCAATCCTGTCTCCTTCTGGACAGTGGCTTGCGTTTGTCGCCGCCGAAGGCGACAAGCAGCGCGCGTTTGTCGTCCGCACCGATGGGACCGGTCTTCACCCGCTGTCGCCGCCGGCGGGCCGTATTGGAGGACTCGCCTGGTCCCGCGGGAGTGACAAGATCGCCTACGGCGTCATCGCGGGCGAGGCGCAGGCCGAGGTGCACATGGTCGGCGTGACGGGCCCTCCATCCCAGCTGGTGGCGACCTATCGCGTAGAGTTCCCCGATCCTGCGGTGGTACTGTCGGTGGCGTGGGCACCCGACGACCTCCGTCTCGCGTACGGAACGAATACCGGCTCGCTGTCCGGGCCGGTCTGGATTGCGCGGTTCCAGCGTTGAATCGCGCCCCGCATCATTGACAGCCGGGAGCGCCGCGCGAGAATAACGATGGACGGCTCGACGTTCGGATAAGAGGTCGCGTGCCGGCACGTTCGGAGGATCGGCCATGCCACTGTACGAATACCGGTGCACGCAGTGCCATCACGACTTCGAACAACAGCAGCCAGTGGGTTCGCCCGTACCGGCGTGCCCGCAATGCGGCAGCGCGTGCCGAAAAGTCTACTCGTCGGTGGGGTTGATCTTCAAGGGCAGCGGTTTCCATACGACGGACTATCGGAAGGCCGCGCCGCCCGACGATGGACCGTCAAAGACCTCCGCCTCGGGCGGCGCGGAGACGAAAGACGCCAAAGACACCAAAGACACCAAGGACACGAAGGACGCGAAGAGCTCCACGGACAGAAAACCCACGACCGGCACCTAGTTCTCGCCGTTCTCCCTCGGGTCGCATGAGGATCAACCACGCGTCGCCTGTAGCGGCCGCCGCGGCACTCGCCGTGGCGCTCGTCTGGTGGTGCTCGTACCCGGCTGCCGCGGCCCCGCCGGAGACGCTGGCCGTGGCGTCGATCGGCTTCGACGGTCGTGTCCGGATGGCGAGCTGGACGCCTGTGTGGATCGATGTGCGCGCGCCCGCGTCCGGTATCGACGGCACCGTGACGCTCGCCGCGGCGTCACCCACGGGATCCCCGGTTGTCCAGCAAACGGTTCCCGTCCGCGCCGCACCCGGCGCGACGCTGAGGATCTTTGTCCCGGCGATTCTCTACGATGCGCGGACGCCCGGTGTGGTCACGCTCAGCGAAGGGGGGCGCAGTATCATCTCGGTCGCGCTGCCACGTGTCACGCCGACCGATGACCTCATCGCCGTACTGTCCGACGAACCGCTGGGTCTGGAGGTGATGCCCGCGCCAGGCCAGCGGATGGAGATCGCCTATCTGTTGCCGGAGAACCTTCCGCAGATCTGGCAGGCGTACGAAGGCGTGCGTCTCGTCGTGATTCGCAACCTCGACGAGCGTCGTCTGAGCGACCCGCAGCGTCAGGCGCTGCAACAGTGGATCTGGTCCGGCGGCCGGGTGGTGGTGATGCCGTCCGGGGACGATCTGCGGCACTTCCAGGGTCCCACCCTACGTGACGTGATCCCCGTGACCGTGAGTTCATCGCGGCTTCGGGCGGGCGCCTCCAGCCTGCCGCTTGCGGCCAAGCCGGGCAGCGAACCCGTGGACGCGGCTGGGATCCGGGGGGTTCGGTGGCGCACGGGTCGCGGCCGCGTCACCGTGTTGAGCCAGGACGTCGCCGATCCCGCGCTCCGCGGGAATCCCGGCGATCGACGGGCGTGGGATGTCCTGCTCTCCGACGCGCCGTCGCCCGGCGCATTCGAACTCGAGGCGACTCTGCCGCCGCAGCGGCCGGTCCCCGTCCGCACGCAGGCGCTGGTCGGCGTGCTGATCATCGGCTATATCTTTGCGGCGCGCCGCCTCAGCCGGCTCGCGGCCGTGTTGCGCGCCCCGATGATCACTTCGGCGATCCTCATCGTCGCCGCCGCTACTGTCATCGCGGCGCGCGCGGCCGTCTTCGCGCGCGCGGACGCATCCGGGGTCGTGGCCTCCGCGGTCGCAGAGGGATTGCCGGGGACGCGCCACGCGCTGGTGGCCATGTCCACCCGCATGGTCGTCTCCCACGCCGGCGACTTCACCATCGGCGCGCGCCAGGAGCTGTTGTTGCGTCCCGTGCCTCCGGCCGCGGTCACCATCGTCCACGATGGACGAACGCTGGTGCGCTCCGGCGCGCCGGGGCTGCGCCTTGCGGGTCTAGGGATCGTGGGGCTGGATATCACGGGAACGCTTGCGCCTCGCGACGACGGCGGCATGCTGACGGTGGAGAATCGCACCGGAGCGCGTCTTGACCCCGTGTGGATTTACCAGTCCGGTCGCGTACAGGCGGTCGGGCCCATCGGTCCGACCGCGCAGATCACCCTCGACGGGCAGCGGTGGGTGTCGCGCGATCGACTGCAGCGCACCGACCTCAATCACGCGCTGCTGGTGTGGGCGTTCTCGCATCTCGAAAGCGATGCTATACTCAAGTCAATTCCGACCTGGCTGGTCGGCTGGCTGCGCGATCCAGCGTTCAGCCTCAGGTGGGAGGGCCGGATCGAGGTGACACCTCACCTGGTGTTCGTGCCCCTCACAGCTCCATGAGCCACGGCTGAGGTGCCGTCACGCGAGCGCTCAACCCCGTCGCACGAGGTGACCTGCGGGCCCGGCTGAGCACGCCGCGCGGCATCTGGGTGCAGACGCTCTACCTCGGCGCCTGCAGCGCGTTTCTCCTGCTGTCTCTGCCTCCCGAGGTTGGCCGTTTTGAACTCCGTGAGGCCAACCTGCTGCTTGCCTTCCTCGTCGTACAGCTCGCCGCCGTCACGTATCTGACCGGCGCGTTCGCATCCTCCGAACTCTCGCTCGAGGGTGAGAAGGGACTGCAAGATCTCGCGCTCTCCGCGTTCGGTCCCGTCGAGATTGCCGCGGGAAAACTCATCTCGAGCGCGGGATACGCCGTGTACCTCGTCGCCCTCGCCCTACCGCTGACGGTGCTGGCCGCCGGTCTGCGGGCAGCGCCGCTGTCGACCGCCGCCTGGGCCGCGGTGTTGACGGCGGCGGCGGCGACCGCGTTTGGCGTGTGGGGGGCCTGGCTGGGCGGGCGGTTCTCGTCGGACTTCACGAGGTCGTTCCTGTACTGGTCGCTGATGGTGGGCGTGTTTGTGGGGACGGCGCGGCTGCCCGCGCCGTGGAACGCGGCCAACCCCGTGCTGCTGTTAGACGAGGCAGTACGCACCGGGTGGTCGTGGACATTGGGCGGCGTGATTGCTGGATATCTGGTCGCCGCCGCCGCGGGAGTGGTGGCCGTCGCCTCGTATGTGACGGTCATGCGCACCGGCGCGGAGGACGGATAGAGCACTTCGCCGAAGGGGATGCGTGATGGAGCGTGATGTGATCCTCGAGATCGTCGAGCGCGCGCGGCGCCGGTTGGGCGCCCGGCGGGCGTGGCAGTGGACCGGGCGCGTGCTGCTGTACTGGACCGCGCTGGTCCTGCTGCTGGCGCTGGCGCGCCTCGTCGTACCCGTGACCCTCCCGTTTGTCGTCCTCCCGGCGGCCGGGCTGGCGGCGGCGATCATCGCGGTGGCGGCGCTTCGCGCCTTCTGGCGTCTGTCGCCGCGTCTGGCGGCCCAGATTGTCGACTATCGGTTTGCGCTTGCCGATCGACTGACGACGTCGATTGAGGTCATCA
The DNA here is from genome assembly GCA_041497675.1 of bacterium. GTDB lineage: Bacteria > Sysuimicrobiota > Sysuimicrobiia > Sysuimicrobiales > Humicultoraceae > JBGPNN01. The sequence goes on along the minus strand of JBGQGY010000014.1, from coordinate 23,198 downwards.
CGGGCGTACACCGGTCAACGTCGCTCGAACACGCGTTGCTCGCGGACACGGCACACGCCGCCCTTGCCCTCGACCTGCGCCGCGGTCTGCCGGCGGGTCCGGGTCGCAACTGGCTGGTCGCGCTCGTTCTGACCGTCGCGGCGCTGCTGGCGGTGTACGGGCTGGTTGGGATCGCCCTGCCCGGCACACCCGCACACCAGATCGTGCAGACGATCCGTCGTGAGGGACGGCGGCTGGAGCGCTCCGCCGACAATCTGGAAGAGCAGGCCCGCCTCGACCGCGCCCGCATCACGCGCCGCGTGGCGCCGGATCTCCGCCGTCTGGGCGAGCGGCTGCAACGCGATCGGCTGGAACGGCAGGAGGCCCTGGCGCGCATCGACGCGCTGAGCCGTCAGATCGAATCCGAACGTCAGAAGGTGCGGGACGCGCGCCGCCAGCAGAGCGGTGAGCGGACGCCGCCGGCGCAGCAGCAGTCCAATCTGCCGTCCGAGTTGTTCAAGCGGCGGGCCGCCGCGGACCGCACGGTGCGGCAGATCCAGGAGATCACCGACCGGCTCACACAGAGCAAGTCCCCTCAGGAACGCGAGGCCCTCATGCGACAGCTCGCCGCGCTCGCCGCCGGCGGCGAGGAAGGCGACGTGCCGCTGCGCACCCGCGAGCAGGCCGCGCAGGCGCAGCGGCAGCTCGGGGCGGGTGATACGGCCGGCGCGCGGCGCACGATGGCGCAGAGCGCCGCCGATCTTGACGACCTGCGCGCGATGCTGGCCGACGAAGAGGGACTGCAGCAGGCCCAACGCGACCTCCAGCGATCGTCGCAGAACATCTCACAGGGCCGCACGCCGTCCGCGACCGAAACCGAAGAGACGCCAAAGGGGGCCGCGCAACCCGGGAACGTGGCGCCGGGCAACCGACCGCTCCCCCAGAACGATCAGCCGGGCGGCGCGGAGCCGCCCCCCGGTCCCAACCAGGGCACGACGCCTGGACAAGGGTCCGTGTCCGAGAAACTGGGCGAACGCACGGCGCGCCTCGACGCCGAGCGCCAGCAGAACCGGCTCCGCGGTCTGCAGGGCGAGGGCCGCGTGACGACCTCGGAATTGCTGGGACCGGGGCGGACCGCGCAGGTGCGGGCGCCGCAGGGCCCAGCGGTCGCCGCCGCGCGCGCGGGCGCGGACCGCTACATGCAGCGGATGCGCATCCCGCCCGAGTACCGCGAGGTCGTCCGCCGCTATTTTGAGGCGCTGGCCGCCCAGCGCTGATGTGTGAGTGAGGGAGGAGAACAGTCGCATGAATGCCGCGATGTTTCGAGCGACGTTTACCCGGCTTCGCGGAGAGATCCGCCGCGTCATCGTCGGACATGAAGCTCTGATCGACCACGTGCTGATCTCGCTTTTCGCCAACGGTCACGTGCTGCTCGAGGGCGTTCCTGGGATCGGCAAGACGCTGCTGGTGAAGACGCTGGCCGCCGGTTTGGATCTCCAATACTCTCGCATCCAATTCACGCCGGACCTCATGCCGGCCGACATCATCGGGACCAACGTCATGCGGCAGGACACTGGGGGCCACCGGTTCTTCGAGTTCCAGCGGGGGCCGATCTTCTCGCAGATCGTGCTCGCCGACGAGATCAACCGGGCGACGCCGAAGACGCAGTCGGCGCTGCTGGAGGCCATGCAGGAACGAACGGTCTCCGCCCCGGGCGGACCGTATGCGCTTGAGGAGCCGTTTCTCGTGCTGGCGACGCAGAACCCGATCGAGATGGAGGGCACGTATCCGCTGCCTGAGGCCCAAGTCGATCGGTTTCTGTTCAAGTTGAAAGTCGAGGCACCGAGCCAATCTGAGCTGATCGAGATCATGGACCGCACGACCGGCGCCGAGGTCCCCTCGGCGAGTCAGATCGCCGACGCCGACACGGTGAAGGGGATGCAGGCGTTCGCGCGCGAGGTGCCGGCGGCTGAGCACGTGAAGACCTTCGCGGCCCGACTGGTCATGGCGACACATCCCAAGGACGACGCAAGCGGGTCGATGGCCAAGCGATATGTTCGCTACGGCGCCAGCCCACGCGGTGCTCAGGCGTTGCTCCTGGCGGGGAAAGTGCGGTCGCTGGTCGAGGGCCGGGTCAACGTGAGCGTGGAGGACCTGCAGGCCCTGGCGCTGCCGGCGCTGCGTCACCGTGTGATCCTCAACTTCGAGGCCGAGGCTGAGGGGATCGATCCAGACGAAGTGATCCGATCGACCCTGGCCGAGATCCCGGCGAGCGCGGCGGCCTCGGCATCATGGACCAGTTAACCCGGGACGAGCTGCTGCTCGAGCCGGGATTCCTGGCTCGGTTGGAACGCCTGACGCTGCTGTCACGCCGACTCTACCGTAGCGGCGCACGAGGCGAGCGCCGCAGCGGCACGCTCGGCCGCGGCGTCGAGTTTGCCGACTACCGCTCGTATCAGGTCGGCGACGATTTTCGCTATGTCGACTGGAACATCTACTCACGCCTCGATCGGCTCTTCGTCAAACTCTTCAGCGAAGAAGAAGACATCAACGTCCACCTGTTCATCGATGCCAGTCGCTCGATGGCGTGGGGGCACCCGCCAAAGCTTGACTACGCCGTCCGCGTGGCCGCGGCGCTGGGCTACATCGGGCTGGCGAATCTCGACCGCGTCGGCGCAGTGGCGTTCACCGATGGCCCCGCCCGGGTGCTGCCGCCACGGCGCGGCCGCGCCGGCACGCTGACGCTCTTCCGCTTTCTGGGCGATATCGCGGCTGAGGGGCGCAGCAACCTGGCCGGCGCGCTCCGGGATTACACCTTGCGGACGCGGCGGCGCGGCGTGCTCATCGTGATCTCCGACCTGATGTTCCCGCAGGGCATCACCGACGGTCTGCGGCTGGCCAGGTATCATCGGTTCGAACCGTTCCTCATCCATCTGCTCGCCGATGAAGAGCTGACCCCGGCGCTCGAAGGCGATCTGCGCCTGGTCGATTCCGAGACGGGGGCCTCAGTGGAAGTGACGGCAGATGCAGCGACGGCGGAGGCCTATGGGCGGGCTCGTGACCGATACTTTACCGAAGTAGAACAATTGTGTCTTCGCCTGCAGGTCGAGTATCTGCGCGCGGCCACGTCGATCCCATTTGACGACTTGGTGTTGCGCTACCTCCGGCAGGGAGGGCTCATCGCCTGATGACCCTCGGCGCGCCGTCGGCGCTCTGGGCGCTGTCGCTCATCCCCCTCGTGGTGATCCTCTACATGCTGCGGGCGCGGCGGGAGCCCCGCCTCGTGCCGAGCGTCATGCTGTGGGAGCGGGCGACCCGCGATCTGGTGGCGCGTCTCCCGATGCGGAAACTGGAGCGCAACCTCCTCTTGCTGGTCCAGATCCTGATCATTGCCATGATCGTGCTCGCCCTGGCGAGGCCATCGCTCCCGCTGCGCGGGTTCGCCGGTGATGCGGTGGCGCTGGTGATCGATACGAGTGCGAGTATGCAGGCGACCGACGTGCCGCCGACCCGATTTGCGGCCGCTCAGCAGGAAGCCCTGGCCATCGTCGGCCGCCTCGGTCCGCGCCAACCCGCCGCGTTGATTGCCGCGGGTGTGCACCCGCGGCTGATGGTGGAACTGACCACGAGCCGGGCGGCAGTGATTTCAGCCATCAGGGCGCTGCGGCCGACCGACACCGGCGCGGCCCTCGACGAGGCGGTCGCGCTGGCCGTCAGCCTCCGCAGCGACGGCCGGCCGGCCGTCGCCTATCTGTTCAGTGATCAGCCGCCGGAGCAGCAGGGCGTGCGGTGGGTCAAGATCGGCAAGGGCGCGCCTAACGTCGCGATCACGTCGGCGCGCACGCGGGTGGACGCCCGCGGGCGGACGCAGCTGATGCTGCGGGTCGACGCGTTCGGCGAGAGCGCGTCGCGCTCGCTGACGGTGGAGGTCGACGGACGCGTCGTCTCACAACGGACCGTGCAGGTGGCGCCGGGCGCGGCGCAGGTCGTCCTTGTGGAGCTGAGCGAGACGTCGGGCTTGGCGACGGCACGGTTGTCCGGCAGCGACGCGCTGCCGGCCGACGACCGCGCTGTGGTCGCCGTTGGCCGTGATGGATTGCCGCAGGTGCTGGTCGTCGGCGACCCCGACCCCGTGCTCGACGCCGTCCTGGGGGCCGTCCCCACGGCGGGGGTCACACGGACGGCGCAGGCAACCCCCGAACAGTGGGGGCGGGCGCCGGTCGTCGTCCTGGATCGCGTGCCGCCGCAGATGCTCCCGCCGGGCGCGTACCTGCTGCTCGGCACGCTCGGGACGAACATGCCGGTGAAGATCGAAGGGACGATCGCCCAGCAGACCGTCCGCAATGTTGTCGGTACGCATCCCGTCATGCGGTTGGTCGACCTGCGCGGTATTCGCATCGCCGGGGCGCTCGCCGTGCGGCCTGAGGCCGGCGTGGTCCTGGCCGAAGGTGACGCGCCCGTCGTGTGGGCGTACGAAGGGCACGGGATCCGCGCCGTCGTCCTGCCGTTCGACCTCGCGAGAACCGATCTGGTCACCCATCCGACCTTCCCGGTGTTGATGGCCAACATCATCGACTGGCTGGCGGGGTCGTCCGACGTGACCCCGGGCGCGGCGCCGATCGTGCCCGCGGGTACGTGGGCACAGGCCGAACTGCGCGACCCGGGCGGCGGCACGACGACGCTCACGGCACGAGAGGGCGTCTTCGCCCTCCCGGCACTGGACCGAATCGGTCAGTACCGCCTGCGCACCGGCGGATGGGAGCGACGGTGGGTCATCTCGACCGTTGATCCCTCCGAATCGTCACTGGCCATCGAGCCGTCGGTCGCGCAGAGCCAGACCGCGGGTACACCGGTATTCGCCCAGATCAGACTCACGCCGCCCCTGCTGGCCTTGGCCGGAGCGCTCGTGGCGCTCGAGTGGTGGTTGTGGGCCCGGACGCTGGCGAGGCGGCGCCGGCTGCGGGGGGAGCCGTCGTGATCAGATTCGTCGCGCCGTCGATCCTCGTCGGGCTGGTGTTGCTGCCCCTGGTCGCCGTGGTCCTGCGCGGGCGCAGCGTGCGCCCGGTGTTGGTCGCGCTGCGGATGATCGTCGTCGCGATGCTGATCCTGGCCGCCGCCGGGATGGAAATCAGCACCGCGGCCAATGACCTCAGCGTCATCTTTGCGGCCGACCTCTCGGATAGTATCGGTCCGGAAGGCGCCCGCACGCTGCGCGCGTTCCTCGACGAGGTTCGTACGCGCGCCGCGCCCGAGCAGCGCATCGGATTGGTCACCTTTGGCGCGGATGCCATCCTCGAAGAGGTACCGTCGGCGCAACCGCGCCTGGCGCTCGCTTCGCATCCACGCCCCGACGGGACGAACTTGGCCGCGGCCATTCAACGGTCGCTCCAGGCGCTGCCCGATCAACCGGGCCAGCGCATCGTGCTGATGACCGATGGGCAGGCGACCGCGGGGAATCTCACCGAAGCGATCGCGGCGGTGCGCAGCCGCGGGGTGGAGATCGCCATTGTCCCGCTCGCGTCCGGACCCGTGCCCGAGGTGTTGGTCGAAGAGGTCACCATGCCGCCGACCGTCGCGGTGGGCGAGCGCCTGCCGGTGACGGTGACGATCCGTGCCACTGAAGCCGCGGAGGCGACGCTCCGCGTGCGCGGGAACGGCGCGCTCCTGCTGTCCCGCGAGCTGAATTTGCGCCCGGGCCGCACGACCATCGAAATCGAACCGCAGGCCACGCAGCCGGGGCTCCTCAGGGTGGACGCGCTCATCGACGCGAACCCGGACACCGAACCAGGAAACAACCGGGCGTTCGCGCTCGCCTTCGTGCAGGGACAACCGTTTGTGCTCTACGCCGGCGACCCCACCGGCCCGCTGCCCGCGGCGCTGGAGGCGCAGGGGTTGACGGTGCGCCGGATCACGCCGGCGCAGCTGCCGGTCTCCCCGGCCGCCTATCAGGGCACGGCCGCAGTCGTGCTCGATGACGTTCCGGCGTTTGCCTTGAGCCCCCGGCAGATGGCGGCGCTGCGCGACTATGTGCGTCTTGGGGGCGGTGGGTTAGTTGCGATCGGCGGCACCCACTCCTTCGGGATTGGCGGCTATGCCGGCACGCCGTTGGAAGAGGCGTTGCCGGTCAGCATGGACGTCCGCCATCGACTGGCGATTCCATCGATGGCCATCATCCTGGTCCTCGACGCCTCGGGGAGTATGGGGAGTTTCGGCATCGAGCTGGCCAAAGTCGAGGTCGCCAAGGAGATCGCACAGTCCACCATCGACTTTATGGGCGAGCGCGACCTCGTCGGCCTGATTGCGTTCGACCAGCAGCCGCGCTGGCTGGTGCCGCCGACGCCGGCGTCTCAGCGCGCACGGATCCTGGACGCCGTCAGCCGCATCAAGGCCGGCGGCGGCACGAACATGTATCCCGCGCTGGTGGAGGCCCGAAACGCGCTCCGCCGGATCGAGGCCAAGGTGAAGCACGTTATCATCCTCTCGGACGGCCAGACCGATCCCGGAGACTTCCGGACGCTGACCACCGCGATGAGCGATGATCGCATCACGTTGAGCACCGTGGCCGTCGGTCGAGATGCCGACCTGGACATCATGAAGAATATCGCGACCTGGGGCCGGGGCCGATCGTACGTGGCAAAGGATCTGTACAGCATTCCCCAGATTCTGACGGCCGAAGCGCTGCTGGCGACCCGCGCCTACGTGATCGAGGAGCGGTTCACACCGAAAGCCGGCGGCGCCGTCGGGGTGCTGGGCGATCTCGGCGCGATCCCTCCGCTGCGAGGCTACCTGGCGACCGCACCCAAGCCGGCGGCCGACATTGGTCTGGTCTCGCATCAAGATGATCCCGTCCTCGCGACCTGGACCTACGGGCTTGGACGCGCCGCCGCCATCACGACCGACGCGCGCAACCGCTGGACGGCTGAGTGGGCCGGATGGAGTCGCGCGGCGCGCTTCTGGTCGCAGGTGGTGCGCTGGACCATGAGCCGCGAAGTCGGCCCCCTCGACGTCCACGCCGCCATCGAAGAGGATCACGTGCGGATCGTCCTCGACGCGCGAGACGGCGAGGGATCGCCGATCGTGTCGTGGACGGCGGCCGTCACCGTGGCCGGAGAACGCGCCCCGGCGTCCCGCCTAGAATTGAAGCAGTCCAGACCCGGCTGGTACGAGGCCACGATGCCGCTGCCGCCTGCCGGTGCCTATCTGGTTACCGCTGTCGCGAGCGAAGGCGGCCGGCCGGTGGGCCGTACGTCGCTGCCGGTTGCGGTGCCGTATTCACCCGAGCTCCGGCAGGTCGGCCTGAACCGCGCGCTGATCTCGTACCTGACCGAAGCAGCAGGCGCCAGGATCATCTCGAAACCCGCCGAAGCGCTCGCGCCCCCGGTGAATCCGGTGCGGCGGACGCGGCCGGTCTGGCCGCTCTTTACGAGCCTCGCGCTGGCCGGTTTCGTCGCCGAGGTGGCGCTACGCCGGATTCCTGCGATCGAGCAACATCTCAGCCGCCTGGCGTCTGCGGCGGGGGCGTTCATCAAACGGCAGCCGCCGCCGGAACAGGTCGTGGAGGATGAGGAGTACGCCGCGGCCGACCGGTGGCGCATCGAGGAACCCTCCGAAGCCGCGGCCCGGGCCGCGTCGATGGAGGCCGCCGCCCGGCTCTACATCGCGCGTCTGCGTCGGATGAAGACCGACGACGACCATACCAGAGGGTGAGCGATGCCGCCGGTCTTCACCTTTTCACATGCGACCGACATCACGTTTGGCCTCGGCACCCTCGCCAGGCTCCCGGAGGTCATCTCCGGGTTCGCCGAGCGCGTCCTGCTGATCTCGGATCCGGGCGTGGTGGCTGCCGGGATTCTGGACAAGGTCGGCGCACAGGTCCAGGCGGCGGGCCGGCGCGCGGAGACGTTTACGCAGGTCGAACCCAACCCCAGCGTCGAGACGGTCGAGCGCGCGGCTGCCGTCTACAAAAAATCGGGCAGCGCCTGGGTGATGGCGGTCGGCGGCGGCAGCGCCATGGATGTGGGCAAGGCCGTGGCCCTGCTGGCCGTGCATCCCGGTCCGATCCGGAAATATGAAGGCGTCGGCAACGTCCCGGGGCCGGTCGCCCCGCTGGTCTGTCTTCCCACGACGTCAGGCACGGGTAGTGAGGTCACGATCTTCTCCGTCATCACCGACCGGCAGCGGAAGTTCAAGATGCCGATCGGCAGCACGCACTTGCTGCCCTCGGCCGCGGTATGTGATCCCGAGCTGACCGTCAGCATGCCGCAGACGATCACGGCGGCGACGGGGATGGATGCGCTGACACACGCCGTCGAGTGCTACACGAACACGGCGTACCATCCGATCTCAAAGACGCTGGCGCTCGAAGCGATCCGGCTGATCGGAGGCCATCTTCGGCGGGCGTATGCGAGTGGCGGTGATCTCGACGCCCGGACCCAGATGCTCCTGGCCAGCACGATGGCGGCCATGGCCTTCACCCGGACGCGTCTGGGCAACGTGCACGCGATGTCTCACCCGGTTGGCGCCTACTTCGACGTCCCGCACGGCGTGGCCAACGCGCTGTTGCTGCCCTACGTCATGGACTGGAACCTGCCAGGGTGTCTGGACACCTTCCCGCGTGTGGCCCACGCGCTCGGCGAGACGACTGATGGTCTGTCCCCGCGGGCTGCGGCCGACGTCGCCGTCGATGCCGTCAGGCAGCTGTCCCGCGATCTCGGCATCCCCGAACGGCTGCGCGACGTCGGCGTGACCCGTGATGCGATCCCCGCGATGGCCGCGGACGCGATGAAGAGCGGCAACGTCGCCGTCAATCCCCGTGCGACGACGTACGAGGAGATGGTCGGCCTCTTCGAGCAGGCCTGGTAGCACGGCCGGTCCTGACCGCGGCGCGTGGGCGAGCCCTGGTCGACCGAGATTCCGACCGCCGCGCGCCTGCTGCGCGCGGGGCGCGCAGTGGCCATGACCGGCGCCGGGGTCAGCACCGCCTCAGGCCTCCCGGACTTCCGCTCGCCCGGCGGGTTGTGGGCAGGCGTCGATCCGATGAAGGTGGCGTCGAGGACCGCGTTTGAGCGCACCCCCGAAGCGTTCTACGCGTTCTACCGCAAGCGGCTGGACACGCTCGGCCGGGCGGCGCCCAACCCGGCTCACATCGCGCTCGCGGCCCTCGAACGGGCCGGCCGGCTGCACGGCGTGATCACGCAGAACGTCGACGGGCTCCACCAGGCCGCGGGCTCGCTTCGCGTGATCGAGCTGCACGGCAACCTACGCGAGGCGTTGTGCACCGGCTGCGGGGCCGTCAGACCGATCGCGGCGATCCGTGACGCGCTGCTGGCCGGGACGCTGCCGCGCTGCGCCATCTGCGGATCGCTCCTCAAGCCCAACGTCGTGCTGTTCGAGGATCTACTGCCCCAACAGCCGTGGGCGGTGGCGACCCTCATGGCCCGAACCAGCCCAGTCATGCTGGTGGCGGGGTCGTCACTCCAGGTGACGCCGGCCGCCTGGCTCCCGCAGGAGACGCTCGATGCCGGTGGGCAACTCATCATCGTGAATCAAGAACCCACCCCATACGACCGGCGCGCCGCCGTCGCACTGCACGGGCCGGCCGAGCAGATCCTCCCAGCGATCGCGGCCGCGGCTGGGACCGAAGTGGAGGAGGGGAGCGGGTCTTCGCAGAATGTGAAACCACCTGGCCGGCCCGGCGATCCCGGGCCGATGTGTTTCGACCCCCGCTGAGGTGTGGCATCGAGATGGCCGTTGCAGAGATCGGCGTATTCGGTGGTTCCGGCTTCTACTCGTTGCTTGACGGAGCCGAGGAGCTCAAGATCGAGACACCGTACGGCCCGCCCAGTGACTCGATCACCGTCGGTGAGCTCGGCGGCCGTCGCGTGGCTTTTCTGCCCCGACACGGTCGCAAGCACCAGTTGCCCCCGCACGTGATCAACTACCGCGCCAACGTCGCGGCGATGAAACAACTCGGGGTGACGCGAATCCTCGCGCCGTGCGCCGCCGGCAGCCTGCAGCCGGGCGTCAGGCCGGGCGACTTCGTCATCTGCGATCAGCTGGTGGATCGGACGAGCGGCCGGAAGGACACGTTCTACGACGGACCAGAGACGATCCACATCGGGGTGGCCGACCCGTACTGCCCGCAGCTGAGAGGCGTGGCGTGGGAGGTCGCGACCCGGCAACGCCTGCCCGTTCGCCGCACCGGCACCGTCGTGGTCATCCAGGGTCCGCGGTTTTCGACTCGAGCCGAAAGCCGCTGGTTCCGCCAGGCCGGGTGGGAGGTCATCAACATGACCCAGTACCCGGAAGCGGTCTTGGCCCGTGAGGCGGAGTTGTGCTTCCTGAATATCTCGTTGATCACCGACTACGATGTCGGCGTCGAGGGGGATCCCAACGTCACCGCCGTCACGGCTGAAGATGTCCTGAACGCGTTTCGCGCTAACCTGGGCCGGCTGAGGGATCTGCTGGCCGGCGTCATCGCCGCGGTGCCCACCGAGCGCACGTGTCCGTGTGGCTCGGCGCTCGCCGGCGCTCACGGATAATGGACACGACCGTCAGGAGGCAGGGGATGCAGAGCGCACGGCTGGCGGACGACCCGACCGGCAAGTGGCTGGGGTTGGGAGTATTCCTGTTGGGCATCGTCTTTCTCATCGTGGTGTTCTTTCTCGCCTTTCGAGACTTGATGGCGGTCGGCGTGCTCGGGCAGCTGGCCAGCCCGTCGCCGTCGCTTGAGGCGACGTCGGCGATTGTGGCCCTCGGGGTGAAGTTTGTGCTCTTCGTCGTACTGGCGTACGTGGGTTCGGCCGTCGCCGGTCGGGGGATCGGTCTGTACGCCGCGTCGCGGGCTGACCATGAAGAGTGAACACTCCGTCGGCGCGGTGATCGACCTTCGCAGCGACACCGTGACGCAGCCGACCGAGGCGATGCGTGACGCCATGGCGCGCGCGGAAGTCGGCGACGACGTCTACGGAGAGGATCCAACGATCAATGCGCTCGAGGCACTCGCCGCCGAGCGCGTCGGCAAGCAGGCGGCCGTGTTCGTGCCGACCGGGACGATGGCCAATGTCCTGGCGGTGATGAGCCAGACCCAGAAAGGCGATGAGGTCGTCGTCGAGACCGACGCCCACATCTACGGCTTGGAAGCCGGCGCGCTCGCCACGCTGGCCGGGACGCTCCCACGACCGCTGGCCACCGAGTGGGGACACATCAGCGCCGCGCAGCTCGAATCCGTCCTGCGCCCGCCGGACCATCACTACGCGCCCACCCGCCTGGTCTGTCTCGAAAACACTCACAACCGTCACGGGGGCACGGTGGCAACGGTCGAGCAGGTCGACGACTTGGCCCAGGCCGCACACCGGCACGGTCTCCGCGTGCATCTCGACGGCGCGCGCATCTTCAACGCCGCGGTGGCGCTCGGCGTCCCGGCGGCGCGTCTGGCCGCACCGGCGGACTCGGTGGGGTTCTGTTTGTCGAAGGGCCTGTCGGCGCCGGTGGGCTCGCTCCTGTGCGGGGACCGCGAGCTGATCGCGCGCGCGCGACACTTCCGCAAGATGCTGGGCGGTGGGATGCGTCAGGCCGGCGTGCTCGCCGCCGCCGGCGTCGTCGCCCTCGAGCAGATGACCGACCGCCTTGCCGATGATCACCGCGTCGCGCGGTTGCTGGCGGAGGGACTCACATCGGTGCCCGGTGTCCGCGTCGACATGGCGCGCGTGCAGACCAACATGGTTCGACTCGACCTCGAGCGCGAGGCGCGCCCCTTCGCCGATCTCCTGCGCAGCCGCGGGGTCCGGGTGTCGGTGATCGGCGCGCGCCGGCTTCGACTGGTTACTCACCGTCACATCGTCCCCGAACACGTGTCGATCGTCGTCGAGACGTTCAAGACAACGCTCCGCGTCTAGCCCCCTCACGCGTTGGGAAAGAATTTTTACGTAAGATCGAACCGTCCTGAAGGAATTTTGTGGCGGTTCGCGAATGTTCTCGCCCCGAATGCGGGAATGATTGAACAGATTCCCGATGGCGTTTCTGGAGAGGAGGCGATTAGCGTGGCGAAGAAGAAGGCGGCCAAGAAGAAGCGGTAAGCGCAGGCCGCGCTTCATCTTGGGAGCACTGCGGATTCGCAGTGCTCTCTTTGTTTGGGTTCTGACGCGTCTCAGAACCGGCGGAAGTAGCCGATGCCGAGGCCTGGGGTTTGGAAAAGGTTGGTCAAGCGGAAGGAGATGCCGTATTCGGGCTGGAGGAAGTAGTGCGCGTACACGTTGAGCGTGATCTGGTTGAAGTTGTAGAGGTCCACGGAGTAGAGAGACGCCCGCGCCGGCTGATAGTCGAGCCCGACGCCGACCTGCGAGTCGATCAACCCCCAGCGAAACGTGAGGTAATCGTCGAGCCGGTTGCCGACCTGCAGACCCAGCCGGCCGGTCTGGCCGATGTCGCGCCATGAAAAGATGTACTGTCGTCGCGCGCCCGGGAGCAACGTAAACGTCACGTCGTGCCCCACCCGCGACGCGTAGTAGATCTCGTACTCCAGCCGGTAGCTGGTGCGGAAGTCCGGGATGTCCAGCCGCTCGGGGAGGATGCGACCGACGCGGTCGACCACGGTGGAGGCGCGGGTAATCAACCCCCGGGCTTCACCCACGGCCTGCCGGGCCTCGGTGACCGCGGACTGCACCTCGGCGATCGAGCCTCGAACCGATCGCACTTCCTGTTCGTTGATCACGCCCGAGAGGTCGTTGGCCATCTTCTCGATCCGCTGGGCGGTGCGCTGGATGGCTCCGATCGTGTCTTTCACCTGGGAAGCGGTTCGGCCGTCGGCCGCGACGTCGTGCACGATCGATCGAACGTCGTGGGCGGCCGCCGCCAGGTCGGTCGACATCGCCCGCAGTTCCTTTGCGATCGCCGGCACGTCGCTGCTGATCGACCGATCGAGCGTCCGGGTGGTCCGCTCGACGTTGTCGGCAATCCGCTGCACGTGCTCCGCCGCCTGACGGATCGCCGCCGTGGCGTCCTTGGCGTTGCGAACGGTCTCGCTCAGTCCCTCGGCCAGCTGCGGATCGCCGATCAGCCGGTTCAGGTTCTTCAGGGCTTCCTCCGCGCGAGTGGCGACCGAGGTCACCCGCGCGAACAGGTCCTCAATCGTGATGGGGAGTTCGCCCGCGATCACCGTGCCGGGCGCCATGGGCGGCGCATCGGCCGGACCCGGCGTGATGGTCACGAACGGCTGCCCCAACAAACCCGCCGTGGCGAATGAAAACCGCGATCCGGTCGGAATCGACACACCGGACCGAATGCGCAGCACGATCTCGGCCTGGTTGAAGCGATTCAGCCGCAGCTGCGCGACCTGACCCACGTCGATACCGGCCATCTGCACCTGGGCGGCGACGATCACGCCACCCGCGTTGGCGACGCGGACGATGATCTCATACCCTCTGTCCCGGACCAGGCCACCGCTCAGGAAGTACACTGCGTAGAGCAGCATGGCGATCGCCACGACGGTCAGCAGCCCGGCTTTGACCTCCGACGTCATGAGCGCGCGACCTCGAAGTGCGTGGCGAGGAAGCGTCTGACGAACGGTTGGGTCGAGGCCCGGATCTCGTCCGTCCGGCCCTCGGCGACGAAGTGCCCGGCCTCCATGACGGCCAGCCGATCGGCCAGGCGGAAGGCGCTGTCCAAGTCGTGGGTTACGACGATCGACGTCACCCCCAAATCATCGCGCAGGCGGAGGATGAGGTCGTCCACCGTCCGCGCGGTGAGCGGATCGAGTCCCGCCGTGGGTTCATCATACAGGATCAGCGAAGGGTCCAGCGCAAGGGCGCGCGCGATGCCGACACGCTTGCGCATGCCGCCTGAGAGTTCGGCGGGCATCTTCGATTCTGTGCCTACCATCTCGACTTTGGCCAGCATCTCGGTCACCCGCGCCGCAATCTCGGTCTCGGACATGCGGCGGTGCCGCCGTAGCGGGAAGGCCACGTTCTCCGCCACCGAGAGCGAGTCGAACAGGGCGGCCGCCTGGAACACCACGCCCAGACGTATGCGCAACGCATCGAGCGCCGCCTCGGGCATCGCGTGGACCGCCTGGCCGAAGACAAGGATCTCGCCGCGGTCCGGCCGCAGCAACCCCACCAGGTGCTTGAGCAGCACGCTTTTGCCGCACCCGCTGGGGCCCATGATGACCTGGGTCTCACGTCGCCGCACGGACAGCGACACCCCGGCGAGGGCCACGGTGGCCCCGAAACGCTTCCACAGGTCGCGCACGGAGACGACCAGATCCTCCTCGACCCCAGCAGAGGTGGTGGCCACGCCGTGTGTCAATTCGTGCGGAAGAAGATCAGATTGAGAAAGTAGTTGCTGACCAGCACCATGACGATGGCGGTGACAACTGCCCCGGTTGCCGCGCGGCCGACGCCATCAGCGCCACCACTCGTCTCCAGGCCCCGATAGCAGCCAACCCCGGCGATGATGATCCCGAACACGGCGGCCTTGATCAGGCCGACGTACACATCATAGGTATAGAGAAATTGACGCATCGACCCCCAAAACGTCCCCGAGTGGATCCCCGCGCCGGTCGCGACGACATATCCGCCGATTCCGCCGACGACGTCGGCCAGCACCGTGAGCGCCGGCATGGCCATCGCCGCGGCGAGCAGGCGGGGCACCACCAGGAACCGCACCGGGTTGGTCGCCAGCACGCGCAGCGCGTCGACCTGTTCGGTGACCGTCATGGTCCCAATCTCGGCGGCGATGCCCGCACCCACGCGGCCGGCCAGCGTGATGGCCGTGAAGATGGGAGCGGCCTCACGCGCCAGCGAAATGCCGACGAGGCCACCGACGTATCCCTGCGCGCCGAACCTGAGGAAGGTGGTCGAGGTCTGGAACGCCAGCACCATCCCGCTGAACGTCCCGGTGACCAGGATGATCACCCCAGAGTCCCACCCGATGCGTTTGACCTGCTCGATGGTCTCGCCCAACTCCAACCGGCCGCGGAGCATCCAGCCAAGGGCCTGAAGCATCATCACAGAGGCACGGCCGACATCCGCCAGAGTCCTGAGGGCGCTGGTGCCGAGGATGGTGAGCGCCGACCGGGGCGGTGGCGCAAGCGGTTGTTCACTCATACGGCACCTCCTTGGGTGACTCTTTCGGTGACATGCGGCGGTCCTCCCTGCTGATTGACGCTACTCGCCCGCCGGTGCTATACTCCGTCCGGTCGTGCAGGCGGAAGTAGAAGCCATCCGCTTCTCACCCGAGCGCCCGTGGGCAGGGTCGGTGCGTCTCGGGTCGCCGTGGTACCGGCGACGCTATGGGGATGGCTCATGCCGTCCCCTTTCTACTTTCCCCGTTTGCGACGATATTTCCGCGTCACGATTGTCGAGGAGGGCGAAACGGTATCGAGCGCGAGACGAGAATTAACGATCGGATCCGGGTGCGGGAAGTACGGCTGATCGGCCCTAACGGCGAGCAGCTGGGTGTCGTGCCGACGCGTGAGGCCCTGGCCAAAGCGCAGGAAGCCGTGATGGATCTCGTCGAGGTGGCGCCGACGGCCAGCCCGCCGGTTTGCAAGATCATGGACTTTGGGCGGTACAAGTACGAGCAGAGCAAGCGCGACCACGTGGCCCGCCGTCGCTCCAAGGGCGGGGACCTGAAGGGCATGCGGCTGAGCCCAAAGATCGGCGAGCATGATCGTCAGGTGAAAACCCGACAAGTCCGCGAGTTCCTGAAGGAGGGCAACAAGGTGCGTGTCGCGATGTGGTTCCGCGGGCGGGAGATGGCCCATCCGAAGGTTGGCGAAGTGATCCTGCTTCGCATGGCCCAGGATCTCACCGACGTCGGCGTCATGGAGCGCATACCGCTCCTTGAAGGTCGCAACATGATCATGATCATGACCCCCAAGAAGGGGTAGAGTGGGAGTTCGAGTGTGAAGAAGTCGAAGACGCATCAGGGGACCGCAAAGCGCATCGGCGTGACCGGCTCGGGGAAGCTGACCCGCGGTCGCCAGCAAGGCGGGCATCTCAAAGTGAAGAAGCGTCCCAAGCGGAGGCGCTCCCTCCGCCAGGAGGTT
This sequence comes from bacterium, assembly GCA_041497675.1. GTDB lineage: Bacteria > Sysuimicrobiota > Sysuimicrobiia > Sysuimicrobiales > Humicultoraceae > JBGPNN01. The sequence goes on along the minus strand of JBGQGY010000014.1, from coordinate 7,171 downwards.
CCGGTGCACCCGGTGGACGAGGAACGGATCCGCGCCCTGCTCCCGGGGGTCTGACGGCGTCTGCGCAGCCAGCGCGCGCTAACAAGCGCGTGCGCTAACAAGCGGAAGGTGGGACGGCTATGGCACGAGTGAAGCGAGGCATCACCGTCAGGCGCCGGCACAAGAAGATTCTCCGGCTGGCGAAAGGGTTCCGGGGCGGGAAGAGCCGCTGGTACAAGCTCGCCAACCAGTACGTGGTACGAGCGCTCGCCCGCGCGCTGGTCGACCGGCGGTTGCGCAAGCGGCAGTTCCGGCGTCTGTGGGTGGTACGCATCAACGCGGCGGCCCGCGGCAGCGGCGTCTCGTACAGCCGCCTGATCAGCGGGTTGCGCAAAGCCGGAATCACGATCAATCGTAAGATACTGGCCGACCTCGCGGTGCGCGATCGCGCGGCGTTTGATCAGCTGGTCGCTCGGGCGAAGGAACGTCTACAGCCATAGCCGCGCAGCAGTAGCGGCGGCAGGTCGGGCCGGGTCAACCCGGCCCTCACTTCTTGAGGGAGTCGTTCCGTCGGATGGCCAGCACGGTCGTCGTACCACGGCGTCTGATTGCCGCCCGGCTGCGGCTCACCCCGGCCCAGACGATCCTGCTCGGTTTCGCCGCCGTGATCCTGGCAGGCGGGGTGCTGTTGAGTCTTCCGATCGCCGCAGAAAACGGCCAGCCTACACCGTTCTTGACCGCGCTCTTTACCGCGAACTCCGCCACCTGCGTCACGGGTCTCGTCGTCGTCGACACGGCCGATCACTACTCCCCCTTCGGCGAGCTGGTCATCATGCTGCTGATCCAGCTCGGCGGATTTGGGTACATGACGTCATGGGCGTTGCTGGCTATGCTGCTGGGGTGGCGAATCGGACTGCGGGAGAGGATCATTCTCACCGAGGCTTACAACCTCTATCAGATGGGCGGGGTCGTGCGCTTCACCAAGCGGCTCATCGTGCTTGCCCTGTCGATCGAGGCGATCGGCGCGGCGATCTTGGCGTTGCGCTGGGTACGTGAGGTGCCTGTGGGTCGCGCGATCTACCTGGGGGTCTTTCACAGCATTTCCGCTTTCAACAACGCGGGTTTCCACCTGATGGGCGGGTTTCGGAGCCTGACCGGCTACGTTGGCGACCCGGTGGTCTCACTCACGATCGCCGGCCTGATCGTCGTCGGCGGCCTCGGATTCACGGTGCTGTTCGACGTGCGGTCGAGGCGCCTGACGCTCCACTCACGGACCGTGCTGCTGTCCACCGCTATCCTGATCGTCGGGAGCGCAGTCTTGATCTGGCTGTTTGAGTTCAGGAACCCGAAGACCCTGGGCGGGTTGTCCGCGCCGGTGCAGGCGCTGGCCGCGCTTTTTCAGGCGGTGACGCCGAGAACCGCGGGGTTCAACACGGTGCCGATCGGGGCCCTGGCGCAGTCCACGCTCATGTTGATAGTGGCGCTGATGTTCATCGGCGCCTCACCCGGCGGGACCGGTGGCGGCATCAAGACCACAACCTTCATTGCACCGCTTGCCGTTATCTGGAGCACCATTCGGGGCGCCCACGAGCCCGTGCTCTTCCACCGACGGTTGCCGGTCTCCGTGATCTACAAGGCCGTGACGATCGTGCTGGTGTCTCTGGCCTTCGTCGTCACGATGACCGTGCTGCTGGTCGAGGTTGAACGGCGCGACTTCCTGTCGAGCCTGTTCGAGGTGACATCGGCGTTTGGCACGGTGGGGCTCTCGACCGGTATCACGCCCGACCTCTCGACCTGGGGCCGGTTGATCGTCATGATGACGATGTTCAGTGGGCGGGTGGGCCTGTTGACGGTTGTGTATGGATTGGCTCGGCAGCAGCGACCGCTGCGTGTCCGGTATCCCGAAGAGCGGGTGTATCTCGGCTAGCGATGGGAGTTCGACGATGAGCGAGTATGCCGTAATTGGAATGGGGCGCTTCGGCCGGAGCGTGGCCAGCACCCTCACGCAGCTCGGCCATCAAGTCATGGCCATCGACAAGGATGAAGAGGCGCTGCGCGAGGTGGCCGACGAGGTCACCCACGCGGTGCAGATCGACACCACCGACGCGGACGCGCTGCGCAGCGTCGGGATTGGGAACTTCGACGCGGTCGTCGTCGCGATCGGCGACTTCATCCAGGAGAGCATTTTGACTACGCTCCTGTTGAAGGAACTCGGGTGCAAGAAGATCATCGCCAAAGCCGTCGATGACCTACAGGCGAAGGTGCTCGAACGGGTGGGCGCCGACCTCATCGTGCGCCCCGAGCGCGAGATGGGCGCGCGAATCGCGCACCAGCTGGCGTCGCCCGGCGTGCTGGACATCATGGAAGTGTCTCCCACGTTCTCGATCGAAGAACTGAGCGTGCCCGATCGCTTGTCGGGTCGCTCGCTCAAGGACCTGGACCTGCGCGCCCGGTACGGCGTGAGCGTGCTGTTGATCCGCCGCGACGGGCAGCTGCTCATCTCGCCTGATAGCGAGATGCAACTGCGCGCCGGCGACGTACTCGTCGTCGTGGGCGAGAACAAGCAGCTTTCCAAGCTCGAGAGTTCCCTCTAGATTCATGGGGTGATCACGTCCACGCGCCACCCCGTCGTGGCGGCCTTTCGCCGGCTGGCCCAAGCGCCCCGCCGTGATGCGGACGATCGCATCTTGCTCGACGGCTACCACCTGATCACCGAGGCATTGGCCGGCGGGATTGACTTCGACCAGGTCCTCGTCGACCCTGATCCGGTTGACACGCGACGCGTCTCGCTCGCCGAGCGACTACGGGCGGCGGGCGCACGCGTTCACGCGGCCTCCCCGCGCGTCGTCCAGGCGGCCGCACAGGTCGACACGAGCCAGGGGATCGTGGCCATCGCGCGGCGTCCGGCCCCGGGCGCGACGGCGGTCCTGGAGACGGTCGGTCTCTTCCTCCTCGTCGCCGATCAGGTGCATGATCCCGGCAACCTTGGGACGATGGTGCGCACCGCCCTCGCCGCAGGCGCGACGGCGATGGCCATCACACCGGGCGGCGTCGATCCGTACAACGCGAAGGTGCTCCGCGCGACGGCCGGGGCGATCTTTCGGCTTCCGCTGGTCTCCATGGACGCCGCGTCGCTGAGCGGCGCGCTCGCGCAGCACGGGGTGCGCATGCTGGTGGCGGATGCGCGGGGATCGGTGGACTACCGTGAAGCCCGCGTTGACCGTCCCGTGGCGATTATCGTCGGGAACGAGGCCCGCGGATCGGACCCTGTGTGGTCCGCGGTCGGGACCGGCGTGCGCATCCCGCTGTTCGGTCCGGCCGAATCGCTGAACGTGGCCGTCGCAGCGGCACTCTTGTTGTACGAAGTCGTTCGCCGGGGCGCGGCCGCCTGCTAATATCCCAACGGTATGCCCCCGGCGCGCGTTTTGCTTGCGAGGATTTCCCCGCGTGTGTTATACTCGCGTCCGACATGGAACCCAGCTGGTCTGCAGCGCTGTGCTGGCGTGTGTTCGAGGCAACCGGATCGGTCTGGGCGTACCTTGGCTATCGCAGGTGTCTGAGAGCGATCACGATCGGCTGGGTCTCGCCGAACTGACGCACGCAAGACGTTGACGGAGACGAGTACCGCGGAACCGTCCCGCCGATATCCGCGAGGGTGGTACCGCGGAGGCAGCGCTTTCGTCCCTGGGACGGAGGCGCTGTAGTGTTTTGATCGCTGTAGTGTTTTGATCAAGGAGGGTCGCGTGTCCGACGAGGTCGATCGCCTGATGGAAGATACCACGGCGGCGCTCTGCGCCGCGGCGACGCCCGAGGATCTCGAAGCCGTCCGCCGTGCCGCGCTGGGCCGGCGCGGCACGCTGGCCGGGTTGATGGCGACTCTGCCCCGCATGCCCGAGACCCAGCGCGCCGCGTTTGGCGCGCGCCTCAACAGGGCGCGCGCCGCCATCGAAGAGGCGATGGCGACCCGGGCCGCAGAGCTGTCCACGCACGTCGCGGCCGCGCGTCTGGAGGCCGAGCGGATCGACGTCACGCTGCCGGGTCTCCGCGGGCCGGTGGGCCGCCGCCACATCCTGCGCCGCACGCTCGACGAAGTCGAGCGCATCTTCATGGGGTTGGGGTTCGAAGTCGTCGAAGGGCCCGAAGTCGAGACCGAAGAGTTCAACTTCGAACGTCTCAACATGCCGATCGATCATCCGGCCCGTGACACTCAGGACACGTTCTATCTGGCCGATGATCTGCTGCTGCGCACGCAGAGCACCGCGGTCGACACGCGGGTGATGCTCGAACGGAAACCGCCGATGCGGATCGTGACCAGCGGCCGGTGCTATCGCCGCGACACGGTCGACGCCACACACATGCCGGTCTTTCACCAAGTGGACGGGTTCATGGTGGGGGACTGCATCACGTTTGCCGACCTCAAGGGCGTGCTGGCGACGTTTGCGCGCGAGATGTTTGGCCCGCAGACGCGCACGCGGTTCCAGCCGAGCTACTTTCCCTTCACCGAGCCCAGCGCCGAGCTGGCCGTGACCTTCGAAGGCCGCTGGCTCGAACTCGGCGGGTGCGGCATGTTCCACCCACGCGTGCTGGAAATGGGCGGGATCGATCCCGAGCGCTACACGGCGTTTGCATTCGGTCTGGGCGTCGACCGTCCGGCGATGGTGCGCTACGGCATCCCCGACATCCGGCTGTTCTGGGAAAACGATCTGCGGTTGTTGGGGCAGTTCTGATGAAAGCCCCGCTGTCCTGGCTGCGCGAGTATGTCGACGTGTCCGAGACGCCGGCGGTGCTCGCAGAGCAACTGCCCATGCTCGGTCTGGGCGTCGAGTCGGTCGAGCAGGCGGGGGATGAGGTGGTGTTCGACCTCGAGATCGCATCCAACCGCCCGGATCTGCTCAGCCTGATCGGGATCGCCCGTGAGATGGCGGCCTGGCGCCGGCGTGACGTCCGGCTCCCGGAGGACCGCCTCGACGAGCACGATCCGGCCGCGTCGACGCTGACCGCCGTCCAGATCGCCGACGCCGGTCTGTGCCCGCGCTATATCGCGCAAGTGATCACCGGCGTGACGGTGGGGCCATCGCCCGCGTGGCTGGCCTCGCGGCTGGAGGCCGCCGGGGTCCGTCCCATCAACAACATTGTCGACGCGACGAACTACGTCATGCTGGAGTGGGGTCAGCCGCAACACGCGTTCGACCTGGACACACTGGCCGAACGGCGCATCGTTGTGCGACCGGCGGCCGCCGGCGAGCGGCTGGTCACACTCGATGGCGTCACGCGCGAGCTGGATCCGCAGATGTTGGTGATCGCGGATGCGCGGCGACCGGTGGCGCTCGCCGGTATCATGGGCGGCGGCGAGACCGAGATCAGCGCGACCACCCGCCGGGTCTTGCTCGAAGCGGCGTCGTTTGCCCCGGCCAGCGTGCGGCGTACCAGCCGCCGCCTGGGTCTGCGTACCGAAGCCAGTGCCCGGTTCGAGCGCGGAGTTGACCCTGAAGGGACGGCCCGGGCCGCGCGCCGGTGCGCCCAATTGATCGCCGAGCTCGCCGGTGGCCGCGTGCTGCGCGGCGGCGTCGACGCGTACCCGCGACCTGTGTCGCGGTCGACCATCGTCCTGCGGCTGCCGAGACTGCGGCGCGTGCTCGGCATGACCGTGCCCGTCGCCGACGCCGAGGCCATCCTGACGCGACTGGGCATCGATCTGCGGCGTGACGGCGACGTCATTCGTGCAACGCCGCCCATCGGCCGCCGCGACCTCGAGCGCGAAGAGGACCTGATCGAAGAGGTCGTGCGTCACTACGGCTACGAGCGCATCCCGGAGGCGCTGCCCGTCGAAGCCATGCACCAGGGCCGCCGGGCGTCGAAGCTGGAGACGGAGGCGTCCGCGCGCGACGCCCTGATCCGCGCCGGGCTCACGGAGGCGTGTACCATCTCGCTGGTGAGCGTGCGGCTGCTCGAGCGCCTCGGGATCGAGGATGGTGATCCCTGGCGCAACCCGGTCCCGCTGCGCAACCCGCTCACCAGCGACCACACGCACCTCCGGCCGTGTCTGCTGCCCGGGCTGCTGGAGGCCGTCCGGGTCAACGTCAGCCATCGCCGTGAGGCCGTGCACCTGTTCGAGATCGGTCGGGTGTTTGCCCGCGCACAGACCGCCGGCATCGACGAGCGCCGCGCGCTTGCCCTCGCCCTCCGCGGCCCGTGGCTGACCGGCGACTGGCGGCACGACGGCGGCGACCGGGACGTCACCTTCTTTCACCTGCGCGGCGCGCTGCAGACGCTCTTCGCCGAACTGCGAATCGGACCGCTGGCGCTTCACCCCGCTCAACGCGCCTGGCTACACCCCTCTCGTGGCGGTGAGATCGTCTTCGGCGGTGACGTCGTTGGCGCGGCCGGCGAGTTGCACCCCGACGTGGCCGCGCGGTTTGACTTGCCCGGGCGGACCTACGTGGCAGAGATGACGCTTGGCGGCCTGCTCGAACGGGCGGTGACGCAGCCGCGCTTCTCCGGATTCCCGCGCTTCCCCGCCGTCCGGCGCGACGTGGCCGTGGTCGCCCCAGAGGCGTTGCCGCAGGCTCAGGTGGAATCCGCGATCCGCGAGATCGCGGGAACTCTCCTTGAGAGTGTCGAACTGTTCGATGTCTATGCCGGACCGCCCCTCGCCCAGGGGCTGCGCAATCTGGCGTACACGCTGATCTTCCGGGCCCCGGACCGGACGCTGGCAGGAGAAGAGGTCGACGGGGTCATCCGGCGGATCCACGAGGCGTTGCCGGAGCGCCTCCCGGTGACGATTCGGCTCTGATGGCGACCGATCGACGCCATCTGGGTATGGGTAAGGTGAGGGGGGGCGCTGGCAATGACGTGGCTCGACTGGGTCATGGTGGCGATGGCCATCTGGTTCGTCCTGCAGGGCCTGCTCAAGGGAGTGGTCGTGCCGCTGCTGGGGGCGTGTGCGGTGATCGCCGCCTACGTCATCTCGGCGATCGCCATGCCGGTCGCAGGACTGCCGATCGCGAAGTGGACCGATTCACTCATCGTCTCAGCGGAGTTCACTGAAGACTGGGCACGCACGGTGGGGTTTGTGGTTACCTACGTCATCCTCTACGCGCTGTTCTCGCTGTTGATCAGCCTCCTGCCGGGTGCCAAGCGGCCCGAAATGTCAGGACAGCTCCTGGGTGTCGGGATGGGTCTGGTCAAGGCG
>JBGQGY010000013.1:0-43429 GCA_041497675.1 bacterium | reverse complement strand
TCGCGATTGGGGTTGGGCTGTTCGAGGGCCTTGAGGATCGACGCCGCGGGATAACTGCCCTGCGGGCCGCCCAATTGCGGATCGACCGGTCCGAGGACCGCGTCGGGATCCATCACGATCTCGTCGGCCGCCAGGGCGAGCAACGTCCCGCCGGACATGGCGTAGTGCGGGACAAACACGGTGACATTCCCTTTGTGCCGCTTCAACGCCGACGCGATCTGCTCCGCGGCGAGCACGAGCCCGCCGGGGGTGTGCAGGATGATGTCGATCGGCATCTCCGGGGGCGTCAGCCGTATCGCGCGGAGGACCTGTTCGGAGTCCTCGATGTCGATGTAGCGGGCGATAGGCAGCCCGAGCAGGCTCATCGTCTCCTGACGGTGGATCATGGTGATCACTCGAGAGTTCCGCCGCGTCTCAATGGCGCGGATCGCCATGAGCCGGCGCCCCGCCTGCATCCGCTGCTGGATGAGCGGGATAAACACCTGCAGCAGCACGAGAATCCAGATGATGTTGACGATGTCGCCCATCGGTGCCCCTCCCAGCGATCAGTCCTTCACGAGGGCCGGCACGACCTGGCGCCAGGCCGCCGCGACCGCGCTGGCGACTTCGTCCACCTGCGCGTCGGTGTGGGCGGCGGTCACCGTGATCCGCAGCCGGCTCGTGTGCGGTGGGACGGCCGGTGACAGGACCGGGAGCGCGAAGACGTCGCGGTCGAAAAGATACCGCGCCATGCGCAGCGCAGCGTCATCGTCACCCGTGATCACCGGAACAATCGGCGTGGGATCATCACGCACGGGGACGCCGGCCGCGCGCAACCCCGCTCGTAGGCGGCGAATATTTGCCTGCAGGCGCACCACGCGTCCGGGCTCAGATTCCATGACATCGAGGCTCGCAATCACCGCTGCCGTGCTGGCTGGGGCAAGCGAAGCCGAGAAAATGAACGCCCGCGACGCGTGCTTGAGATAGGTCACCATCTCAGACGATCCGGCGACGTAGCCACCAAGCGAGGGAACGCTCTTCGAAAGCGAACTCATCTTGATCTGGACAGCGCCCTCCAGCCCGAAGTGCGACTCGATACCCCGGCCGGCTTCACCCAACACTCCCAGCGAGTGAGACTCGTCAACCATCAGCCAGGCGTTGCGCCGCCGGCAGACATCGACCAGCGGCGGCAGGTCGATGACATCGCCGTCCATGCTGAAGACCGCATCGACAACGACCAGCGCGCTCGAACCCTCCGGCACCCGAGCCAGTTCGCGGTCGAAGGCCGCGATGTCGTTGTGCGGGACACGGATGAAACGCGCGCCGGACAGCAGGCACCCATCGACGATGCTGGCGTGATCGAGCTTGTCACAGACGACGACGTCGCCCCGGCCGATCAGCGCCGAGATGGCGGCAAAGTTGGCCAGGTACCCGCTCGAATACACGACCGCGGCCTCCGCGCGGGTGAAGACGGCGAGACGGCGCTCAAGCCGGTCGTGCAGGTCGGTGTTGCCGGCGAGCAGCCGGACACCGTGCGTGCCGGTGCCGTAGCGGGTCACCGCATCTCTCGCCGCCTCTTCAATGGCAGCGTGCCCGATGAGGCCGAGATACGAATAGGACGACGCCATGAGCATCCGGCGACCACCGATCACAGCGTAGGCGCCGTCCACGGCCTCAACCGGCTGGAGATAGAAGTAGAGATCCCTGGCCCGGAACGCTCGTTCACGATCCACGAGGTCCCGGATCCGCCTGGTGATTGGATCCACGCGTCCCCCCCCGAGGTGCCTGTCTAATGCACTTGGCGACTGCGCGTGCGGCTTCCTCCCGGTTCCTAGATCGAAACGCTCGTTCGATCCCGGATGGTGTTGCGCGCGGCGGGGGTCACCGTGTCGCCGATGATCGTGTATCGTGGCTCGTAGAATCCCCGAATCGTCTCCAGGGTTCCGTCAGAATCCGGGAGTCTCTCGCTGCCCTCGCTGATCTCATATGCCGTAAACCGCGCTGGCGTGCCCGTGTGAACGGCCCCCCAATGTTCCAGGCGCAGAAACCGCGCCGGACCCGCAGTCACACGCTCCACGACGTCGGTTGGAGACATCCCCACCGCGAGCATCTTGGACATGGTGGTCGCCAGGTCCCACGCGGGCCCCCAGATGCAGCCAACGTGCAGGTCGGTACTGATCACGTGCGGCAGCAGACCCCGCTCGACAGCCCTGCGCGCGGTCTGGTAGTTGAAACTCCCCTGCCCGTGCCCCAGATCAAGAATCAGGCCCTGCGCCGCCATGTCTTGCACCCGCCGAAAGTACGGCTCGTGCCGACCGATCGACGTGGTGATCCGACCGGTAAAGCAGTGCGTGACGACGTCACCGGGTTCGAGGATGTCGAGTATCTCGCCGAGCGTGGGGGGCGCTTCGCCGATGTGGACGATCAACGGCAGCCCAACAGCGCGCGCCACCTGCTTAGCCACGCGGACCGGCGCCATGCCCCACTCACGAACGACCTGGTTACTGGCCCGCACCTTGATACCCCGGATGAGGTCACGGTGCGCCTCCACACACGCCGCGGTCCGCACCGGATCGAGCACGGCGTCGCCGATGAGCTCGCTGACGCGATTGGCCGCGACCAAACCGATCAGACTGATATTCAGGTAGGCGAGAATGGGAAATGGGGACGGCTCGATGATGAACTCGCGTAGCCCCGCAAAGTTCGCGGCGCCCGCGCTCCCGCAATCCACCAAGAGACCGACACCCGCCGCCGGGCCGATCTGCTCGGGCCGCAGGGAGAGCCACGTGCCGCCGTAGTAGCAGTGCACGTGCAGGTCGATCCACGCCGGCGAGATCCACGCGTCGCGCAGATCGACCGTTCGATCGAACGGTTGGCGACCGTCCCAGGCTCCGGCCAGGATCACCCGGCCGCTGCGATCAATACCGATGTCGACATGGGCGCCGTTGGACACGCCCTGCAACTGCATCGCCTTGCCGTTTCGCAACAGCACCGATGACACGCGTACCCGTCCCTCCCTCGGGCCGTCACCCGGTGTGCGGCTATCGTGAGATGACGGTGAGACCGCGCACGGGCAGCGGCAGCGCGACACGCGCGCCGCCGCGAGCGTGCGATGAGTAGGTTGCGAGCGCGATCTCCAGCGCCGCCCGCCCATCTTCACCGCTCGACCGGTTCTCGCGCCCGGCGTCGATCGACGCGATCAGTTCTTCGATGGCGGCGACCAGCGTCCCCCGGCCGCCGCCTCCCGGCACGTGTCGCACGACGCGCTCCCGGCACGGCCGGCCCTGATACCACGCCTGTTGGCCCGCGGGCGGCGGCGGGTCGCGATACTCCCACAGGGTGAGGCCGTCTTCTGTAGGATCGATGAACAGACGCCCCGAGGTCCCCTGCAGTTCGACCGCCAGCCCCACGGCGCTGTCCAAATCGACAAGTCCTACGGCGCCGTCGCGGAACCCGAGCATCGCGCGGCCGGGCGCGTCCTCGAGCGCGTCCGAGCGCACGTCCCCGGTGACCCACGCGACCTCACCGCCGAACATCCTCATGAGATCGAACAGGTGCGTCCCATTGTGGATCAGCGGGCCGGGGCAGACGCCGATGACGCAGCGCAGCGTGCCGATCGCGCCGCCGCGCACCAGGCGCGCCGAGCGCTCAAACGTGGGGTGCCAGCGCCGCGTATGGTTGATGACCAAGACCGTCCCCGCGCGCCGGCAGGCCTCGATCATGGCGTCGGCCTCATCCAGGTTCGTCGCCATGGCCTTCTCGCACACGACGCCCTTCGCGCCCGCTTCGGCGGCGGCAATCGTCACCTCCGCGTGCAGCGGGGCGCGGGTGGTAACGCTGACCAGATCGGGGCGTTCGCGCGCGAACATCTCGCGGTAGTCGGCGTAGACCGCCCGTATGCGGTAGCGGGCCTGCATCAGACGGCGCTTCGACTCGTTGGGATCGGCGGCGGCGACCAGGCTGACCGCCGGGATCACTTGGTACGCCGCCGCGTGCGTATCCGGCGGAATGCTGTAGTTGATGCGGCACCGAACCTCGTCGTCGAGCGTCGCCGCCTTGCGGCCGCAGCCGACAATCGCGGCGCGGTAGATCACCGCACCTTGCCTCGGGCCAGCACCGGCCACACGGCTTCGACGTCACCATCGCGAACACCGACCAGCGTGTCCCAGAGATTCAGCGCGCCGCAGGCGTGGTTCGGGACGATCTCGATCCGGTCGCCGATCGAAATCGGCCGCTGTCCTTCGGACAGCGGCCATCCTTCAGACAATTGGATCACACCATGTTCTTCACTTACGCGCGCCACAGTCAATCCGCCGCCGCTGCCCTTCACGTACCCATAACCCGTCATGCGGCTGTTCGCCCGGTGGAAGTCGCTGCTCAGACACTTGCTCCCCGCGTCGACGATGGCGCGATCGGGCGCGGGCCAGCTTACCACCGTGCTCACCACCGTGAGCGCGCAGTCTTCCTCGGCGCAGGCGCCAACAGTCATCTGCATGAAGTCGTTGAAGATATACGTGCCCGGACGGATCTCGGTAACCCCCGGCACGCGGCCGGAGACGCGGACGGTCGCCGACGAGCCCACGCTCACCTCACGGATCGGGACCCCGGCCGCCTCGATCAGCATTTTGGTCGTGACGACGCAGTCACCCTCGTACCGGCCGATGGCGTCTCGCTCGTCGGGGGCAATCGCACGGGTGGCATGCCCGGCGTGGGTCAGCAGACCGATGACCGTCACACCGGTGAGCCGGACGATCCGCTGCACCAGCGCCACGACGGGCTCGCCCGGGGGCAGGCCGCAGCGGTTGAGACCCGAGTCGATCTCCACCAGCAGGTCGAAGTGCACGCCGTGTTCCCTGGCGGTCTTCGCGAGTCCCTCGGCCACCTCAAAGGAATCCAGCGCAACGCTCATCTTCGCGCGGCGGGCCAGATGGGCCAGGCGGAGGAGTTTGTCTTCGCCGACGATCGGATAGCACACCAGGACGTCGGTGATCCCGGCATCGACCATCACCTCGGCCTCGCCGAGTTTGGCAACCGTCACACCGGTCGCGCCGGCCGCGAGTTGCATGTGGGCCAGCGCCGGGGTCTTGTGCGTCTTGACGTGTGGGCGCACCTTGACGCCGGCCTCGCGTCCGAAGTCCGCCATGCGGCGAATGTTGCGCTCCATCCGGGGGAGATCGACGACGAGTACGGGGGTATCCAGATCGGCCATCATCATCAGGATCCCTCGACGCGGGCCGGTGACCGTCCCTCCCAGCCCTGACGCGCCGCCTGCATGATCGCCTCTGCCAGGGCCATGGTGTGGACGGCATCGTCCAGATCGGCGCCCTCAGGCCCGACGGACCTCCCCGAGGCCACACAAGCGATGAAGTGCTGATCTTCGTCGAAGAAACCGTCGGGGTCGGTGCGGTCGCCGGGGGCGGGCGCGAGCGGCGCCCACCGGCCCGCGGCGAAAATGCGGCCTTCCCGGTACGGCGCGCCGGTCCCGTGCAGTTCGATCAACACACCCTCGCCGTGTATCTGCAACCGCTCGACCTTCGTGGTGTGATAGTCGCTCAGCAGCACGCCGACCCCACCACCACGAAATCGCAGCAGTGCGTGCACCGCGTCCGGGTACGGACTGTACCACCGGCCGGCCACCCCGAGGATCTCGTCGACGTCGCCCCCGAGAAACCGCAGCGTGTCGACGCTGTGGACCGTCGTCACGGACAACAGGTTGTCGAGCACCACCGGCGGGAAGGTGCGTCCCATGTCGTCCATCAGCAGCGGCTTCCACCACTCGGCAATCACCGACGACGGCCGCCCGTGGCCGGTCATGGCCGCGCGCGCCGCCGTGACCAGCGGGTGAAACCGCCGGTTGAATCCCACCATGACCGTGACCCCGCGCCGCCGCGCCTGCTGCGCCAGACCGCGCGTGTCGGCCGCCTTGATGCCCGGTGGTTTCTCGATGAAGCAGGCAAACCCGCGATCGAGACATTCGGATGCCACCTCGACCGTGCGGGCCACGCTCGGGAGGACGTACACGGCGTTGGGCTTCGCGCGCTCCAGCATCACCCGGTAGTCGGTGAAGAGTGCCGAGACCCCGTAGGTCCGCCCCGCCTCTTGCAGTCGACTCTCGCTGACGTCGCACAGGGCCACCAGCGCCGCGCCCTCGATGCGCGCAAGCGCCGGCAGGTGATGAAAGGGCTGCCCGACCCCGATGACCGCCACGCGGACGGGCGTCATTCGGCGACCACCGGATTGACCAGCGTCCCGATCCGCTCCACCCGGCACTCCACCGTGGCGCCGGGCTTGAGGAACTCCCCGGTGGCGGCGCCTACGCCGTGCGGCGTCCCCGTCGCGATCACATCGCCGGGTAGCAGCGTCATGATCGACGAGGCAAAGGCCACCAGCTCGGCGACGGGATAGATCATCTCGCCGGTCGACCCCTGCTGCCGCACCCGGCCGTCCACGCGCAGCTCGATCGCCAGGCCCTGCGGATCCGGGATCTCGTCGGCCGTGACCACCCACGGGCCCATCGGCGCGAACCCATCGAACCACTTGCCGTGGAGCCAGTCGAAGAAGGCATCGAAGTCGCGTTTCGGCCGCCCCTCGGGCACCTTGAAGCGTCGCTCCGAGATGTCATTGACGATCGTGTATCCGGACACGATGTCCAGCGCCCGCTCAACGGGGACGTGCCGGCCACCCCGCCCGATGACCGCGGCCAACTCCACCTCCCAGTCGATGGCCTGACCCATGCGTGGGATAGGAATGGGCTCGCCGGGTCCGATGATCGACGTCGCCGGTTTGAGAAACAACCAGGGCGTGATCTTGTGGCGGTCCACCGGAGCCTCGCGCCCGGCCTCGGCGATGTGCGCCGCGTAGTTCGATGCGACGCAGAGCAACTTGCCCGTCTGTGGCAGCGGCGCGTGTAGTTGGACCCGGTCCAGCGGGAGCACGTGTCGCCTGGCGCCGGCGCCGGACGCCTGCGACAGACGCGCGGACAGTGCCGCGAGGCCGTCGGGATTCAACAACTCGATAATCGATTCCGGCGCCCGTCCGCCGCCCGCGCCGGCCAGCGCGGGCCACGCCGCGGTCAGGTCGAGAATCTCGTCCCCGGTCACCACGCCGATTCCGTTTCGCCCGTCGCTGCTAAAGGCCGCAAGTTTCATGAAGGACGCTCCCCTGGCCTCACTGTGTCATCGCGCCACCGGTCAGACCGCGGACCAGATAGCGCTGGAACAACAGCGCGGCCACGACGGGCGGGATCAACCCGATCATGCCCCGCGCGACGATCAAGGGGTAGTCGACGTAGAAGGCCCCTTCCACGTCGGCGATGGCGACCATGAGCGTGCGGGCCCTCGACAGTGTGAAGAGCAGCCCAAACAGATAGTCATTCCACGACGTGATCATGGAGAGGACGGCGGCCACCACCAGCGCCGGCGCCGACAGCGGCAGCACGACGCGCGTCATCGCCTGGAAGCGAGTGGCGCCATCGACCAGCGCGGCCTCCTCGAAGGCTACCGGGAGCCCCTCGAAAAACGTCCGCATGATCAGGATGCACACCGGCAGCACCAAGATGGTGTGCGTCAACACCAGGGCCAGGATCGTATCGATGAGTCCGTATGCCCGCAACGTCACGAACAGCGGGATCGCCAGGGTGAACGCCGGCACCATCCGCAGCAGAAAGATCGCCAGGAACAGCGATCGCTTGCCGGGGAAGGTGAACCGCGCAAAGGCGTAGGCGGCACACGCGCCCGTCCCCACGGCCAGCATGGTTGTCAGACCCGCCACGGCGATCGTGTTTTGGAGCGCGCGCACGAACGCGGGATCCTCAAACGCCATGCGGTAACTGCGCGCGGTCACCGTCTGCGGGATATACCGGAGAGGCGTCTGGACGATCTCATATTGCGGCCGCACGCTGCTGGTGCCCACCCACCAGATCGGAAACAATGCCCAGACCACGACACCGGTCACCGCCGCGTACACGAAGAGCCGCTTCAGGCGAGGCGCAAGTCGTCTCATCGGATGGCCCCGCGCCTACCGCTCCGTCACCATGGCGGCTTCGGCCGACGCACGGAGGTAGAAAAACGCCAGGATCAGGACGATCGCGGTGAGCGCGAAGGCCATGGCCGCACCATAGCCAAAGTCGAGATACCGGAAGGCCGTGCGGAAGATGCTGTAGTTCAGCACCATCGTGCGGCCTCCCGGGCCGCCGCGTGTGAGCAGGTCCACGATCGCAAAGACGTGCAGCGAGTCGACGAGCATCAGGATCAGCGCGAGTAGGCTGACGGTGCGCATCAACGGCAACGTAATGAACCGAAACCGACGCACGGAGCCGGCGCCATCCACCTGGGCGGCCTCGTACAGCTCGTTGGGGATGCCCTCGAGACCGGCCAGGACCAGCAGGGTCGGCAGGGGCAGCACCTTCCAGACATAGGCCAGGATCAGGCTGTGCATCGGATAGTCGATGAGCCAGTTCACCGGCTGCGCCAGTACTTTTGTTCTCGTGAGGATATCGTTGAGCGGACCAAAGGTCGGCGCGTACATGGATTTCCACAAGATGCTGTTAACGACCGGCGCCAGCGCCCATGGGATCAACACGATGGCTCTTACGATGCGGCGTCCGGGGAAGTCCTGATACAGGAGCAGCGCGAGCAGGTAGGCCAGGACCATGACCGTGGTCACGCTGCCGGCCACAAAGACGGCGGTGATACCCAGCGACTCGAGGGTCTGCGGGTCTTGGAGTAGGCGCTGGTAGTTGGCGAGTCCGACGAACCGCACAGGCGTGTTGAGCCGGAACTGCAGCAGGCTCAGACGCAGCGCGCCAAAGAGCGGATAGGCGGCGACCGCCACCAGCAGCGCGATGGCCGGCGCCAGCAAGACGAACGGCGTCGCCTGCAGCCGCAGGCGACGCCGTCTCTGCATGACGCCTTCAGGGTTCAGCTAGGGACCCTTGAGGATGCGGGCTATCGCCTGGGCCGCCGTGTCGAGCGCGGCCTGCAGCGGCTTGCGACCGCGGAGCGCGGCCTGCAGCTCAGATTCCACCGTGTCTTCGATCCTGCCGTAGTCCGACCAGACAAACCGTTTGACCGGATACTTGCCGGCTTCAATGGTGGCCGCCATCAGCGGGGCCAAGTAGGGGTCACGCTTCAGTTCCGGATCATTGTAGAGCCTCAAGGACGGCGGCATGTACCCGCGCGTCTTGAGCGCCTCGATCTGTACGGTCTCCGACGTCATGTATTGGAGGAGCTTCCAGGCCTCATCCGCCACGCCGCGCCGGGCGGCCGCCTTGGTGATCGCGTACCCTTCGGATCCGTGGATCGTCGCACTGCGGGTGATCGACAGATCGAGCGCCGGGAGGATCGTGACGCCGACGTTGCCGATGACATCCTTGGTGGCCCGGTTCGGATCGTTTGATTCGGCCCACCCGGATCCCCACATGGACATCATGGCGACACGTCCGGCGTTGAAGACCTGACGGGTCGCGGGGTTCCCCAACTGCATTGCGCCCGGGTCCATGCACTTGTGCGTGTAGATCAGATCGTAGATGACCTGGAGGGCCCGCAGGCCGCGGCGGTCGTTCAGCGTGGGGTTGCCTCGCGAGTCGAGGATGTCGCCACCGGCCCGATAGAGCCATCGCTCGAACGTGTTCAGCATCGGTGAGCCGCCGTCCATGCTCTCCGCGTAACCCCACTGGACCACGCGACCGTCGGGGCCGGTCTTGGTCAGCTTCTTGCACACCGCGACGAGCTCGTCGTACGTCTGCGGCGGCTTCTCCGCATCGAGCCCGGCGTCGCGGAACATCTTCTTGTTCCAGTAGAAGTAGTAGAGCGTCACGTGCCGCGGGGCGCCGAATACGTGCCCTGCTGCGGAGACCGGATGAAGGGCATACGAGAGCAGGTTGTCGCGCTCCTTGGCCGGCCACCGCTCATCCACCGACTGGAAGAACGGCCAGAACTCAACGGTCCAGCCGCCCCAGGTCTTCGCGATGTCGATCGACGTGTCCCCGGCCGCGAAACTCGTGGCCAGCCGGGTCTGGATGCCGGGCCACGGCGACGCGATCCATTCGACCTTCACCCGACCATTGGTGCTCTTTTCGTACTCGGCCGCGTACTTGGCCCACGGCCCAGTCTGCGGGCCCTCGTCGAGCACGCGTAGGATCACCTGCTGCTGCGCGCGTAGCGGGGTGGTTGTCAGTACCGAGAGGCCGAGCAACACCACCAGCACCAGAGCTGCACGCCTGAACGTCCTGCTCATCGTCCTTCCCCCCTCTTGTTGACGGGCACGGTCTGCAAACGACGTACGACGATCCGCCTGACATCCGCGATATGTGAGACGAACGCGGCCTCGGCGCCGGCAGCGTCGCCACGGCGTAGGGCTGCGAGCAGTGCCCGATGCCGCCTGACAAATCCTTCTTTGGCGCGCGCGTCCACGATCCTCCGCGTCAGCGAGTCAAAGTACCAGAGCACCGGCCCGACAGACTGCCACATACGCAGGAGCACCGGGTTCCCGGCGATCCCGATGATCGTCTCGTGGAATGCGATGTTGTGGCCGGCGGCCTGCGGCCAGTTGCCGGCTTCGACCGCACGACCCATCGTCTCGATGATCGCCTGCAGCGTGTCAACCTGCGCGTCCGTGAGCCTCCCGGCGATCTGCCGCGACGCGTGGCCTTCGAGCAGCTGGCGCACCGCATAGCAGTGTTCCGCATCCTGGGCCGAAAGGGAGGCGAGAAAGAACCCGCGGCGAGGGTGCCGAACGACCAACCCGGTGCTTTCCAGATAGGTGAGGGCTTCGCGGACGGGCGTGCGGCTCACGCCCAATTGCGGTGCGATGGTGCTCTCGTTGAGCCGGTCACCGGGGCGCAGGCGCCCCTCATAGGTGGCCTTCAAGATGTAGGCCTGGACCTGGTGATGGAGCGACACGGTCTGGATCGGCTCGAGTCCCAGACGCCCGGCTTCGACCCAGAACGGGAGAGCAGCATTGCTGTGCATCGTGAATTGTATACGATACACGATCGGTGAATCCCTGCGGGCCGGGGTCCGTTACTCTCTTGTGACACTCGAGGACTACGATTAGTGTAGATAAGAGCGAGTGAGGCGGCCCCGGGCCACGCGCCCGGGTTCTGCCATCTTGTGGTGGGGGGACATGATATGAGGAGAGCACTCCTGATAGCCGCAATACTCGTGGTGTTGGCCTCGGCCTCGATGGGCACCTCGACCGCCCAGCAGACATCGTGGGTGGCGTATCTGTCGGCGGGGGAGAGCGTGCCACGAGTGAACTCGCAGGCGACCGCGACGGCCATCTTCCAGATGACACCCAGCGGGCTAACCTACTGGGCCTATCTCAACGGCATCACGAACGTGATCATGGGTCACATCCACATCGCCGCGCCGGGCGTAGCCGGTCCGGTCGCGGTGTGGCTGTATCCTGCGGCGCCTCCGCCGGTCGCGATCCCGGGGTCGTACAGCGGGCTCGTCAGTCAGGGCACGATCACCCCGGCGAACTTCGTGGGACCGCTGGCGAACCAGCCGATGAGCGCACTCATCAACGCGATCAACGCCGGCAACGCATACGTCCAGTTCCACACGCAGGCGAACCCGGGCGGAGAGATTCGCGGCCAGATCCGCTAGCGTTCCAGATTCACTAAGACACAACGAGGCCGGACGGCGCATGCCGCCCGGCCTCGTTGTGTCGCGTACGTTGCCCGATCGCGGACGATACCGGCGGCCGAGTCTACGTCGAGGGGACAGAGCCGGCCATCCCCCACCCCCCGTCGACGCGCACGACCTCCCCCGTGACGAAGGCCGATTCATCTGACGCTAGGAAGACGGCGGCGCCGGCCACGTCTTCTGGGGCCCCGATGCGTCCCAGCGGCGTGCGCCGGCGGCGGGCCTCCCACCCTGCTGCATCGATGGTCGCCTGCGACCCCTGCGTGGGGATCGCACCCGGCGAGATGGCGTTGACGCGGATGCCGGCGGTCCCGAGTTCCGCGGCCAGCGAGCGCGTGACCCCGATGATCCCGGCCTTCACCGCCGAGTAGACGGAGGTATCCGCGAACCCCGTTTCTCCGGCGAGCGATGCCATGTTGATGATCGACCCACCGCCGACGGCCCGCAGGTGGGGCAGGGCGGCCTGCACGGTCCAGAAGATGGCCTTCAGACCGACTCCGATCATACGATCGAGGGTCTCGTCGGTTACATCAGCCACGGGATCTCGGCGCGACCACATCGCGTTGTTGACCAACACGTCCAGGCGGCCGTACCAATCGATCACTCGCGCCACGGCGTCGCGTACCTGATCTGCCCGACTGACATCGGCCTGCAGCGGCAGCGCCGACCCGCCGGACGCCACGATCTCGTCGGCCACGCGGCCGGCGCCGGTCGCGTCGATGTCGACGACGCCAACCGCAGCGCCTTCGCGAGCGAGGGCCACCGCGATCGCCCGCCCCAATCCCTGTGCGCCACCCGTCACGAGTGCCGCCCGATGCTGTAATCGGTTCATATATCCCTCTCCCTGACTGATCATGGGTCTCAGCCTCGGAGAGATTTGCCCGGTGCGGCGACCGCACCTCTTCGTCGTCTACTCAAGGACGAGCGAGACTTTTCTAGCTCGGACACCGGCGCGCCGACATACGCCGCTAATTTCCTCGATGATCTCGGGCGGACAAGAGGCGGGGGTGAGCAGCACCTCATCGACGTGGTGTCGACGGATGAGTTGCCTGAGCTCGCGCCACGATCCAAGGACCGGCAAGCCCTGAATCATCGCCCCCCGCCTCGATGGGTCATCGTCCAAGAAGCCAACGGGTTGATACGCCAACGGGCGGTGCACGCGCAACAGATCCAGTAGACCGGTCTCGGCCTCGCCCGTCCCGACGATCAGCGCCCGGCGGCCCGCCTCGGCCTGTGCGGCCAGGTACTCGCGCACCAGCCGGAAAGACAATCGGCTCGCGGACAGCAGGAGCAGCGTCAGCAGCCAATCGATGACCAGTGCGGTGCGGGACATCCCGTACAAGTGCATCCACACGAACAAGGCCGCCACACCGAGCAGCGATCCGACGCTCGCGCCCTGCACAAGCTTCACCAGATCGACCAACCCGGCGTACCGCCAGGAGCCGCGGTACACGCCGAACAGCGCGAAACCGACCATCTTGGCGGCCAGCATGATCGGCAGCGTCTCGGCCACAATGACACCAATCGACCCAGCCAGTTGCCCTTCGAAGCGAAGCAGGTGCGCCGAGACGTACGCAATGGCTATCAGCACCAGATCAAGCCCGATCAAGGCGATCCACTTCTTGTTCTGGAAGGGCCTGGGCAACACGGTCCGGTGGTGGCCGTTGCCGGACGGCAACTCTTCGTACACCTGCAGCTCTCCCAACACGGCGCCCAGCGCCACAAAGCCCAGGATGAGCACGATCGACACGGTCACGCCGGTCAGCAACCCCGGGAGGGAAGCCACCAGCGCTGAGGCGCCGGCCAGCGCACTCAGGCTATAGAGCAGTGCGACCGCCCGGCGTTCGGGGAGCCCCATCGCGACCAGTCGGTGCGCCGGGTGGTCCCGTCCGCCCTTGAAAACCGGCCGGCGGTTGAGGACCCGCATCAATGTGACCATGGCCGTGTCGAAGATCGGCACCGCCAGGATCATGGCCGGCACGAGCACCGCCAGCAGCACGTTCGACACGTCCCGGTAGCTGCCGATCACCGCGATCGTCGCCACCGTGAACCCGAGGAACCCGCTGCCCGAGTCTCCCATGAAGATCCGTGCGGGCGGCAGGTTGTGCACCAAGAATCCCAAGGCGGCGCCCGCTAGGACCAGCGCGAGCGGTGCCACCGTACCTCCATTGAAGAACAGGTCGAACAGCACCAGATTCAGCGTCGCGATCGCCGCGACCCCCGCGGCGACACCGTCCATGTTGTCCAGCCAGTTGAAGGCGTTGGTGATTCCCAGGATCCATACGACGGCGAGCGGCACCCCGAGAAGTACCGGGAAGAATGTGAACCGTATACCGGCGATCGCGGGAATCACGGCGCACACGATCAGCAAAATGAGCTTCGTACGATTCTCCAACCGGCGCAGGTCATCGACCAGGCCGACGAGGAAGATCGCGGCCCCGCCGATCAGGAGGCCGATCATCGCAGGCGTCACCGCCGGTCGGTGGATCAAGAGCAGGGTCGCCGTAAAGGCGACGTAGATGGCAATTCCCCCGAGTCGCGGCACCGCACGCCGGTGCCAGCGGTCTCCGCGGGGCGCGTCCACGAGGGCGGCGTGAACGGCCACCCGGCGCACGACTGCCGTTATCGAGAGCGACAATAGCAATGCTACGGCGAAACCAAGCAGATTATTCACGGGCACACTCTAGGTGGGCGCGATTTATGGTTGGGCGGGTGGATTTGGTTCGTGGGTCGGTTGTTCGATCAGATCACTGCCGGCCATCTCCCGCGCCTGCAGCGGGGTGGACGACCGGCCCGTGTACCGATTCCGCGCAAACGTATTGTTGCCACCGGAGAAAGACATGAAGTAGGCGAGACCCCCGCGGGGATCGACCAGGTTGCCAGAGACTTCGTTGTGGCTCATACGATCGGTGAGGGCGATTCCTGGACCCGCTCCTCGGATGTCATTCCCCGAAATGACGGAGTTTCGGATAAATCGGAGATCCATGCCATACCCCACGTTCATCATGATATTTCCGGTGATGGCAAACCGATTGAAGACGATGTTGGCCGTGTCCGGTCGATTGTTTGCCTTGATCGCGGCCATGTCGTCCGGTAGGCGCGGCGCCGTCGGCTCCACCTGGAACCGATTCCCGACAATCGTGATGTCTTCAAACACGTTTGCCCTGGTGGTCACAGAGTTATTTGGCGTGCCGATCATGATACCGTTCCCATTGGTGGTGCGCCTGATGATTGTGTTGTTCGCAATTCGGATCCGTCGGATTGAACCGTTATTGGTGGAAGGAGGATCCAGATCCACCACGATGCCAAAACCGTTTGGCCGAGGGTCCACCACGACGTTCCGCTCAATCGTATAGTCTTCCATCACTGCGTTGTCTTTCAAGGTAAAACCACCAATGCCGGCTGTGCAGCAGCTGCGCGACACCCTATTGTCACTGATCGTCACTCGTCGCGCGAAATCGACCTCGAGCTGCAAGTCCTCAATGGTGTTGTTGCGGATTGCAATGTCTTCACTTGGCGCACCTCCCTGGCCGAATACGTACGAATACCTATCGGTCCAATTGCCTGGACCCAAGGGCGCCGGCTTGTTGTCGAAGTGACGCGTGTTTTCGATCGTGACGTTCTTGACACCGAAGAAGTTGACACCACCATAGTTCTGAATACCATTTTCGTCAAAAGCCAAGTTCGTAATGGTGATGTTGGAGCTGCCGGCAAAGGTCGCGATACGAGTGTTCCCCGCGCGGGGCGGCCGCTTGATCACTGAGGCGAACCCGTCGCCTTCAAAGCGAAGTCCGTTGCGAGTCCCGACCTGGAAATTGTTGGAAATGTAGGTGCCCGCAGGGAAGTAGATGGTGCTTCCCCCGTTCGGGGCGGCGTTGATGGCAGCCTGGATCGCCACGGTATCATCCGTCAGGCCATCTCCCGTCGCTCCGTAGTCTCTGATGTTGAACCGTGGCCCGGTCGTTGCCGGCGCAAGTGCCCAGGCTGCCATGACCTCCGCCATGCCCAGGCTGCAGAGGGCGACCACGAGAACCAGAACAACTCCCCAATTGCGTCGGGCTGTCACAATAATCATAGCTTGGTGATTTTCTCCCGGCCTGAGGACACACGTCGGGTCGCATTGCGCGTATCAAAGACCATGGACGCGTCGTCGACAATCGCTTCATAGTCAACGCACGAGTGATCGGTGAGGATCAAGACGCAGTCGGCGCTCTGGATCAACTCTCGGGTCAGTGGCTGACTGAGGACGCGGTCCCCATTGACGTGAATCTCCGGGACATAGGGATCATGAAAGACGACGTCCATTTTTCGCCGCCCCAAGAGCTCGATGACCTTGACTGCCGGCGAATATCGGGCGTCGTCCACGTCTCTCTTGAAGGCGACCCCCAGAACCAAAATACGCTCGCGTCCGTTGTGGGGAGACGAATCGTGGAGCGCCGCCGCGAGTCTATTCACAATATAGAACGGCATCTCTTCATTCACGCGAGCGGCCAGTTCGATGAAGTCCATGTGGAAGTCATACTCGCGCGCCTTCCAGGCTAGGTAGTAGGGATCCACGGGAATGCAGTGGCCGCCGACGATCCCGGGGCTAAAGGCCATGAACCCATAAGGTTTGGTGGCAGCCGCGCTGGTGATCTCCCACACGTCGAGACCCATGCGGTCACACAGTTGAGCGACCTGGTTGACGAGTGCGATATTGACGTTCCGAAAGACGTTCTCCAGCAGTTTGGTCATTTCGGCGGCGGCGGGCGAGGACACCGGGATCACCTGTTTAGTCAGACGCTCCAAGAATCGTTCGGCGATGCCCGTACTCGCCGGGTCGCAACCGCCGACGACGATTGGGACTTCATCGGCAGTGAACCGCGTGTTGCCCGGGTCGACCCGCTCCGGGGCAAACGCCAGGAAGATATCGCGTCCCACCTCTAGCCCTGTACTCTCCAAGATGGGTCGCACGATCTCTTCAGTCGTCCCGGGATAGCTGGTGCTCCTGAGAATAATCAACTGCCCAACGCGCAAATGCGCCGCAATCTGTCTCGCGGCGTCACGGATATATGATGTGTCGGGCTCCTTCTGCAGTGTGAACGGCGTTGGGACACAGACGAAGATCACATCCGCGTCGACGAGCACCGAGGCGTCCGTCGTGGCCCGCAGGCGCCCTGTCGCCAGGCAGTCTTGGACCACTTCCGCCGGGATGTCGCGGATATAGCTGCGCCCGGCGTTCACCGCCCGAACCTTCTCGGGACTCACGTCGATGGTCTGCACGTCGCACCCACGTTCTACCAGGGCCAGGGCCAGGGGCAACCCGACGTACCCCATGCCCATCACCGCCACCTTGGCCGTGGCCTCCGTGACTCGCCCCTCAAGCGTCTGTGCCACATCGGTCGTCATCGTCATCGTTATCACCGTCCTCAAACGTATCCGGTACGAACTCAGCTCGCCGCCACTGCCAGTCGCTCGCCCAGTCTCTCCCGCGAAAAGTCGACCACGCGCTCGAGAATGCCCGTGAGCTCAACCGTGGGCGCGTACCCGACCGTCTTGCGGAGCCTCGTGATATCGGGCACGCGATACCGGATGTCTTCGAACCCCGGTCCAAACGCCTGCTCATACGGCACGTGAACGATCTTCAGGCTGGGGTCGATCATCCGGCGCACTCGCTCGGCCAGATCCTCGATGGTCACAGCTTCATCCGAGCCAACGTTGAAGACGTCGCCTTCGGCCTTTCGCGACGCCATGAGCCGGATGATGGCTTCCACCGTGTCGCCAACCCACGTGAAGCTGCGCACTTGTGAGCCGTCTCCGTATACGGTGATCGGTCTGCCCCGGAGCGCCTGGTCCACGAACCGGGGGATGACCATCCCGTACGCCGGCGACTGTCGCGGGCCCACCGTGTTGAAGAACCTGGCGATGACCACCGGGAGCCCTTTGTCCAGATAGCACGCCCGTGCTAGGAACTCATCGAGCGCTTTCGAGGTCGCGTAGCACCAACGAATGGATGTGCCGATGATGATATCATCGTCTTCCCGGAAGCAGTCATGCCCATTGTGCATGTCCTTCCCATAGACCTCTGATGTCGACGCAATGAGGACCTTGCGCCCATACCGCAGGGCGGCGTCCAAGACGGTCTGTGTCCCTCTCACGTTCGTCTCGATCGTCCGGACCGGCTGCTCGAAGACCAGACGGACGCCCACCGCTGCCCCAAGGTGATAGACGACGTCGCACCGGGCCACGGCGCGGTTCACCGCCTCCTCGTCCATGATCGACCCGAGGGCGAACTCGAATCCTGGCCGCTTCATGATGTGTAGGATGTTTTGCAGGCTCCCCGTCGAGAGGTCGTCGAGTGCCACGACCTCATTCCCCCGGGCCAACAGCGCCTCCGCCAGATGTGAACCGATGAACCCAGCCCCGCCGGTGATCAAGACACGCATGGATACCACACCCCCTCGATGCGATAGAAACGTCAGTAGGTTTGAAGCCTTGCAGGAATGAGTCTCTAGGCTGAGATGCCCTTGTTCAGCAGGAGCCGCTGGTAAAGGCTCTCCATGCCCGAAGTGAGTCGGTCGATGGTAAATCGCTGCCGTGCGGCCTCTCGACCGACCCGGCCCATCCGGAGTGCAGTTTCTTCATCGTTGAGGAGGCGCAGGATAGCCTCCGCGAGCCCGTCGGCATCCCTGGGTGTGACCAGGTAGCCGTTCTGACCTTCAGTGATGAGATCGGGCAGACCCCCGACCCGCGTGCCGACCACGGGGCGACCGGAAGCCATGGCCTCGATCACCGACACGGGCGTGCCTTCGTTGTCCGATGAGACCACCAGCACATCCAGGTCGGCGTAGATGGACGGCAAATCGCGACGCCAGCCGGTGAAGATCACCCGATCGGCCAGACCGAGTTCCCGAACACGCGCCTCCATCGCGGGCCGGAGCACGCCGTCGCCAACGATCACGAAGTGGGCGCCCGGCTCCCGGGCTGCCACTCGCGACGCGGCGTCGATGAAGAGACGGTGGTTCTTGATGGGGAAGATCCGCCCCACCGTCCCCACGAGCCGAGCGCCATTGTTGAGCCCTAACTCCCTCCGAAACTCCCCCCGGTGCGCCGCGCAGTCCAGGAACGGTTGCAGATCAAACCCCAGATCCACAACGGCGATCTTCTCGGCCGGGGCGACACCGTAGGCGACCAGGTCACGTTTGACGCGATCGCTCACGGCGATGATGCTGTCGGTCCATCGGGCGAGGGCGCGCTCCATCAGGCGAAGGAGCCACCCCTTGACAGGACCGTAGTACCCCTGAAGGATATGCCCGTGGTACGTATGGACCACGATCGGCACGCCCGCGAGGCGCGCGGCCAGGCGACCCAGAAATCCGGCCTTAGCGGTGTGCGTGTCGACGATGTGGGGCCGCTCGACGCGCAGCAGACGGTACAGTTTGATCAATGCCTTCAGGTCGCGGAGGTTCAAGCTCGCCTCGCCGATGATCTCCGGGATGACGACGGGGTGCACACCCTGCGACTGGGCGAAATCTAGCATAGACCCCTCACCAGGATTCTCGGTACCTGAGACGAGTAACGACTCGAAGCGCGCGGGATTCAAGCGCGTGTTCAACAGGACGACGTGGACCGCGGCGCCACCGACGTTGAGCCTCGCAATCACGCGCACGATCTTAATCTTGCCGGTTGGCGGCCCTGCGCTCATTGGCGGCCGACCGTGGCTCTCCCTGGGAGGACCGCATTGCCCTGCAGCGCGGCCAGATAGTTGTCGACCATCTGCTGAATGCCATATCGCCTGCGGAGCCAGGCCACGCTCTCGCTCGAGGGGAGCCGGAACAGGCCCCGCTCCCACGCTCCGTACGCGCTCACGACGACGCGGGCCCACGCGTCCGCGTTGAGTGGCAGCGCGTTGTCAACAAACTCGCCTGGAACTTCGACATCCGTAGTCGCAACCGTACGCAACCCCGAGACCTTGGCCTCGAGCAGCGCGTAACCGAACGATTCGCGTAATGACGGGTGCAGAAGCATATGATGCCGTTGGAGAGCCATGGGCACATTCTCGGGGGCCACCGATCCCGCGAACTGAACCATGTGCCTCACGCCGCGCGCGTGGGCCTCAGCCTCCAGCGCGGACCTCAAGGGCCCGTCACCTATGATCGTCAGGCGCACCCGATCGCAACCCGCCGAGAGAATCCTTGACAGTACCTCGAGCAGAAACCCGACATTCTTGCGTGCTTCCAACGTCCCCAGACACACAAGACCAAAGTGGTCGGCGGACCGAGTGTGAGGTGTCTCCACAAACTCTTCCAAATCGACCCCCAACGGGATGACGCCGAACCGCATCGCTGCATCGCTGCCGAGCGCTTTGCCGATGTGGCGCCGGTACTCGGCCGAGACAGTGACTGCTGGGCCCTTCAACCTCATGACGGCCACGCGATCCCACGACCGAGCTCTGAGAAGGGCGCTCTCCGTGAGCGCGTGTCCGTACACGTTGTCGCTCTGTAGGGCGTGAGCAATCGTCAGCGACGTAACCGGCACCGGACACGACGTGTACACATCCTCAAACACCACCGCCGTGCCCCGGCCGTCGCGCACTCGACGACCTAACGCCTTCCCCAGTAACGTACGCGTGAGCCGAAACCGCGCATAATCGCCCGCAGGCGCCGCTAGGGTATTGCCAACCGTCTGCACGAGATGCGGCACGTAGCGACTGACGAATGGCAGCTCTTCGAGAGAAAGCACTTGCGGGTCGATGCCCCTTCTCCCCAGCTCGCGGCACAACTGGAGGATATGACGCCGCAAACCCGCGCCACGAGATCGGAAGCCGTGATATACAATGATGACGCGATTGATTTCCATCAACGCATGGACGGGGTACGCTGCGCGTACTGGCGCAGCGCCACCTCATACTCGGCGGCGACCTGGCGTTCAATCACGGACCAATCCTTCTCGGCCGCTCTTGCGCGGTTCGCCTCCCCCATCCGGCACTGTGTGGCCTCATCGGCGAGCAACGCCCTGATGGCCGCCGCCAAGGCGGAAGGCGATCGCTGCGGCACGATAAGGCCATTGACTCCGTGGCGGACGAGTTGGGCGGTGCCGCCCGCATCGGTGGTAATGATCGGCAAGCCCGCCGCCATCGCCTCCATGAGAACGGTTGGAGTGCCCTCCGTCTGGCCTTCCAGGTCTACCGAAGGCAGGACGAAGAGTCTCGCGGTGGAGACGATCTCGGGGATCCGCTCGTGGGGGAGGCCGCCTGCAAAGCGCACATTTGGGAGGCCCCGAGCGAGGCCAACAAGCGATTCGCGCTCTACGCCTTCGCCAACGATGGTCACAGCCGGCGTGAGACCCGACTCAGCCAGCAGGCGCACTGCCTCCAACAGGTACGGGTAGCCCTTGGCGGGGTGCAGCCTGCCGATACTCAGCACGTGCGAGCCATGTGCGCGCGACGAGCCGCTAAAGCGACTCGCGTCGATGCCGCTGCTGATGACGGCGATTCGATCCTCCGGTATGCCCAGGGCCACGAGGTCCGCGGCCACGGTCTGGGCGACAGCAATAAACCTCGTCACGCGCCGGAGAAGATGCGGCGCACTGCGGCGGTATACCCACCGGCGGCTGAGGCCAGCGTGCACGGTTTGAACGAGCGGCACGTTGCATTGGCGGGCCACCCTCCCTTGTAGGAACGCATCGAGCGCGTCGCCGTGAACGTGGAGAACGTCAACACCATGGTCGTGTTGTATGTGCCTCTCCAACGACGTAGCGCGCAGGTGAAACGCGGCGATGGATGCCTTGCTCTCGTAAATGCCGTGTTGGAGAGCCTGAGGCAGAATCACGCGCACCCGAGCCAGCATGGTCGAGTCGTCCGAGAAATCCGGCATGTGCGGTTGAAGCACCCACACGCGGTGGCCGGCACGTGCCTGTTGCCGGCTCAGGCCGACGACGTGGTTGGCAGCCCCATCCCAGACCGGCGGGTACGCGCGCGTGACACGAAGAATTCGCATCCGTCATCAGGCCCCGTGTGGAAATGGTCGCCCGGCCGCGCGATAGTGGGACAACGCGAGGTTCCTGATCGATTCGGTGAACCCAAACTTCCGCAAGACCGTAGCGCGCGCTCTCCGCCCCATCGCCGCAGCGCGCGTCGGGTCGGCAAGAAGCTCCACAATGGCGTCCGCCAACGCTTCCGCATCCCTCGGCGGCACGACGAGGCCCGACGAGGGGTCCAGCACGGCATGCGGGATGTCGCCCACACTAGTGGCGACAACAGGCAACTCCATCGTCATCGCCTCCAGCAGCGCTCGCGGAGTGCCTTCCGTGAGTGAGGGGAGGACAAAGAGGTCAAAGGCATCCAACCACGCCGGCACGTCGTCGTAATGACATGCGCCAGCAAACACGATTCGACAGTTGCCGACCAGGTCTGAGGCGAGCCGGGTGAGGTGCTCGCGCTCCGGACCGTCCCCTACGATGACCAGCGTCGCGTCCGGCACCTTCGCCGCGACGAGCGGCCAGGCTTGCACGAGAACCGCCAGTCCCTTGAGCGGGTGCAACCGGCTCACGCAGCCAACAACCCTATCGTTGACGATGTTGTGGTCACGCCGAAGCACCTCTCTCTTACCCGTCGATCCCCGGCCTCCGAACCGCCTCATGTTTACCCGACTGGTCGCCACGGTGATGCGGCTTTCGTCGACCCCCGCCCTCCTCGCTTGAGAGGCGACCCGTTCCGAGATGGCGCGGATGTGATCGGCCTGCCGCACCACGGCGCGGATAATGGATCGAAACAGGAGCTCCCGCACCGGCGGATGAACGCCGGCCTCGAACTCCAGCCCGTCTCCCTGCAACTCGACCAAACAGGGAACGCCTGTCACACGGCGCAACAGGCAGGCCACGACGCCCCCGCTCAACGGCTCACTCGCGTCGCACACGTCGACTTTGCCCTTCCTGTACAGCAGGTAACTGTGAAGGAACGCCCGCCCGATGAACGTCACATGATTGACGATGCCACTCCACCTGATCCGCGGCACCTGATAGATGTAGATATTGTCGATTCGCTCCGTCCGGGCGGTCTGGTCGGCAGACTGCACAATCAGGCGAATCTCGTCAAAGTACCCACTCAGCGCTCGGAAGGTCTCAAGGTTCTGGGCGTGGCCAGTCAAGCTGGGGGGGTAGATGTGCTTCGCGATATTACACACTCGCAGCTTCACCCGATCGCACCCTGTCCCGCGTCCACTTGACCGGCCGAGGGGAACTGCGGGGCCAACGGGGAGCGGGACGTCACCGGCCGCCCCACCGCACGCGCGCCTAGCGCTGGCCTGAAAGTCAACTGGCCTGCCCGGACGACGACCACCGTCATTGCCACGACGATCCACGCTTCGGTAAACTTCTCAACAGACTCGAAGAAGATTCGCGTACCGTAGAGAAGACTGAGGAGGTAAACGGGCCCCTGGATCCATCCTTCTTTCCATCCTATGTACAATCTCTTGAGGAGAATCCCGAAAATAACGGTTGCGATGAGCACGCCCGCCAACCCAAAGTTCAAGTAGGCGTCGCCAATGAGGCTCGAATGAAAAGCCCATGGCTTTCCGCTTCCAAACCCGACGAAGTGCTCGGCTAGGAACACGCCTGCGCTCCTGCCGCTGATCGAAAAAACGTACTCCGACAGCGGCCAGAGGAACGTCTTCAGGAATGTTCCTCCATCCAGGACCGCGGGGCCAATAGCCGTCGCGCCTGCCAGGGCATAGAGCTGCCCCCAGTCGACCCAAACCGCGCTCTGGATGTAGCCGGAGACTCCCTCAATCGAGAAGGCTTGGCCGATACCCTCAACACCGAGACCTCCCCGATACAGCTGCCCGGCGAGCAACACGACGGGCAGCAGTGCGATCACCAGGAGCGCACCGCTCTTGGCAGAGAGTCCCGGACGGCCCTTGCGGTACCATAGCAGCAACAAGCCCGTGGCAAAGGGCGTGATGGCCCTGACCCGTCCCCCGAGGGCCCAGAAGAGGACCGTCGCGAAGCAGACCGGCAGGAGCGAGACCCACCAAGCTCGGTCCGTCGCCATGAGATAAGCGGCCAACACCACGCTGCTGGCGATCAGCATTAGACTCAACCAGAAGAAGATGCCTGTCCCCACCTGGATCTCGGTTCGTCGGAAATCTCCAGTTCGGACGACGTCTCCCAACGGGGCGTTGCTCGCGACGAATGCCATCAAGGCGATGAAACCCACGACCATGCCGGCTACGGCAGCATAACGAACACCCCGGGTCAACCGGACATTGACCCGCCGAGCTGTCCGCCGAAACACCGACCCGAGAGACTTAGAAGGGATTTGCCATCCGATGACGACACCGAGGAGTCCGAGCAGGGCAAGGGCATGGCCGAGCAGCCAATCAGTGTCATCCAGCCGCATGGTGTGAAACAGATCCAGGTCCGGGTTCACCGCCATGAGCTGTAACAGCCCGGAAATCCCAAACCGCACGAACCCGAGCACGAGGACCACCGAGAGCGGATTGGTGCCGTCGTGCCATTGGCGGTTCGTCGTGACGAAGGCCAGCACGAGCGCCAGGTAAGCGAGCGGGAAGAACACGATGTCCGTCCCCGGCATTCCCGAGAAAATCGCCGCGCCAAGAAGCCACAGGGCGGAGAGGGTGACCAGGTTGAGTTGATTGCTTCGCGAACGCACAAGACCCCTATGCGGACCGGCGTCCTCGGCTGCGGTCCAGCACATCCTGGAAAATCAGCACGAGCCGATCCGCCAACGTCTCGATGTTGTGAAGTCGACTGACCTGTTCCCGCAGGTCCATGCCCATGCGCTGCCGGGCATCGGCAGGTAGGTCCAGCACTGCGATCATCTTCGCGGCAAGATCCTCATGGTCGTCGTGACGGAACAGAAGTTCCGGGGCGTGCCGGCCCAGTGTCTCCGCAAAACCAGGATTCGCAACGACGCACGGCCGGGCGCAACTCATGGCTTCCCAGGCAACCTTGTCCCCATAGCCATTCGGCGTCAGGTTGACCTGGATGGTGCACCGGCGATACCACTCCGGCAGCGCGGCCCATGGAGCGGGCGGCTGAAATTGCACGATATCCTGCAACTTCAATTCCTCGGTCAGCGCCCGCAGCGAGGTGATGTACCCTTCATCGATGCGGGCTGCGGGCCCGCCCAGGATGACCACCTGGAACGGCCCGTTCCAGCGGTCTCGCAACAGCGCGGCGGCCTTCAGCAGCGTCGGGTGACCTTTCGCCGGCGACAGGCGCCCGACGCAGAGAATCATCGGCGGTGTCTCCGGCGCTGTGCCGCCCGGAGCAAACAGGGTTGTGTCGATGCCCTGGCCGACAACCGCCAGTTTGTCGTGCTTGTAGGGGTATGTCGTCGGCAGACTCGAGACCACACGATCGGAAAGCCAATGCGCGGTCTTGAGCGTGCGGTTGACAGTCGGATGTGCGTACCAGGTCACAATCGGCACGCCATGGGCTTTCAGCAGTGGAGCGCCCAAGATGCCGAACAGGACATTCATGTGGCAAAAGCACACGTCAATGTCATCTTCACGCAGCACACGCGACAGGTGCCCGTAGAAGTTGGCAAGGATGCGTGATCTCGGCAGTCCCATCTCTTTGCCCATCGAGTACACGCGGACATTGTCGGGCAGGTGAGTCGTCGCGATCTGCTGAGAAATGACGTGGACGGACGCAACGCGCTTGGCCAGCGCTTCGATCCAGCGCACGGCAAAACCCCACGCTGGGTGATCAGGGTCGGTCGCAAAGTTCAAGAGCAGAAGTCGCAAGGATGGTTGCTCCCCGTTGATGGCAGATCGTCAGTTTTCTTGCTCTCCGTAGAGTGACAGAAGGTCATCGTACCCGCGCGCTAAGATGTCCCAGTCGCGTCGCGTGCCAAAAGCCCTCGCTTTCGCGGCCAGCGCCATCCGGGTCTCCCGGTCCTTCGCCAGGCGTACCATCGCTCTCGCAAGGTCATCGACCGAGTCTACGAGGATCCCGCCGCCACTTTCCCGTACAGGCAATGACTCCGCGACGTTTGCGGCAATAACCGGTACACCACAGGCGAGCGCCTGAATCACCTTGACGCTCTCTCGACCACCAAGATCGACGAACCGTGGATAGACTCCAATGTCGAAGTTGGCAACATAGCCGAGGATCTGGTTTGGCTGGACGAGGCCACAGAGCCGCACGCTGTTCATTTGTGCCGTACGCGCGCGCACCGATGCCGACGGTCTCCCGATCAGCCACAGCCTCAGCTCTGGGGCTTCCGCACATGCCCGCCGGTACGCGTCCAGAAGGTCGTCAATGCAGTACATCTCCTGCGCAGCCGTCAAAGCCCGAAAGTCATTCCGACAAAACATGAAGGGCTGAGTGTATCCAATGACGACATCTCCCGAAGTTCGCAGATCGGCGCGCAGTCGACTCACCTGGTCTAGCTGCACGTCACGCAGACTGACCCCCTGCGGCACCACGGCTGTCGGCGACCGAAGTCCCTCCGCAACCAGCCGTTCTCTCGCACGCTCCGTCGTGAGAACCACGAGTTTGACATTCGGGGCATTCAGCGCCTGCACTTCGTTCATGGTGAACGCAGGGTCGTCATGATCGACCACGACGCGTTCGCGAAAGTGCGGGATTTGCCGAATGTCCGTGCAGAATAGACCCCGCCATGTCCGACCCAGGCCGTCCACTGCCCGCGTCAAGATTCGCGGATAGGCGCGTAGCTGAGCCCCCCGAACCAGACGAATGGTGCTCAGGGGATACTTGATCGTCCTGACGTTGCGGAGTCGAGGCAGCAGGTCCGCGTATCGCGCATTGTTATGGTACGGTGACCACGGCCCGAACCACACGAAGCGAGGCGAATCCACCATCGCGTGGGTCACCGTCTAGCCCTCGCCACGGCCGAGTCTCACAGCCCGCCGGCAGCTCCGGCAAAATTCCTGAGCCATGCCGCCAGCCGTACCCCCCGGGACCCGGCCAGGCCCAGCACCAGCACCTTCAGTTGGATGCGTTGAGGCCTCAGCGGAAGGTACCGCCATGAGACCGCGGCAAAGTGTTGGGCTTGTTTCATATCGCCTGCTAGAAAGTGATCATTCGCGGCCCGCGAGTATACGTTGCGCATAGCCTCTCGTTCGAGTCGTTTGAGATGATCCGGGACAGTCGGAGATTTGAAGAACTGCTCGTAGACACGCAGGCGCTCGTCCTCGAAGCGCTGAGACTGGCGACCGGACTTCGATCCCCCATGAACACGAAAGGCCGCGAGGCACTCAGGAAGGTGCGAAATGTTGTGCCGAGAGGCCACCCGTAGCCAGTATTCCATGTCCATGATGAATTGAAGCGTTTCGTCCAGGTAGCCGACGCTCTCCAGCACGCGCCTGCGGAGGAACGCCGCGGGCTGAAGGATAAGGCTCACGGGCGACCGCACCAGATCGGCAGCGCTGGCCTGCCCCTTATGGTGTCGCCCTAGGACATCGCCGCCCTCGTTGATAAAGTCGCAGTCACCATAGACAAGGTCGATGTCTGGATGTTGCTGGAAGAACGCGACCACCTTCGTGATGGCAGACGGCCGATACAGATCATCGGCGTTCAGCCAGGCGATGATCTCTCCGTGAGTCCCGCGCCAGCCCTTGTTGATGGCGTCCGATTGCCCTCGGTCGGGTTCTGAGCTCCAGCTCAACCGGTGACCGAAGCGGCGCAGGATGTCTAGGGTCCCATCTGTCGAGCCGCCATCGACGACCAGGTACTCCACATGGGGATAATCCTGGCCCAGGACCGAGGCGATCGTCTCGGCGATAAAGCCTCCCTGATTGAAGGACGGCGTGACTATAGAAACGAGCGGTTCACGTGGCAGCGTCATTGCCCCAGGCAGTCCCGCAAGCACTCCGACACGTAGTGGACGTCCTCGCGGGTCAAGCCGCCCCAGGTGGGCAGGCTGAGCCCGCGCCGCGCGATCCGCTCGGCGACGGGCAACGCCGAGTCGGCGGCGCCGGCACGGTATGGCGGCAGCGTATGTAGCGGGTAGAACACGGGACGAGTCTCGATGCCCCGCTCGGCGAGCCGCGCCATGACGGCGTCACGGTCGGCTGCAGCCTCATCCAAGAGAACACTAAACATCCAGTACGCATGGCTGGCCCATGGTTGCTCGGCCTGCCGGGTGATGCCCGAGACCCCATCAAGATCCTCACGATACCACGATGCGATCTGGCGGCGACGCTGCACGTGCCAGCTCGCCATCTCCATTTGGGCCAGTCCTATCGCCGCGGCAATGTTCGTCAGTTGGTAGTTGAAACCGATGCGCGGGAACCAGTAGCGCCGGGTTGGGTCCATCGCCTGCGCCTTCAGCTGACACACCTTGGCTGCCAGCGCGGCATCGTCGGTGACAACCATGCCGCCTTCGCCGGTGGTGATCGTCTTGTTGCCGGAGAAACTGAAGGTCGCCATGTTGCCAAACGTGCCCACGGGCCGGCCGCGGTACTGGGCGCCGTGAGCCTCCGCCGCGTCCTCGATCACAAACAGGCCATGGCGTTGAGCGACGGCGAGCACAGAGTCCATCTCTGCCGCGTGACCATACAGGTGCACGGCGACAATACCCTTCGTACGAGGAGTGATCCTCGCCTCGAGCAGTGACGGATCGACATTCCAGGTCTTCGACTCGGCGTCGATAAAAACTGGCCGGGCGCCGCAAAAGGTCACCGCGTTGGCCGTCGCCACGAAGGTCAGGGTCGGGACGAGCACCTCGTCCCCGGGTCCAACGGCGAGAGCCAGAAGCGCGAGATGTAACGCGGCCGTTCCACTCGAACAGCAGATCGCGTGCCGTGCCCCGCAGAACTCGCTGAACGCGGTTTCAAATCGGCCGACGTATTCCCCATGCGCGGAAATCCAGGTGGACTGCAGGCAGTCCAAAACATACGCCTGCTCGTTGCCCGCGAGGACGGGTGCGGCGACCGGTATGACTCGCGGCTGGCTTAGCCCGCGCGCTGTGCCGGTGACTGTTCTTCTTTCGTGTCTTGCATCCAGTCCCACGTCAGCAGCCATCGGTCCTCCTCGGTCAAAGCGCGTCCCGCAGCCCGACGGTATACGGCCCGGTACGCTTTCGCGGTGCGCTCCCAGCTAAAGTTCCTCAATCGCGCGGCACCTCGCCGCATCAGGGCCTCGCGCAATTGCGCGTTTGTCGCCATCTCTCCCACAGCCGCGGCAATCGACTCGACGGAGAGAGGATCGAAGATCAATGCCGCATCGCCGGCCTGTGCCGGTAGGGACGTCACATTGGAACAGGCGACCGGTGCGCCGTCGTGCCACGCCTCATAGACTGGCTCGCTCGCTGCTTCAAAAAGCGTCGGGATCACGACAAACTGCGCAAGCCGGTAGAGCGCTCGCAGATGCTCGGCGGGAATCATCCCGAGGAACCTGACCTGATCCTGGAGTCCCAAGTCCCGCAGCCGGCGCTCGACCTGTGGCCAAAAGTTGTTCTGATAACCCGTGCAGACCAGCCTCACCCGAGCCTGGTGCCGGTCGCGCAGGAGCGCGAGCGCCTCGAGGAGCCGGACGTGGTTCTTGTGCGGCCATGTAAGCGCCGGATAGAGCGCGAACGGCTGCTCGAGCCTGTAGGTGTTCAGCACGTGACTCGGGGCGTCGACAGATGGCTCCGGGTACGTCTGTGTGGGTGGGGCCAGGGGGATGACCTGGATCTTCTTTGGATCGAGCCCAAACTGTTTCACGATGTCGTCCTTGACCCACCGGGACTCCACCACCACTGTATGCGCCAGCCGGCATCCAGTCGGATGGTAGGCGGCCCGCCACATCAGGGCCTTGGGCGTAAAGAACTCAGGAAAGTGCAGGTGCTGGAGATCATGGGGGTTGTAGATCGCGGGCAACCGAGATACGACGAATTCCACATCCGGAAAATGGATCATGTCGCATCCCAGCCGCTCGTAGAACCCATCTGAGACGGGCGCCCGATACTTTTCTGCTCCGGCCGCGGGTCGGGCCGCGCGCGCGCGGAGCCGACTGGATACGGAGCGCAGCCGTTCGACAACACTGGTAAGCCGACGGCGCGGCGGCAGAGGACCGGAGACGATGCGCTGGTTCGGCCCCAGAAAGGGTCGCAGCCACTCGGGCTCCTGCCACGGTCCAATGATCACGTACTCCTCTGGTCCGTCGAGCGTCCCCAGTGATCGAACAAGGCCAGTAAGCGTCGTGGCGACGCCTCCAAACGTCTCCAGCGGATAGATTTGGGCGTTTATTGCCACGCGCAAGGGTGTGGGGACCATGTCTATACGGCCTGGGCGATGACTGTCGCGTTCCAGGTCTCGCGTTGCACTGGCTCGTCCAGCTGCCCAAACGGACACAAGCGGACAAGGCGGAACCCACCTGCCGTCAGCAGTAGGTCCAGTTCGTTAGGAAAGAAGAATCGCATCCGGTGAGTCTCGCGGACTCGCCGGACCATCCCCTGGCCATTCACATCGGTAATGAAGTAATCGACGTCAACCGTCTGCCGGACGAGGTCAAGGTGCGGCGACGCGTACCTGGTGATCTCATGACCGTGCTCGCGCGTCTCCTTGGTGCGCTCGCTCGGCGGTTCGGTCAAGACTCCGGGGCCGAACCAGATGTCGAAGACGAAGAGCCCCTGAGGAGCAAGGTGCATCCTCACGCTCTCGATCACCGCTGCCACGTCGTCATGGTCAACCTGGTAGGAGAGGACCGCGAACATCGCCAGGGCCGCGTCCCACGTCCTCCCCCCACGCCACGAGCGGATATCCGCCTCTTCAAATAGGACATTTGGCTCGCGCGGGTGGTCCTTCGCGCGAGCGACGGCCAGCATCTGGCCCGAGCGATCCACGCCCGTGACGGCGTAACCCCGGGATGCCAGGACGATCGCGTGCCCCCCGGTACCACATCCGACGTCGAGAATCTGCCGCACCGGTGACACGGCGAAACGCTCGAAGATCCGTTCGAGGACGTCGCATTCGCCCGCATAGTCCTTGTCACGATACAAGGCGTCATAGAAGGCGGCGTATGCCTCAAATGCAGCCACGCCGCTCATACCTTGAGCACCGCGCGGACCGCGTCGCAGACATGGCCAAGTTGGCTTTCCGTCAGGGCCATACCCGATGGCAGGTACAGCCCGCGGCGGGCAAGCCTCTCGGCGACCGGGTACCGCTCGTTGAGGAACAGTCCCATCTGCCGGAACACGGGTTGTTCGTGCATCGGCCAGAAGAAGGGGCGTGTCTGCACGCCACGCGCGGCCAGCCGACGAGCAAACTCTGTTGCGTCGAATGGCACGGTGTCATCGAGAACCAAGCCGTAGACCCAGTACACATGCTTGGCCCACGGCCGCTCGATAGGTAGGAGGAGCCCGGGGATCCCCTGGAGATGCTCAGTGTACGACTGCCCGATCCACCGCTTCTTGGCGATCGACTGCTCGATCCGCTCCATCTGCGCCACGCCGACGGCTGCCTGCAGGTTCGTCATCCGAAAATTCCGTCCCAACTCCTGGTGGACGAACCGACGCGGGCCCTGGAAGCAGAGGTTTCGGTGAAGCCGGCATCGCTCCGCGAGGGCATCGTCATCCGTGACCAGCATGCCGCCTTCCCCAGTGGTGATGATCTTGTTGGCGTAAAAGCTGAAGGTGCTGACATCCCCGAGCGATCCGCAGCGGCGTCCCCTGTACTCGGCCCCGTGCACTTCGGCCGCGTCTTCGATGACCATAAGATGGTGTGCTCCGGCAAGTTCGAGCAGCGGGTCCATATCCACCGGGTGCCCATAAATGTGGACGGGCATGATCGCCCGTGTGCGGGGCGTGATCCGGTCGGCGATCTGGTGTGTATCCATGTTCCAGGTGTCCGGCTCGCTATCCACGAGAACCGGAATCGCTCCGCGCTCGATGATGGCGGCCGCGCAGGCGATGATCGTGAATGTCGGCAGGATGACTTCATCCCCCGGTTGGAGATTGACCGCGGCGGTCGCCACCTCCAACGCAGCCGAGCCGTTGCACACGGCCACGCCGTGCCGACGTCCGCAGAACGCCGCAAACGCCCGCTCGAACTCGCCGACGAACCGACCGTCCGATGAGATCCATCCTGTTTCGACAGCTTCCCTTACGTAGGCCAGCTCGCTCGTGCCGAGAACCGGCTCGTTGACGGGGATTGTGAGTTCCTCAGACGTGATCGACGTCATGGCTTCACCGATGCCAGGCGTTGCTCGCCCCGCGACCGAGCAGGTGTGAAGAACGTCTTGTCATCCGTTGGAGCATATGGCCCCTGCTTGACTTCAACCATCTCCACCTCTTCCAACATCTCGAACCCGTGCCCGCCTGATGCGAGGAGGATGATGTCCCCAGGCTCCAGGATTCGATCCGTCAGGAACCGGTGCTCCGCGTCGTAGAGGTCGACCCGGAGCCGTCCCTTGCGGATGATCAGGACCTCCTGCGTGTACTCGACGTTCCGATGCAGCTTGTTGTGGACATGCGCGCCGATCGCGTATCCCCTCGGCCGTCGCATGTATCCGAGCTGCTGCGAGAGGCTCCGGTCCGTGAAGAACATGATCCCCTCTGCCTGGTAGGAGGCCCGAATGATGAGCGCGATCAGGCGCTCTCCATCCCACACTTCATCGGGCGACCCATCCATCGTCTTCATGCGCGCGTCCTCCACTTCGTGTCCGGCGTCAGTCGAATCAGGAGCTCAGAAGGGCTGCTCTGGCGTCGGAGCGCACCCGCTCTCTTGCGTCGTCCAGTATTTCTCTCAGTCGACGGGTATAGTCATCGGGACCATAGCCGGCGAGACGCCGTCGGCCTCGCTCGGCCAGCCTATCCCGGAGCGTCGCATCGGTCCAGAGTCGATAGATCCCATCGGCGATCGCTTCCACTGATCGTGGATCGACCAATACCGCCGCGTCCTCGGCTTGCTCCCGGATGCCCCGAATGTCTGACGTGAGGACGGGGCAGGCGAACGCCCAGGCTTCGAGCACAGGGATATTGGTCGGACCGAAGAAAGTCGGCATGACCAGCGCATCGGCCCCCGCATAGAGACCAGACATATCCTGGTCCGGGACGAAACCAAGGTACTGGACCTGATTGTCGACTCCCAATTGCCGCGCGACCGTCATGACTTCTCGGAAGGTGCGAGATCGGATCTCGCCACTATAAGCACCGCAAAAGACGACCGGAACCCTCAGCCGATGCTCGTGTTTTAACAGTGCCAGTGCTCGAACGATGCCGGCGTGGTTCTTGTGTGGCCAGAACTGAGCAGGGTAGAAGACATACCGCTCGGGCAACTGGTAGGTCGTTCGCAGCCGCACCCGCTCGTCTTCGGATACCTCGCCAGCAAGGTACGAGGCTGGAAGAAACGGCAGGACTTTTACGCGGTCCGATGTCACGCCGTACGCGCCGTAGAAGTTGAGGATGTCTTCCTTGCCCACTTCAGAATCAGCCAGGAGTGACGTGGCATACCGTGCCCCGTTACGGAAGCAGTACTCACGCCACTCCCATTCCCCGTTCGCCGATACTTCGGGGAACTCTGGCTGAAGCCGGTGCTGCAGATCATGAATCGCCATCACGTACGGAATGTCGACTTCAAAGGCCAGCGACCTCGGCCACGGGTAGAGCATGAGTTCAACTCCGCACTGCCGGAACCAGCGGCTCATGTCCGGACGGTACCGGACCCTGTCGGGGTCAGGCAAACTCGCCTTGTCCTGGCCAGGCGCGTGCCCAAGCGTGCGCTTGAGCCATCTCCAGCCGCCGCGAACCCTGCCCTCGCCCGCAGCCTGGCGTAATGCCCGCAAAGCCCGGCGCTCCCACACCCGCCGCCTCTGCGACGGTGGATCGATGGCCCTCGTTGTCCACCCACGCTGCCGCAACCCCACCGCATACGGATGCTGCGTCTCGTCGACAAACGCAAGAAACTCGTCGTCGTCCCCATCCGCCACCTGCCCCTCGAGAGCCCAAAGCATGGTGGCGCTGTATTGATAGACACCACCGCTCTTTGAGACAGGAACAACGCCGATTCTCATCGTCTACCGCGTCGCCAATGGACTATGCAAAGCGCTGCAGGTGACGCAGGATCGCTCTCGGTCGAAAGGGCCACAAGAGAAATGCCGTCCGCAGGCATCGACGGGCCTCACCGGCGTGGTTCGCGGCCCTATACAGTCCGGCGGCCGTTCGAAAGTGCGTTGCCAGTGCCTTTGGCCCCAGGTGGCGAAGAATTGGCCACCGATGCTTTGTGATGATCCGCTCATACGCGACGGCTGCGCGAAGCCGGTGCCGCGAGATCGCGTCATCCGAGCGACAATCGTAAGTAAACGTCGGTGTCGACACGTACGCAAATGCATCGTGGCGTGCAAGTCTGATCGCCGTGTCCCATTCTTGATACGCAATCAGACTCTCATCGAGGTAGCCAATGCGGATGAGGGCCTCTTTTCGCACGAGCAAGCCCTGAAACATGGGACCGGGACGTCGAAGCAGTTCCGCATAGATCCGACCTTTCATAGGCGGGACGCCGAACGGCCGAGCGTCCTTCGCACCTGCCTCGAGCACGTCACACTCCGAATGCACGACCCGCGCCCCGGTGCGCGTGGCCTCGTCCAGTCTCACCTCGAGGCTGTCTGGAAACCACACGTCGTCAGAATCCAGAAACGCTATCCACTCGCCGTGAGCGATCTTGATGCCCGTGTTGCGTGCGGCCTGCGCCCCCTTATTCTGCGCATGCCGTACCAGGCGAACACGCGAGTCTCCCCGAGTCTGCTCGGTCAGTACGCCCACCGTCTCGTCGGTGGACGCATCATCGACCACGATCACCTCGAGATCGCGCCACGTTTGCGCCACCACGCTGTGGAGCGCACGCCAAATGACCGGGCCCCGGTTATACGTCGGCATCACAACAGAGACGGCCGCCATCACGTCAAATCAACCGTTGCCTCAGGCGATGATACGCACGTGACAGGGATGGGGAGCGACGACACCGTTGGATGCCGGCACGAGCCAACCTCTTCAGCTTCAACCCCACCGTTGGCATCAGCCATTTCGGCGTCAGCACATGTGACGCATCGGAGAGAACGTAGATATGCTCACGGCGCCCGACGAGACTGCGATTCCAGTCGGCCTCCGGCCCCTCCCACGTGTCATCACGGCGTTCAGGCACATGATCATACCCGTGGTTCTGGTGAATGACCGTCGCCACCCGCGTTGCGTCAATCACAGGTACTCGATGCCGCCGCGCATGGTAAATGAACCAGTTGTCCCATTCGGGACGCCCCACGGCGAAGGGCGGCAGCGTTGCCACGCCGCGATTCCTCGGAAACACGAAGTAGTCGCTGCCCATTGGCGGATGCAGTCTTCCCCGCGCCGCGACGAGACTGCGGAGCGCGCCCTCCCAACCGGGTTGTTCAAAATCCCACGATTCCGTGAGGTCGACATCCCAACGTTGACCGACCATCAGGAACCTGGGGAACCCGATCCGCTGCATGGCCGTCGCAAAGTCGCCCAACAGCACGATATCGGCGTTGACGTAACACATCAGCCGCGAGTGGGCCGCTCGTTCGGCCTGTTCAAACACGGAGTTCAGCAAGGGCGTGCCGTACTGGTTGCGGATTACGTGCGGCAGGTACGTCGCGTGCACCTCGTCCGCCATCTCCTTGGTCCCCGGTTCATCTCCGCACAGAATGACTTCTACACGCGGGTGGAGCCTAGACCAGCTGCGAATGGCGTTTCGCTGGATGATTCCGATGTGGCCCGTGAAGGGTTTTGGGACAGCAAATATGGTGACCATTCTACCCGCCCATTCCGCGCGCCAACACAAAGCATCCCAGCCCGTACGTCTGCGCCCCAGGATCGACCATTAACGCGTCTCGATGATCGACAAGCGTCCAGGCGTTCTGAGAATCCTTCGACCAAAACTGCTGCTCTTCGATCACGTATCCCGCCAACAGTCTCTCCAATCGTTGCGCCCCATACACGCGATGCAATGCCCCAACCACGGCATCCCGCCCCACAGGAACGGTCAGCAGCATGGTGGCGCTCGGTTTCATTAGCGTGCGGAGGTAGGCCATCGCTTCGAGGTCTCCGTCCGGCCGAGGTTCACTCACGCCGTACCGTCCAGTAAGCCCTACGTGCTCAACGGTCGAGCAGTTAACGACCAGGTCGAAAAGGTGTTTGGGGAACGGCAGCGTCAAGAGATCGCCCTGGACGAAACGGAGCCCGGGATGGACGTACGACCAGTT
The DNA here is from genome assembly GCA_041497675.1 of bacterium. Taxonomy (GTDB): domain Bacteria; phylum Sysuimicrobiota; class Sysuimicrobiia; order Sysuimicrobiales; family Humicultoraceae; genus JBGPNN01. Next base: position 7,634 of record JBGQGY010000013.1, on the reverse strand, counting down.
CACCGGCTGGAGATCGAGGGCCGTGACCCTGAAGCCTCTGTGCGCGGCCACGAGCCCGAGATGGCTGCCGCCCGGTCCAAAATCCAACGCCTCTCCAGGGCCGGCCGGCATATGAGACGCGACCCAGGACCATTCCACGTCGCGGTCCCCAGCCAGGTCCGGTGGTGACGCGACAGCCCTGGACGCTCCCTTCAGTCGGGCCTTTCCGTGGCGCAACCGACGGAGAAACCAACCCGGTACGTGAATCTGTATGGTAATGGCGTGGCTCACGAATGGCGGTCCTCGACCACGCGGAATCCGCACGGGATGTTCAACAGTCCCGACCACTCGTCTCGGCGGTCCCCAAGCGCGGCCGTGGCAATGATCATCTGCGGCACACAATGCCACCGATCGAGAAGGTATCCGTCGCTGTAGAGACCGACGCGCCACGAATACGCGCCGGGCTTCAAGGGCAAACCCGGAAGATCGCACATGAAGGCATGAACTCCCGGTGGTAGGTTGATGCCATCGGTCGCCCATCCCCAAATCAACACGTCGTCCGTATTCCATAGACTGATGGCGTGAACGCCATGCCGGATGGGGGAACGCACGTCGACGACAACCTTCACAGTGAGCGGGCCCTGTGTCTCTAACACGTGTGGCTGTTCGGAACGGGGTTCAACAATCTCCCAGCCACGGAACTGCGCGACCGAATTCGCATCCCGGGTCGCCCATCTCTCCGAGTCCGTGACAGTCAAGCTTGCTTCGTAGGCATTCACGACCTCGGCCGTCGGGCCCGACATTCTCACCTGCCCCGCCTCCAGCCAGATCGAGTGGCCGCACAGCGTCCGAACGGAGTTCATCCGATGGCTGACGAACAGAACCGTGCGCCCGCCCCGGGCCACGTCTCGGATCTTTTCCATGCATTTGCGCTGGAAAGCCACGTCGCCGACAGCCAAGACTTCATCGACGAGCAAGATTTCCGGATCGAGGTGGGCCGCGACCGCGAAGCCCAGACGCATGAACATGCCGCTCGAGTAGTGCTTCACCGGTGTATCGAGAAACTTCTCCGTCTCGGCGAAGGCCACAATGTCGTCGAACTTGCGGTCGATCTCTAACCGCTTCATCCCCAGGATCGCGCCATTGAGATAGACGTTCTCGCGCCCGGTCAGTTCTGGATGAAAGCCGGTGCCCACTTCCAGCAGCGAGCCGACGCGCCCATAGAGTTGGGCAACGCCCTCAGTCGGCTCGGTAATGCGCGAGAGAATCTTCAGCAGTGTGCTCTTACCGGCCCCATTGCGGCCGATGAGACCCACGACCTCCCCGACGCCGACCTCGAACGAGATGTCCTTGAGCGCCCAGATGGTATTTTGGTCTCCGTTCCGAGCGGCCGAGCGTTTCAGCGCTGCCGGGCCCCAGCGGAATGGCGCTGAGATCGCGCCGGCCAGCGTATCCCGAATCGTCTTGTATGGCACTCTCTGCCCGATCCGGTAGCGCTTGCTCAGCCCCTCTGCCCTGACGGCCACGGCGGCCATAGCTACCCGACCACATCCACGAAGGTGCGTTCTCTGCGGCGGAACCAGGCGATTCCGCTAACGAACAGTCCGACGGCCACTGCACTCGAGACTGCCAGCATCGGTCCGGGTGCCGGCCCGGCGCCGAGCAGCGCCCAGTGAAAGCCTTCGACCACGCCGGCCATCGGGTTCAACCCATACAGCACTCGCCACTGCTCCGGGACAAGGCTGCTGGGGTAGACCACTGGCGTCACGAACAGCCACAACTGGCTGAGAAACGGCATGGCCTGGGCCACGTCGCGGAACTCGACGTTGAGGGCCGACAACCAGAATCCAACACCGAACGCCGTCAAGAGCAGCAGCAGGACGAAGACCGGCAACCAAAGGACCGCAGCCCCTGGTCTGAATCCATACGCCAGCATGAGCCCCAGCAGCAGGACGGCAGAGATCGCAAAGTCGACCAGCGCGGCGAGCGTCACTGAGATCGGGATGATGATTCGCGGAAAATACACCCGTGTGATCAGCCGCTGGTGCATGATGAGACTATTCGTCGACTCAGTGATGGCCCGGGAGAAGAGCTGCCAGGGCAGCAACCCCGCGTACGCAAACAGCGGGTATGGAGCGCCCGCCGAGGGCAAGTGAGCCAACCGCCCGAAGAACAGCGTGAACACGGCCATCATCGCGAGCGGTTGCAGGACGGCCCACGCGATGCCGATCGTCGCCTGTTTGTATCGGACCTTGATGTTGCGAGCGGTGAGGAAGTAGATGAGCTCGTTGTGGGCCCATAGTTCTCGGACGTCGAGGAACGCCCATCCTCTGGTCGGCCGGATCACGACCGTCGGCGCGGGCTCCGGATAACGTCGCTGTTCCCGGGTGGCTTCTAGTAACGCCATGGGCCCTCGGGAGCGCCATTCAGGACGGCCCCCACAATCCGTGCTCCGACCCGTTCCATGCGGTGCCGTACTTCGACCAGAGCGCTCCGGTCAGTCTTGCCTGCCCGAACCACCAGCAGGACGCCGTCAACCCTGCGGCCGATCTCCTCAGCGTCAGTTGCAGGCATCACCGCGGGACTATCGAGCAGCACCACATCAGCCCCGGTACGCGCCTCCTCGATGAAACGCGCCAGACGGGGGCTATCCAGGAGCTCAGCGGCGTTTGACGCGGTCGGCCCGCTCGCCACGAACGACAGCCCCGGATGGCTCGTCGGCCGGACGACGCCGGCGGCCACTGCGTCGCCCGTGAGGAACGCCGCCAGTCCCGGCGACTCCGCTTCCGGGAAGAGCTGGCTCAGGCGGGATCGTCTCAGGTCACAATCCACAAGCCACACGTGACGATCGGCATGCGCCAGGGCCAGCGCCAGGTTGACGGCGACTGTGCTCTTCCCCTCGTCCGGCAGCGCGCTGGTCACGAGCAGACAATTGTGCCTGCTGCCGGGAAGCGCCGAGAGAACATGCGTGCGCAGTGTACGGCATGCTTCGCTGAGCGCCGACGAGCGATCCATCTGCGCCAGTGGCAGCGGCGGCGCACTACCGCGGCGGCGTCCCTTCTTGCGATCACGTCGCACGTCTACCAGCGGGATGGCTCCGAGTACTGGGGCACCGAGCGCCTCCTCCACGTCTTTGGCCGACCTCACGGCATCGTCGAGCTGCTCGATGAAGAGGGCCGCCGCCATCCCGAACATGAGGCCGAGTATCGAGCCTAAGAACATTGTCCTGCGAGCTCGCTGCTTCGCCGGTGAATTTGGCGCTTTGGCCGTGTCCACGACTTGGATCGCGCTGCCAATCGACGCCTCCGCAATGATCGCCTGCTGAAATTTGGACGACAGGAGCAGGTAGATCTGCTCGGCCTCCTTCGTGTTGCGCGTGAGGCGCGCCAGCTCGGCTTCGCGCGTCGGCACCCCACGCACTCTGTCCTCATACTGACCGATGGCCGCGGCAATCCCGCGTTCGCGAGATTGCTCGGTCTGCCGATCGCGGGTCGTCTCAACCAGCAGCCGTCGCTTTGTTTCCTCGATCTTGGCCTTGGTGCTGATCACAGCGGGATGCTTCTCTGTGAACTGTTGCTGCAGCCCGGAGAACTCGATCTCCAGGCTCGCGAGCTGGCTCTGTAGGGTGGCGACGAGTGATGCTGATTCGAGCCGAGGCAGACGGGCGTCCACCCGCTTGGCTTCCAGTTCGGCCAGCTTTTGCAGGGTTAGGCTGGTCTCTTGGGCGAGGGAGACGTCTCCGTGGCGGTTCTTGTAGTCCACGAGCTCGGCCTCGCTGTTTCGCAGCTTCTCGCCGGCAAGGCCAAGCTGTTGCTTGATGAAATGCTGGATCTCCGTCGCACGCCGGCGGCGGGCTTTGAGGTTCATGTCGATCAGGCTGTCCACGACGGCGTTGGCCGCGTCGGCGGCAACGTTCGGATCGGTGTGTTCGATGCTGACGCGCACCAACTCCGTGTCGCGAATGGGCTGGACGTTCAAGCTCGCCAGGGCTGCATTCGCCCCCTGTCCTCCCAGCCCAGGCGTCAGACGGGCCATCGCGCCATCGTGGACGACGTCGCTCTTGATCAGTTCGGCCAGCGTGTGTACGTCCGGCGCCTGTGTCGCCGGCTGGTCGGAGAACATGCTGACCTCTCCAGATCGATCCAGCAAGATGACCGGCGGGGATTTGTCGGTCGTCACGGTGGTGGACGCTCGGTAGACAGGTGGTGTGGCCAGGGACAGGCCCACGGCGGCGCCAACGATGACGGCGAAAGGTGCGACGATGATCCTCCAACGCCTGGCGACGACGTTGAAGAAATCGCGCAGGTTGAATTCCGGTTCTTCCAGCGTTACCGACTGAACGGTTGTCGCGCCGTTCATCGGAAGAACCAGAAGACTCCGGACAGAATACTGAGGATGCCCGACATACCGGCGAGCGTGGTCTGGGGAACGACGAGAACGTCGCCAGGTTGAATTGGGACGTCGCGCCTGGTGTCGCCGGCTTGCACGAGCGCCCGCAGGTCCAGGGTCACCATGCTGGCGCCGTTTGGCAGGGACTCGACCTTCACGCCCGTCAGCGAGGCAGTCACCGCGGGCTCCGGGGTGCCGGTACGGCGGATAATGTGGGCGGTTTTGGCGGTGCTGGCACCGCGCTGCACCGGGCCTCCCGCCATTGCGATAGCCTGAAGCACCGTCAGACCGCCTTTCGTCGTAAAGACCCCGGGCCGGGCGACGTCGCCGAGGACATAGAATCTGTTGTTGGTCTCTTCAGGGACGAACACGCTATCGCCGGGTTGCATCACGATGTTGTAATTCATGTCCTGGCGCAAGAGCAGGTTGTCCAGGTTCAGGGTCTGCGACTCTCGTGCCCGCACCAACCGCGCCTGCGTGACGGATGCCCGATCGGTCAATCCGCCGGCCAGGAGCAAAACGTCGACCAGGCGCATCTCGCCTTTGAGCCGATACCGCCCAGGGCGGGCGACCTCACCCATGACGTTCACGACGTTGACCAGGTCCTCGCGCACAACGAGCGTTTCACCGCCGCGCAGAGTTACGTTGGCATCAGCGTCGCCTGCGAGTACTTTTTCCAGGTCCACGACGGCGGGCTGTTCCCCGGGCCGCAGGAGCTGCGCCTCCCTCAGCGCAGCGACGTCCGTCACGCCGCCGGCGACGGAGAGGAGATCCAGAAGGCGGGTGCCCGGCAGCAACTCGTAGGAACCAGGCCGGTGGACCTGGCCGACAATGGACACGCTGAGCTTGTTGACCTCGGGCACGTAGATCGTCTCGCCGCCAAGCAACTGGGGGTTGTTCCGAGCGTCTGCCCGCAGCAAAGCGTCGGTCTGCAATGTCACGGTCTGCCTGTTCGACCGCATGACACGGACCTCTTTGACGAGAGCGCTGTTTAGGATGCCGCCGGCGGCGGAGATGGCCTCAAGCACGCGCGAGCCTGGCGGCAGGCTGTACGAGCCCGGCTTGGCAACCTGGCCAAGCACGGAGATCCGGATGCTGCGGAACTCCTTGACGATGACCGTGACCTGAGGATTCCGGATGAACGCACTGTATGCCCTGGTCAGGACGCGGGTCAGTTCCTCCACCGACACCCCAGAGGCGGTCACGGTGCCGACCAGAGGCACCGTGATCTGGCCGTCGGGCCGGACGGCAACCGTACGCGTCAGATCAGCATACCCCCAGACCGACACTTCTAACACATCTCCCGAGCCAAGAATGTAACCGCCGACGGTTGGCGGCGGTGTCTGCTGCGCGCCGGCGGGAACGCCGGCCGACAGAAACACCAACGCGACTAAGAGAGCCGTCAGCCTGTGAGGCATTTGGGCCATGCCCGATCGCTTACGCATTGTCGTACCTCCCCATCCCCTGCCATTGCGTGCTGCTGTCTTGGCGACCCAATCCGACCCAAAAAAAGAAGGGGACCGCACTGCCGCGATGGCGGCAGCCTGCGGTCCCCTCCCATCTCAACGGGTCAGGGACAAGCTATTCAGTTGTCTGTCGCTACTTCAGCTTTTCTTCTTTGACGACGTTCTCAGTGATCCGAATCAGAACCGGGACTTTGTCCTGGTACTCGATCATCAGGCGTACCTCGCGCGTACCAAACTCCAGTGCCCAGCGGTTGCGGATCAAGCCAAGGAGTTTCGTCTCGCAGGACCTTAACCCGGGATCAGGATGATCCACAGCAGCCTTGTCGCCCCCGTTTGGTAGGAGCACGGGTCGTTTGGCAGATATGGCTCCGCCATCAGGGTACATATTGTTCACCCCTTTGTGCTGTCTCAATCCCGGTCGATCTATGGTCGAAACTGCGGACCTCGTTCGGTCCGGCCTTAGCGGCCGTGCCGAATCAGCCGACTTCTAGGACGTCGGCTTCCACCTCAACAGCTACCTGCATGTTAACCAGAGTCAGCAGCACCCTCACGCGATCTTCTCGAGTGGCCGGCCGCTCAATGATGCCCTCGAGCATTGAGAATGGACCACTCTTGAATCGTACGCGCTGCCCCGGCACGAGCGGGTGCCGTGGGACAATGAACCCACTGTGTGCTTCCCGGCCCCGCAGATACCCCACGACCTCATCGGAAACAGGGATCGGCATCTCACCGTCGCCCAGCAGCCGCACGACCCCGGGCGTCCATCGAACGCGGTAGATGGTTTCGGGGCTCGGATCGAACTGGACGAACAAATAACCCGGAAACAGCGGTTCAAGCGCCTGCCACCGCCGCGAGCCGTGACGCCGGCGAACGAGCAAGCGCGGCAGATACGTCGTTACGGCCTTCTGATTGAGGAAATCGCAGGCTCTCTGCTCGGCGCGACCGCTCGTTTGCGCGACGAACCAACAAGAAGACGCAGTTGCGTTAACTTGAGCCATGCTCGCGCTCTCCGGTGCTTCATACAGATTACACGCTCTCCGGCTTGCGCGTGCGTGGTGCCGTTAACGCCTGCGTCTGTTCACAGCAATCGCGCCCGATCTAGTGCAGAAACTAATTCCGACGACAGGGTGCGATCCTAGGCTAGCAGGCTAGTACTGGTACACCCGGGTTTCTCCGCCAATCACTTATGATTGTCTTGGTCATTCGTCGCCCTCCTCCTCCTATCCTCCTGCCATGGGCGCCGAGATGACGAAATATGTAGACCATGCCCGAACTGGTGTTCCCCGCCGATCGGGTCATGCCTCTCGAATTTCGCGGCGGCCTTTCGTCGAGAACTGTCTGTCGTAGAAGGTTCGCAACTCCGCGAGGGTCGTTCCCTGCTGCGACCCCTTGTCGTCGCGGATGCGAGTAACGCGCGCGAAGCGCAGTGCAAACCCCGACGAGTATTGTGGGCTGCGCTGGATCTCGTTGTACGTAACCTCGACCACGATCTCAGGCCGCACCGTCACCGTGTAGCCATCATCTCGTTCCTTGAGCGCCTGTAGGCGATCGGTCATCTCGCGAAATTCCGCGTCTGTCAGCCCTTTGAACGTTTTCCCCACCGGGGCGAAGCCGCCCGCGCCATCGGCGACGGCGAGATGGTAGTTCGACAGCCAGCCGCGCCGGCGGCCCGATCCCCAATCGACCGCGGTGATGACGCAGTCCATGGTCTCCGCCGGCTTCACCTTGAACCACCGCTTGCCCCGGCTCCCCGGCGCGTAGGGGCTGTCGAGCGCCTTGGCCACTACGCCCTCGTGACCG
>JBGQGY010000012.1:0-46457 GCA_041497675.1 bacterium | reverse complement strand
GAACGGGAAGGAGCAGAGCGAGTCCTACGAGTCCGAGCACGCACCATCGCACGATCCGCTGCATCTCGTCCCCTCCTGTGAAAGCCGCGCTCTTCGACGGCACGGCCAACTGGGGATACAGAACACCCCGGTTCGAGTGGGCGCTGCGTGAATCCTCTTGGGTGGTCTATCGAGTTGGCGTTGGCGCCTGCCCGAACGAGAGGAACAGCTTCTCCAGCACCAGCCGGGGATTGCCGTTGCGTTTGAGGGCGTCCTTGGCTTCTTCGATGGCCGCGATACGCGCGCCGAGCGCCGCATCGGTGTAGGCCGAGGCGAGTCGCTCGATCTGGTCCTGCCGGTCGCGGTTGGTGAGGAGCGCCGGCTGCGCGAGTTGCTTCCACACCAGCAGGTCACGATACCAGTACTCCGCGAGGTCGAGCAGTTCCGGCAGCAGATCGCCTTCGCCCCGCTGCGCTTCCTTCAACAGTGTGTCGGCGGCATCCAGCCGGGCGAGCAGGTCACCACCTTCGAGCGCGGGCAGCAGATCCAGCAGTCGCTCCCTGGCCTCCAGCCGTTCTTCCGATTTCGCCCACTCCAGCGCTCGGCCGAGCCGCCCGTCGGCGAGCACCGACAGGACGCGTGCGCGCTCCGGTGAGATCCCGTGGCGGTCGACCAGCGCACGCTCGATGTCGTCGGCGCGTAGAAACGTGCAGCGGACGAGCTGGCACCGCGAGACAACGGTCGGCAGCAGCGCGACGCTCGACTCGGCGATGAGTATGAAGGTCACACGCGCCGTAGGTTCTTCAAGCACCTTCAGCAGGCTGTTACCGGCGCTGGAGTTCATCCGCTCGGCGTCGGCGATGATGTAGACCTTGCGTTTCCCTTCGTAGGGTGGAAACGCCGCGTCATGCCGCAGCGCTCGAATCTGATCGATGGGGATCTCTTTGCCCTTATACTCTTTGCCGGGCGTCTCGAGGAACTTCGCGTGCGCGATGTCCAGCACGCGCACGTCGGGGTGATTCTCCGCGGCGATCTTCCGGCAGGGGCCGCACTCACCGCACGCGTCGCCGTCCGGGCGATCGCAGTTGACGAGCTGCGCGAAGGCCAGGGCAAGCGACCGGCGACCGACGCCCGCCGGCCCGACCAGCAGGTAGGCGTGCCCGACCTTGTCCACGCGGACCGCCGTGCGCAGCAGCAGCACCGCGTGATCCTGGTTGACGATGTCCCGAAATGCCATCCGGCCCGCCTAAATGCGTTCCATGCGCTCGACGTTCAGCACGAAGACGATCGCGCCGCCCACTTCGACCTTGACGGGGTACGTCACATAGGAGTCGACGGGTTCCACGACGGGCGGGATCGGCGTCATCAATTGCTCCCGCCGGTGGCAGGTCTTCCCGATGACCTGAAGGACCCGTTCAACCTGGTCGTCCTCGATCCCGGTCAGAATGGTGGTATTGCCCTCGCGCAGAAAACCGCCGGTGCTGGCGAGCATCGTCGACTGCACCTCGGCTTCGGTGAGGGCATCGATCAGCCGAGCGGCGTCCTTTCCCTGGACGATTGCGAGTACAAGCTTGATCGCCCTCGCCCCCCTTCATCCCCTGCCGCTTTGGTGCAACAGCCGCCGGACTACATCCACCAGCGCGGTATGCACCTCGTCGGTGGGCCGGCTCCCGTCAACAACGGCAAATCGCCTGGGCTGTTCGCGCGCCAGTTGGAGGAATCCTGCGCGCACCCTGTTGTGAAACGCGACGTCTTCCTGTTCGAGCCTGTCGCCCCTCCCGGGGGTCCCTTCCTTGCCGGAGGTGTTGCGGGCCCGCGCCAGCCCGATCGCAGGATCCACATCGATCAACACCGTCAGATCGGGGACAAGTCCCCCGGTCGCGATGTCGTTGACGCGGCGCACGACGTCCACCGGCAACCCTCGACCGTAGGCCTGGTAGGCGATCGACGCGTCGACGAACCGCTCGGAGAGGACGCACCTCCCGGCCTCCAACACGGGCCGGACCACCTCGCGGACATATTGCGCGCGGCTCGCCGCGAAGAGCAGCATCTCGGCCTCCGGCGCCATCCCGGCGTAGCGCTCGTCGAGCACGATGGCCCGAATCGCCTCGCCGATTGGCGTGCCACCCGGCTCACGGGACAGGACGAGCGGCCATTCGCCCCGCAGTGCCTCATAGAGCCGCCGCGCCTGCGTGCTCTTTCCCGAGCCTTCCGGACCCTCAATGGTGATGAACAACCCTCGGCGGGGTGCGCGTTCGGCGGGCGTCGTCACGGCCGGTTCGACTACTTCGGATAGATGACGACGCGGCGAAACGGCTCGTCGCCCTTGCTCTCGGACGCGAGGCCGAAGCGCTGCACCAGTTGATGCTGCAGTCGGCGGACGTAGGAGTTTTGGGGCTCCAGTTCGACCGGTTGCGCCGACTCGAAGACCTCGCTGATCGCCTCCTCCACTGCGGAGAGGGCGCTCTCGTCTTCGGCCGGTTCCTCTTCGACTTCAAAGATGCTCCGGAGAAACTGCTGGATCTGCGTGCCGGTGTTGCTTCGCAGCACGTGGACCGGCATGCCCCGCTCGGCGGCGTCCTTCAACCGTCTGGGCTGACGTTTCTCCTGAGACTTGAGGGTCAGGACGAGATCGGCCTCGCCCAAGGTCTCGGAGATGTACGCGGGCACCTGCAGCTCACGGATGGCACGCTCGAGCCGGTTGCGGCTGACGGCGAACGGGAAGATGCGTAGCACCCGCCGGCCCGGCCGCGACTGGTCGTCCGGCGGCTCGGGGACAAAGGGGCCTTCGGGCGCCCAGCGCGGCGTTGTCGCCGTGGCAGGCGCCGAGATCTCCACGTCGCCGCCTTCGGTGCGCATGCGCAGCTCGGGACGCGGCGCGACCCCCCGCAGGTAACGGTCCACGACCTTCGCGACTTCATGATGGACGGCGAGTTTATCCTTGTCCTGAATCTCGATCACGACGTCGAACGTCGGCGGCTGCTTGCGCTCGAGCACGGTCTTTTGCGTGCCGCGGCGCCGCGCTTCCTCGTCGGAGAGCGTCACGGCCTGGATCCCGCCCACCAGATCCATCAGCGTCGGGTTTTGCAAGAGATTATCCAGCGTGTTGCCGTGGGCCGTGGCGATCAACTGGACGCCGCGCTCGGCGATGGTCCGCGCGGCCAGCGACTCGGCTTCGGTCCCGATCTCGTCGATCACGATGACCTCGGGCATGTGGTTCTCGACCGCCTCGATCATCACGGCGTGCTGCAGCGTCGGCACGGGCACCTGCATGCGCCGGGCGGCGCCGATCCCGGGGTGTGGGATGTCGCCGTCGCCGGCAATCTCGTTCGACGTGTCGACGACGACGACGCGCTTGCGCAACTCGTCGGCGAGCACCCTGGCGGCTTCGCGGAGCAGCGTCGTCTTGCCGACGCCCGGCCGTCCCAGCAACAAGATCGATCGCCCGGACTCGATGACGTCGCGGACGATATCCACGGTGCCGATCACGGCCCGACCCACGCGCAGCGTCAGCCCGATGATATCGCCCCGCCGGTTGCGGATCGCGCTGATCCGGTGCAGGGTGCGCTCGATGCCCGCCCGGTTGTCCTTGCCGAACGTCCCGACGCGCTCGGTGATGTGCCGCAGGGTGTCGCGGTCCACAAAGGCATCGTCGAGTGCAACCGACTCATTGGGGAAGCGCCCCTCGGGCTTGCGGCCCAGGTCCACGATCACTTCGAGCAGTTCGTCGGGGTCGCGGCGCTCCAACGCAGCGCGAAGATGCGGCGGGAGGACGCCGAGCAGGAGGTCCAGGTTGTCGGTGATCCCGATCTGCCGAGGTGCCACGCGACTCCCTCCGGGGGGCGTGGAAGCATGAAGGGGAACCCGTGGGCTCCCCTTGGCAACAATCATCTCGTGGCGTCGTCCGGCGACAGAGAAGTGCAGCGTCTCAAGTGGTCCTCGGTGGCAGTCCTGTTCGCCTCTCTCGAATTATACGTGCCCATCGGGCGAAGACGCAAGACGACCGGTCGCGTCAGCGCGCCCGACCGGTGGTGTAGGCATCAAACCGGCGCATGACTTCGGTACGCACCTGCTCGGCCAGTTCGAGGTCCACGACGACGATCTTCGGCACGCTGCGCAGCACGGCGTCGATAGAGAGGTCGATCGAATGTGTGGATGGACGGATGCCCGCCCGGATGGGGTTCTGGAACTGGTTGGCAGCCTGAATCTGACCCGCGGGCGACAGGATGAACTTCATGAACTCCTTGGCCAGCTCGGGGTTGGGCGCGCCGTTGACCATGCCGACGGCCGTGGCAAACACCCACGCACCCTCCGTCGGATACACCACCTCGACCGCTACCCCGCGAGACTGTCCTTCATAGTAGGGTCGCGCGACACCAAAACTGATCGGCACCTCACCACGGGCGACCAGTGTATAGAGCGCCGAGGTGGATCGCGAGTAGAAGGTTATGTTCTCGTTGGCGCGATCCCAATAGGCCCAGACGGCGCGTGGACCCATGATTTGATAAAGCGCGACGATGGTGTTGAAGGCCGATGACGAGAGCTGCGGCATGTTGAAGACGACCTGCCCCCGATACACGGGATTCGCCAGATCGGACCAGGTCTTTGGCACTGGGAGCCGCAGCGCCGTCAGACGATCGCGGTTGTAGCCGATGACGCCAAGCGAGAAACCCCAGACGTACCAGCGTCCTTGGGCGTCAAAAAGCGGGATCTTCGATCCGCCGAGGAACAGGCTGGCAGGAAAGACCCCGGCGATCTCGCGCGGCTGGGTCGGCGCCAGCAGACCCTTTTTGGTCGCGTCGATGAATTCGAACACGGCACCGGAGTGCATGATGTCGGCACGCGGGCTGGCGCGCTCGGCCTCGAGCCTGGCCATCATGGCCTCGGCCCCCAGACCGGCCAGTATCTCCACCGTCACTCCGGGGGTTTGCGCCTCGAAGTCGCGCTTCAGGGCTTCGGCAAAGTCCAGCGGCGCGGCGCTGTAGACGACCAACCGCCGGCCGGGCGCCCCCCGTCCGGCAGGCACCAGCCCCCCGAAGAGGAGCGCCGCCACGAGCGCTGCCGTCGCGCCGATCCGAAGCGTTCGCATGTTCAAATCCTCCGTCAACATTCGAAGGGGAGCGAACTAGCGATCGAGCCAGGCGTTCCACCACGTGTGGGTGGGGTTTTCGACGAATCCTTTGAGCTCTTTCCGGTGCAGGTGCATCTCGAAATAGTCTCCGAACTTTATCGACCCCGCGTCCTCATACCAGGTCTTTTGCAGCCGCTTCCAGATCTCCAGACGCGTCTGCGGGTTGGTGTGGCGGCGCAGCAACTCCATCATCGCCATCCCGTCGCGGTCGCTCCACCAGCCCGGCCACGTGAACTGCAGCGGCACCTGAAACACCGGGTCGGGGAAGAAGGCGATTTGCGTGCTGAACACCTCCCAGAGCTCGGGCCGCACACGCCGGCCGACCACCGTGGCCCAGTCCGTGACCTGCAGATCGACGACAAAGCCCACGCGCTCGAGCATCGGCTTGACGACCTGCGCCGAGACCGCCTGGTGCGGGAACTCGGTGGTGGTCATCCACCGGATGGGCTCCTTGTTGTAGCCCGACTCGGCCAGCAGCTGCCGGGCCTTGTCGGGATTCTTCTGATTGTAGAACTCCCTGCCGGAATCCGTGTACATCGGGTGTTCTTTTGGCATGATGCCGGCGTCCAGGCGCCAGAACTGCTGCGGGCCAAACGCGGCGCGCATGACCGGCTGGTCGTCGAGCGCGGCCAGGAACGCCTGGCGGATCTTCTTGTTCGCCATCAAACCCTGGCGATTGTTGAAGATCGCGGCGTTCCAAAACGGCAGCGTCGCCACGTACGGGGTCAGGTTCGGATCGGCGCGGAGCTGATCGTACTGGTCGCTGGGAATCTGTTCGGCAAACTGGTACTCACCGCGCCGCACGCCGGCGATCCGGACGGCGACGTCGGGGATCGGGACGAAGTAGATCGAGTCGAAGTAGGCGTTCTTGCGGCCGGTGTTGCCTTCCGCCGGCTCGGTGCGGCTGGCGTACTGATCAAAACGATCCAACCGGATGTGCCGGTCGGGGATCCGCTCGACCAGCTTGTAGGGACCGGTGCCGATGAACTGCCGGATAGGACCCGTCGCGCCGGCTTCGTCAACCACTTCTTTGGGGTAGACCGCGGCCGGTGACTGGAACGAGCCGATGTCCTGCAGCAGCAGCGCGTAGGGCTCTTTGAGCTTCATCACAACGGTTGAGCCGTCGGGGCTTGTCAGCGTGGCGACATTGGCAAACACGATGCGGCCCCTGAAGTTGACGCGCCCCCAGCGGTCGAGCGATGCACGCACGTCCTCGCTGGTCATCTCCTTGCCGTTGTGGAACCGGACGCCCTTGCGGAGATGGAACGTGTAGGTCAGCCGGTCCCCGCTCAGGTCGACCTTCTCGGCGAGCATGGGATGGACCTGGAACTTGCTGTCCATCGCCACCGGGGCCTCGTAGAGGTTGTTGAGGATGTGCGACACGATGGCGCCGGACGACCAGTGCCAGTCCATCGTGGGCGGCTCACCGATGTGCGCGATACGCAACACGCCGCCTTTCCGTGGCTGCGGCTGGGTCTGCTGCGCGGACACCGGCGCGAGTGCGGTCAGCACGAGGACCAGGGCGATCACGTGCACCAGCACACGACTTGCGATGCCTCTGCTCATTGGCCTGCCTCCGTATCGACGGATATCCACCAGGATACCTGCCGGGCTCGTATCGTTCAACCGCCTTCCAACACTCTCCAGAGCTCGTCGCGATCGGGTGGGACCAACGCCGACGTCCGGCCCTGCCGGACCATGACCCGCTCGCCGTTCGTCAGCGCGCCGATCACCGCTGAAGGAATTCCCGCCTGCCGGAGTTCGGCCTGTAGCGGGCCGGGATCGGGTGTGGCGATGAGCATCGCCCCGCTGCTGATCAGTGCCAGCGGGTCCACGCCAAGCACCGCGCAGATCGAGTGCGTCTCCGGCGCGACCGGCACGGCGTCCGCGTCGAGATGGACGCCACAACCGGACGCCTCTGCCAGTTCCCACACGCCCGTCACCACGCCGCCTTCGGTGACATCGTGCATCGCCGTCGCGCCGCACCGTGCGCCGATCCGCCCTTCGGGAACGACGCTGATCCGGTCGATGAACGCCCGCGCCCGGGTCAGCGTGGCGTCGTCCACGGTCGGGCGCAGACGGTCGGCCAGATCGGCGGCCAGGATCGCGGTGCCTTCGATGCCGGCCCCCTTGGTCAGCACGAGCGCGTGGCCGGGCCGGCCGCCGGCGGCAGACACGTACGCGTCCTTCGGTGCGCGGCCGATGGCTGCGGTGACGACGATCGATCGGTGGATCCCCGCCGTCACCTCCGTGTGTCCGCCGACGATCTCGACGCCGACGCGTTGGGCGGCTTCACCGGCCTCCCGCATGATGCGGTCCAGGTCGGCTTCCGCCGTCTCCTCCGCCAGCAGCAGCGTGAGCAGCAACCCAACCGGTTCGGCCCCCGTCGTGGCCAGGTCGTTGCAGGCAATGTGTACGGCGAGGCGCCCCACGTGCTCGCCCGCCCCGGTGATCGGGTCGCACGTGGCGACGCACACGGTCGGTCCGAAGTCCAGCACCGCGCAGTCTTGACCGACCGTGGCGTGGACGAGCACATCGGCGCGGCGGCCCAGGTGCGGGAAGATCCGCCCCCGCAGTGCCGCGGGCGTGACCTTGCCCGGCCTCATAGCGCCACCGGCGTCGTGTTACCGGAGTTTGGTGACGGCTTTCCGCGTACTCTCGATGACATAGTCGACCTCGTCGTCGGTCATCCGCGGGTTCAGCGGCAGCGTCATGATCTGACCATAGACACGCTCAGCCACCGGGCAGAGCCCGCGACTGTACCCGCGCTTGCGATAGGTCTTGAACCAGTAGGCAGGCGGATATCCCGTAATCGTCTGGACGCCGAAGTCGCGGAACAGCGTGCGCATCAGGTCGTCGCGCGACACTCCGGCTACCACTTCGTCCACCAGCAGGCTGTAGAGGTAGTAGACGTGCTGCCCGTTGGGGTCCTCATACGGCGGCACGATCCCGTCGAGATTCTGCAGGGCCTCGGTGTATCGGTGGGCGATGGCTCTCCGCCTCGCGTTCGGACGCGCCACCTTGCGCAGCTGCACGCGGCCGACCGCCGCCTGCGCTTCGCTCATCCGATAGTTGTCAGGGATGTACCCGTCGGGGTCGTCCACCTCGTAGGGGAGCGGCAGCCAGTAGTCGAGAGGATCTGGACGCGGCTCGTCGAGCGTGTGCATCACGCCCATCGACCGCAGGGGCGGCACCTTTGCGGCCCAATCGTCGCGCGGCGTCGTCAGCATGCCGCCCTCGCCGAGCGTGGTCATGTTCTTGCTCGAGTGAAAGCTGAACGCCGCCGCGTCGCCCAGCGAGCCTGACGGCCGGCCCTTGTACGTGGCGCCCACCACGTGCGCCGCGTCGGCCACGACGCGCAGGTCGCGGGAAGACGCGATCGCGTTGATCCGATCCATATCGCAGCATTGGCCGTTCAGGTGGACGACGAAAATCGCTTTGGTTCGAAGCGTGATCTTCTCGGCGACGCTGGCCGGGTCGATGTTGAACGTCAGCGGGTCCACGTCGGCGAAGATCGGTGTCGCCCCGCAGGCGAGCACGGCCTGGCTCGTGGAGATGAACGTCAGCGGCGTCGTGACCACTTCGTCGCCGGGGCCCAGCCCGCATAACTGCGCGCCGAGCGCCAGCGCCGTCGTGCAACTGGACGTCGCGAACGCGTGCGGCACACCGCAGAAGTCGGCGAACTCTTCTTGAAACGCCAGGGTCTGCGGCCCGTTGGTGAGAAACTCTTGTTGGAGGACATCGAGGAGCGCCTGCACCTCTTCGATGCCAAACTCGCTCCCACAGTAGCGGTGCCAGACTTTGACGTCGATGCCCTCCGGCCAGCGGCGTCGCCCGGCACGCACCGGTTGCAGCGTTTGGGCCATTTTCACGACCTCCTTTGTGGCGATGATTGCATCAGCGCCCAGATCTGCGGCGAGGGCAGCGGTAGGGTCGTCACGGAAGGACGGGCGGTGTCGAGCGCATCCTCGACGGCCGACGCTAACGCCGCGTAGGCCGCCATGCACCCGCTCTCGCCGGCGCCCTTGAGTCCCAAAGGGTTGTGCGGCGAGGGCGTCTCGATGCGGATGATCTCAACCGGGGGTAGTTGTGCCGCCCGCGGCACCGCGTAATCTGCGAGCGTCGTGACAATCGGCTGCGCCGCCTCGTCCCAGATCAGGCGTTCGTAGAGCGAGCCTCCGAGACCCTGAGCGAGACCGCCAAGAATCTGTCCACGGACCGCGTCTTCATCGAGCACGGCCCCCGAGTCATGGACGACCAGGTACCGGAGCAGACGGACGTCTCCGGTGTCCCGATCGATCTCGAGCGCCACGAGGTGCGCGCCGCTGGACCAGGCGGCGCCCTCGGGTTCAAAGCCCGCGCTCACCTCGAGGCTGCCGGACGCTCCGGTTCGTGCCAGCCGCTCGAGCAACTCCGCGTAGCCGAAACCCGTGCGGGGATCGTCGCGTCGCACCGTGCGCCCATCGCGCAGCACGATGTCATCGGGACGGCAGGCGATCGCCTCCGCCGCCAGCGCGCGCAGGCGGGCCGCCAGATCGCGCGCGGCCTGGGTCGCCGCGTTGCCGATGACGGTGGCCACACGGCTGCCGTGCGTGCCGAAACTCTCCGGCATCGCCGCCGTATCACCGGTCGCGATATCGACCCATCCGGCGGGAATGGCCAGTTCGCGACCGATCACGCGCGACAGCACCGGCACCAGTCGCTGGCCCTGTGATGGTGGCCCGGCGGTCATCACGACGCGGCCGGTTGGCTCCATCCGCAGTGTCACGGTCTCGGAGCCGTGGGCGGCAGTCTCCTGCACGTACATCGCGAGCCCAAGACCCAACAGCGGTTCGGTGGCCTGCAACCGCCGGCGCCGCTGCTCGGCGCGCCACGACGCGTACCCGAAGCGGTCGAGCGCGACCTCGAGCACGCGCGGGTAGTCGCCGCTGTCATACTCCACCAACCGGCCGTCCGGCTGCCGCAGACCGGTGCGCCACGGCATCGCCGACGGCGGGATCAGGTTTCGCTCCCTTACGGTTGCGGGATCGAGATCGACCACGTGTGCCAGCTGATCCACCGCGCGTTCGATCACGAACGTCCCCTGGGGGCGCCCCGCCCCGCGATACGCGCCGGTCGGCACGCGATGCGTGTGGACGGCCTCAAACTGCACGTCGAGGCTGGCCAGGCGGTAGGGCCCGATGAGGTGCGCGGTCGTGTGAAAGCCGATCAACGAACCGTACAGGGCATACGCACCGATGTCGATCGCGAAGCGATCGCGGAAGGCCAGCAGCCGTCCGTCGCGCGTCGCCGCCACATCGACGTGGTGCGTCTGCTCGCGGTCCTGCTGGCAGGCGACAAAGTTCTCCTGCCGCCCTTCGACCCACTTGACCGGCCGCCCCGTGCGCACGGCCAGGCACGCGATCAGCACGTATTCGCGCGGCGCGCCGCCTTTCACGCCGAATGCGCCACCGACGTCGGGGGCAATGACCCGCACGAGGCGCTCCGGTAGCCCCAGCCGTCTGGCGATGATGCGTTGCAGATAGTGTGGGCTCTGCGTTGAGGCCCACATCGTGAGCGTGTTGGTCGCCGGGTCGTAAGACGCGACACAGCCGCGCGTCTCGATGGGAACCGCCGCGCCCCTGCTGATCTGCAACTTGACGGACAGGCGGACGGGCGCGTTCAGGAACGCGTCGTCGGGATTGCCGACCCGCCAGCGATAGATCCCGGCCACGTTGCCGGGCGCCTCGTCGTGCACCAACGGCGCGCCGGGGCTCCTAGCCTGCTCCACCGTCGCGGCGACCGCGAGTGGCTCGTAGTCGACACCCAGCACGGCGGCCGCATCCGCCGCCTCGTACCGGCCGTCCGCGAGCACGAGGGCCACCGGCTCTCCTACGTGACGCACGGTCGCATCAGCGAGCAGGCGAGGCATCTGCGGGCGGCGCAGCCCCGGGTGCACAAACCGCACCGGGAGCGGCCCGTTCAACGATCCAAGGTCGTGCGCCGTGATCGCCGCGACGACACCGGGCGCGGTGAGGGCCTCGCGGGAGTCGATGCCGATGATGCGGGCGTGCGCGTGCGGGCTGCGCGCAAATACCGCGTACAGCATCCCGGGAAGACGGATATCGTCCACAAACGTCCCGCCCCCGGTCAGCAGGCGCTGCAGATCGCCGCTCACGACACCCTCCCCGCGCGCCACGGCGCGATGATGCCGGGGAGCGCCGCCATCTGGTCCGCGACGGCGTCGGGGTGCCACCGGGTGTACGGACGGTCGTCTCGCGCGCCGGGATCAGGAAGCCATATGGCGCGTAGACCTGCCAGCTTGGCGCCGACAACATCCTTGAGGTAGTCGTTGCCCACGTAGACGGCTTCGGCGGCGGGCAGACCCATCGCGGCGAGCGCCGCGTCGAAGATCTCGCGACGCGGTTTGCGCAACCCTACGTCGGCCGACACGGTGATGTGCTCGAAGTGTCCGCCGACACCCAGGGCCTCCAGCGCCCACGCGATAAAAGACCCGTACGTGGCGTTTGAGACGATGCCCATCCGGTACCCGGCGCGGGCCAGACCGTCGAGCCCTTCGGCGACCGACGGCTTCAACTGCACGTCGGGGAGATACGAGCGGAACAGCGTCTCGACCGCCGCATCGACCGCCGCGGCGCCATATTGCCCATCAAGCCCAAGCTCGGCAAGGACGATCCGGGCGATCTCGGGGGCGCTGTACTCGATGCCCGTGTCACGGCTGATCGCGCGCAGGCGCGCGTGCGCCTCTTCTGCTCGGGCCCGGGCGGGCTCGGGCATGCCGCCGTTCCACACACCAATCGCCTGTAGGACTTCCGTCGCGATGCCGCGCGTCTCCAACACCATCCAGCGATCCGCCGAGATCAGCGTCTCGTGGAAATCGAAGAGCACGGCGCGGACGCCCATCAGCGCGAACCCCGCATGAGTCTCCACAGACGTTCGGGGGTCAACGGCAGCTCTCGCGCATCGATGCCGAGATCTCCAAGCGCGTTGACGATCGCGCCGGGCACGCCGGCCTGGGCGCCCTCACCGATGCCTTTCGCCCCATACGGCCCGGGGCCGTCGGCGTTTTCCACGATGATCGAGCGAAACTCGTCGGGCAGGTCGGCCATCGACGGGATGCGGTAATCGAGCAGCGTCCCGTTGATCAACTGGCCATCCTCGAACCGCATTTCCTCGAACAGCGCGTTGCCCACTCCCTGCAAACACGCGCCCTCGTCTTGGGCCTCGACAAGCACCGGGTTGATGGCCTTCCCCACGTCCGCCACGCTGGCCAGGCGTCGCACGTGCACACGCCCGGTCTCAGGATCGACTTCGACCTCGGCCCCGCCAACACACACTTCCCAGAAGACCGGGCCTTCGGCGTACGATCCGGTGCCGCGCTCGGGCCGCACCTCGCCGTGGCCGATCAACTCGCCGCCGACCATCCCGAAGTGCCGTTTGATCAGATCCTGGTAGGACAGCGATTCGGTTTCGTGCCACACCGCACCCGCCCGCACGTCGAGCGACCCCACCGGGAGCCCCCACGCGCCCGCGGCGATCTCGAGCAACTGATCGCGCACGTCGGCCGCCGCCCGCTGCACGGCCTTGCCGGCAATGGTCGTCGAGCGGCTGGCGC
This sequence comes from bacterium, assembly GCA_041497675.1. GTDB lineage: Bacteria > Sysuimicrobiota > Sysuimicrobiia > Sysuimicrobiales > Humicultoraceae > JBGPNN01. The sequence goes on along the minus strand of JBGQGY010000012.1, from coordinate 33,732 downwards.
CGGTGGACCGATCGTAGGGTGTGAACTGCGTGTCCGTGCCCATCACCCTGATGCGCGCGGGAGGCACCGCCAGCTCGTCGGCCGCGATCTGGGTAAAGACCGTGCGCGACCCCTGACCCATCTCCGACGTGCCGACCAGGACCACCGCGCTCCCGTCGGCCTGCAGCCGGATTGCCGCCGTCGAGACGGGGTTCGCACCGGCGGCCAGCAATCCGACGCTCAACCCGCGGCCGACCATCGGCGGCTTGTGTTCGCCCCAGCCAACGGCGGCCGCCACCTTCGTCACGTCGCCGATGAGGTCGGCGTCCAACGGCTTGCCGCCGGGGCGAACCTCTTCACCCGGTCTCAGCAGGTTGCGCCGGCGGAACTCCAGCGGGTCGAGACCGGTCTTGCGGGCGAGCGCGTCGATCTGCGATTCACCTATCCAACAAAGATGCGCGGCGCCAAAGGCGCGATACGACCCGGCGGGCGGCGTGTTCGTGTACACGGCCCAGGCGTCAACCCCGGCGGCCTTCCACCTATAGGGACCGGGAGCAGCGTCGCCCGCGGTCGCGGCGACGCGCGGGCCGTTGTCCGCGTAGGCGCCCGTGTCGAGCCAGATCCGGCACTGCCGGGCCACGACCTCGCCCGCGCGCGTCGCGGCCGTGCGCATCCAGCACTTCATGTTGTGCCGGCGTGTCGTCACCATCGCTTCGTCGACGCGGTTGGCGATGCGGACGGGCCGACCGGCTTTGCGGGCCAGCGCGGCGGTCAGCGGTTCCATCTTGGTGTAGGATTTGCTGCCGAACCCGCCACCGATGTAGGGGACGATCACGCGCACCGATGAGAGCGGCAGGCGGAACAGATCGGCCAGCTCGGCCCGGACCAGATACGGATGCTGGCAACAGGCCCACACCGTCAAACCGTCGGCGCCCCACTGCGCGATGACGGTGTGGGGTTCCATCGCGTACTGATAGACGGCGGGAAACGTATACTCGCCTTCGACGGTGAGGTCGGCGCCCGCGAACGCCGTATCGAGATCGCCGCGTGAAAAGTGGTAATGATAGCAGATGTTGCCGTCCTCGCGCCGCAACTCGCCCAGCCCGTGAAACAACCCCGGACGCAGGGGTCCCTCATGGAGCCGCGGGGCGCCGGACGACAGCGCTGCGTCCAGGGTCGCCGCGGCGGGGAGATCCTCATACTCGACCCGGATCGCCGCCAGGGCATCATCGGCGGTCGCCGGGTCATCCGCGGCGACCGCGGCCACCGGTGCGCCGGCGAACCGCACGCGATCGATCGCGATGACCGGTCGATCCTTGATCGCATGGCCGTAGTACGGATCCATGTCAACGAGATCGCGACCGGTCAGCACCGCCCGAACGCCCGCAAGTCGTTCGGCGGCCGAGCCATCAATGCGCGCAATACGCGCAGACGGCAGGGGGCTGCGCAGGACCCGGCCGTGCAGCATCCCGGACACGACCAGGTCGCCGGTGAACCGCGCCGCACCGACGGCCTTCTCCTCGGCGTCCACGCGGCGCATCGGCGTGCCGACGACGCGCTCCGGCTTCACCGGTCCGCTCCGGACGCGCGCAGACGCCGACCCGCGTCGACGACGGCGTCGATGATCTTCCAGTACCCCGTGCACCGGCACAGCGTACCGTTCATGTGCGCCTTGACGTGACCCGCATCGGGTGTCGGCGTCTCGCGCAGCAGGACCAGCGCGGTCAGGATCATGCCGGGCGTGCAAAAGCCACACTGCACCGCGGCGTGATCGACGAAAGCCTCCTGCAGCGGATGCAGACGCCCGTCCGATGTCAGCCCTTCGATCGTCAGTACCTCGCGGCCGCGCGCCTCGTAGGCCAGCGTGCAACAGGCGCTGATCGGCAGCCCGTCGAGCAGCACGGTACACGCGCCGCACACCTGCATGTCACACGACCGCTTGGCGCCGGTCAGCCCGAGCCGATCGCGGACGAAGTCCAGCAGCACCTCGCGAGGCTCGATGTCGGCCTCGACCGGCCGCCCGTTCACTGTCAGCACAATGCGCATCGACGAGCGACTCATCGCGCGCGCCTCCGGCCCGCGGCGCGGGGCGAGCGCGGCATCCCGTCATCAAGCCCCGCCCGGCGCACACAGCGAACCCAGTACTCCCAATACTCGTCGAGAAAACTCTCTCGGTATTTCGACGCATGCTGCGCGGCGATCATCGATTCGGGGATGGGTCTCAGGATTCCCAACGACCCGGCCACCGCCTGCATCCGCACGGCCCGTTCAAGCGTCAGCGCCGCCAGCACTCCCCAGCGCACGTCCCTCCCGACGACGAGCACGCCGTGATTGCGGAGCAGGACGGCCCGGCGTGGCCCAAGTGCCCTCGCTACCACGGCGGCCATCTCCGGGGTGACGACTAGATCGGCAGTCTCCTCAAACACGCCGATCCCCTCGGGAAACAGCACCGCGTCGTGCGTCAAATATTGCAAGTCGGCGGCGACCGCGCTGAGCGCGGTCGCGTAAAAGGGGTGCGTGTGGATGACGGCGCCGACGTCGTCACGCGCCCGGTAGACCTCGGTGTGCAGGACTACCTCGAGGTGCACCGTGCCGGTGCCCGCGGTCTTCCGCCCGTCGAGATCGAGCGTCAGCACGTCGGCGGGCGTCACTTCCTCGAGCCCGATGCCCTTGCGCTTCATATGGATGCGGTTGCCGTCGCGCGCGCTCACGTGTCCAAGCGTCAGGTCGCCGTGGCCGTACAGCGCCAGGATCCGGCCGGCCCACGCGACCGCGGCCCGCATGGTGCTCACGCCGGGGCCGAGAGCGCCTTCCGCGCCGCCAGCAGGAGTCTCATGCGCCGCTGCATCAGCGGGGCGATCTCTTCCGGGCGGTAATCGTACATCCCCCTGCCTGTCTTGACCCCTAACTCGCCCGCCCCCACCTTGCGAACAATCATGGGGCTGACGTCGGCGCGGCTCGACAGATCGGCGTTCAAATACGAGGCCACACTCTGATAGATGTCGAGACCGGCCACGTCGAGCAACTCGAGCGGGCCGATGACCGCCAGTTTGTATCCGATGCCCCACTTGGCAATCGTGTCGATATCTTCGGCGCTGGCGATGCCCTCTTCGAGCAGATGCAGCGCCTCGCGCATGATGGCGTAGAGGATGCGGTTCTCGACAAACCCCGGCACGTCGCGCCGCACGAGCACCGGGACCATCTCTAGACGTTCGACGACGCGGCGGGTGGCCTCCACGGCCGCCTGGCTCGTGCGATCGCCGCGGATGACCTCGATCACCGGGATCAGGTGCGGCGGGTTCGACCAGTGCATGCCGACCACGCGCTCGGGTCGCTTGACCGCCTTGCCGAGCCCGGTGATCGGGATGCCCGAGGTGTTCGAGGCCAGGATCGTCTCGGCGGCGACCTGTGGCTCGATCTCGGCGAACAGACGCTGTTTGAGATCGAGCCGCTCGGGGATCGCCTCCACGACGAACTCGGCGCCGCGCACGGCCTCCGCCACGTCGAGCGTGAAGCGCACGCGCGGTCTCGCGGCCTCGACGGCGTCCGGCGTCAGCATCCCGCCGCTGCTCAGCGTCGCGTAGACCGTCTCGATCGTCGTCTTGGCCCGTTCGAGCACGTCGGGTTTGACGTCGGCCAGCCGGACCTCGAAGCCGTGACCGGCAAACACCGCCGCCATGCCCGGCCCCATCGTACCCGCGCCGATCAACGCCACCGTGCGGATTGCATCTCCGTTCATCACGTACCCCCGCCCCTCGGGCTTGTCACTACTGCCAGTCGCCCAGCGTGGCCATGGCCGCGCCCACCCCGGCGCCGGGCGGCACGTGGATCCCGAGATTTGCCAGGCTGCGTTCGAAGACCGCCAGCTGGGCAGCGAGGTGTGTGGGGTGCGCGCCAACCGCCATGTGTCCGAGCCGGATCTGCTTGCCCGCGAACTCACCCAGGCCTCCGGCGACCATGACCCCGTAGCGCTCGCGCATCTCCCGCCGCACCTCGGCCTCCGGAAACCCTTCCGGCGCGCGGAGCACCGTCACGGCTGACGCCATGATCTCGTCACGCGCCGGCCACAGCGCGAACCCAAGCGCCCGCACGCCGGCCCGGCAGGCGCGGCCGATCGCGGCATGTCTCGCGACGCACCGATCCAGCCCGGCCTCCATGGCCTGCGACAGCACCGATTCCAGCGCGTAGATCAGACTAATCGAGATCGTGTACGGAAACCGCCGCTTGCGAATCCAGCTCTCCCGCCAATCCAAGACAGAGAGGTAGCTGTCTCGTAGCGGTGGGGTGCGCCGGTCCATCGCGTCCCAGGCGGCGGGGCTGACTGCCAGCAGCGCGAGCCCCGGCACGCCGCCGAGACACTTTTGCGGTCCGGCGATGGCCACATCGACCGCCCAGTCGTCGGTCTGGAAGGGCTCGCCGCCGAGCCCCGCGGAGGCATCCACGATGGAGATCGCGCCGAACTCGCGGGCGATTGGGCAAATGTACTCGACCGGGTTGAGCGTGCCAGATGGCATCTCGCTATGCACCACGGTCAGGAATCGGACGTTCGGATACCGGCGGAACGCCGCACGGACCGCATCGGGATCCACAACCTCGTTCGGCGGCACTTCCAGCGGGATCACCTCGGCCCCAAATCGCTCGCAGAGCGCCTGGAACGATCGGCCGTAGATGCCCGAGACCAGCGCAAGGACGCGATCGCCGGGGGAGATCAACGAGGCGACGGCGGCCTCCATGCCCAGCACAACTTCCCCCTGCATGATGACCACGTCGTTGCTCGTCCGAAAGACCGATTTGGCCAGATCCGTGGCCCGGGAAAACAGCTCGATGAACTTAGGATCATAATGATAGGTAACCTGCCGGACCTGGTCGCGCAGCGTCCGATCGGTAACGTCGCCCGGCCCAGAGGCCATCGTGAGGTATGGCCAGTTCATCCCGCTCACAGCGCCCACTTACCATCCTTCACGATGTACTGGCCCGTGTCGAGAACCTGCAGCGTCGCGTCGAGGATGTTGCCGTCCAGGTGGAGCGTGCTCACGTTCTTGCCGCCCGGATAGGCGTTGTGATTGTCACCCAGCGCGAAGTGGACCGTCCCCAACCGCCCCTTTTCCGACGGCGACCCGAACGGCGACTTGGTGGACGTGCCAAACGCAAACTCGCCGATCACGTCGGCCCCGTCCACGCCGCTGATGACTTCCTTCAATCGTTTGGCTTCAGCGCCGCCTTCGATCGAAACCGCGCGCCCGTCCTTGATCGTCCAGACGATCTGCTCCTTCACCTGCCCCTTCAGCCCCACGCCCAGCATGACGCCGTCGACCACCACGCGGCCCGCCGTCTGATCCTCCACCGCGGCAAACGCCACCTCGGCCCACAACGGCACCGGGCCCATCATTTGACCGCGGTGTTTGATCGGCGTGACTTCGAGCGCCGGCCGGCCGTCGATGCACACCGTGACGTCAGTGCCCTTGGCGGACGTCACCCGGCACCGCGTGGCCCCGGACATCGCTTTGATGGCGTCACGCGCCCGCTGCGTGGCGACCTGGATATCCTGCTCGGTGAGGCTCCAGGTTCCGATGCCTTCTTCGACCGAGGCGATCTTGGCCATGTTCGCGCACGACTCTTTCACGGCGGACACGTGGGCGAAGCGGTTCGCCCACTCGAGGTTGGTGATGATGATGATTTCATCCGATGAAATCATCGCCTGGTGCAGGTTGCGCGGCGGCGCCATCGGGAATCGCATGTCCTGCATCCCGCGCTGCACCTGCGCCTCGTTGTTCATGATGACGGGAACCCCGCCGTGCCCCAGCACAGACGCGGCCAGCGCGCCGGCTTCGCCTACGTGCGCATCATCGGTAATGATCGTGACGACGTCGCCCTTCTCGACGGACATGCAGGTGCCCACCACAAGGTCGGCGTCGCGCCGCAACGTCGATGTCGATACCGCCATCCCCCATCCCTCCTGTTAGCGCAGGCCCGCAGCCGCGAACCTGGGCAGCACGTCCCTGGCAAACCGTGTCACCTGGCCAAACTGGTCGAGCGCGCCAAACCTGCAGATGAAGTACGTGACGCCCGCCTGGGCGAACTCGGCGATCCACCGGCCGATCTGGTCGGGTGTGCCCACGGGCCCCCACTCGCTGAGGTCGACCGCTTTGCTGAGCTCTGGGTAGTACTGCGTGATGTACTCATTGATCCCGCGCTGGGCTTCGGCCTCGCTATCGGCGATGTTCATGGTGACCTGGTAGGCCACCGTGATCTCCGATGGGTGCCGGCCCGCCGCGCGCGCCGCGTCGTGGATGTGCGCCAGTTGGTCGGAGAGTTCTACCGGATGACGCGCCCGGCAGCAGGTCATCCACCCGTCGCCGTATCGGACGATGCGGGCCGCCGAGCGATCGATGACGCGCGCGACCGTCTCTTCTTCGACGCCGCGGATCAGACGCGGGTTGCTGACGATCCAGATCGGCGGTGGTTGCTGGATGGGCATCAGCGGCCCCATCTCGACCCCGGACGAGAAACTGATGTTGTCGTACTCGAAGAAGCGCCCGCGGACATCCACGCGCCCCTCGGTCCACAGCGCGCGCAGCACGTGCAGCCCTTCCTCGAAGATCGCCGCGCGCTTGTTGAAGTCCAGCCCCAGCGCGCGGTACTCACGCCGCACGCCTTCTTCGGGGTTGCCCATGCAGGCGCCCAGGATGGTGCGACCGCCGGAGATCACGTCCAGCGTCGCCCATTCCAACGCCAGATAGAGCGGGTTGCGCGTCGCCGAGACCAGACACGCCGTTCCCAGCCGCACACGTTTCGTACGTTGCGAGATCGCCGAGAGCAGCGAGATGGGTTCGTAGCGGGGCTTCGAGAACAGGCTGTCCCCCACCCACACCGACTCGAACCCCGCCTCTTCGGCCACGGACGAGAGATCGAGCAGCGCCGGAATGTCGTACTGCGGCGAGAGTAGCGGCTCGCGGTTGTTCAGGTTCACGCCGAAGTGCGGCACCGGCTGGGTCACGATCAGTGTCCTCCCGCCTGGACCAGCTCTTCTTCCGGCGACGTTTGAAGAATCCGCTGGGGCACCTGGATATGCTCGCTGAGCAGTCCCACCGCCGCCTGAGTATCGCGGCGTTCCACCGCGTCGATGATGGCCGCGTGCTCGGTCAGCGACCGTTCGATGCCGCCGCGCAGCGACAGCGAGCGCATCCGGTAGCGCCGCATCTCGTTCATCAACTGCCGGTAGGTGGCGCGCAGCCGGTCATTGCCGGAGCGTTCCATGATCAGGGCGTGAAAGGCACCATTGGCCTGGAAAAATCCTTCGATATCGCCGCGTTCCGCCAGCGTCGTCATCTGTCGGTGCAGCGCGCGCAACGACTGGAAGTCATCGGCGGTGAACCGGGGCACGGCCAGCCGGATCGCCAGCATCTCCAACGCCTCGCGCACCTGGTACGCGGCCAGGAACTCCAGCGGCGAGAGCGACTTCACGATCGCGCCACGCCGCGGGGCGATCATCACCAGATCTTCGGCCGCCAGCAGGCGCAATGCTTCGCGCACCGGCGCGCGGCTGATGCCCAACTGTTCGGCGACGACCTCTTCCTGCAGGTGGGTCCCAGGCGAGAGACGGTTGGACAGGATCTCGTCGCGCAGGTGATCGCGCACCCGCTGGCTCAGCGTGACGTTGTCGAAGGGTCGCATCTCAGCCGTCTCCTCGTTCGAATTCGGCGCTTACCCGCGCCCGGAGCGGCGCATCCGATAGGAGCGCGAGCGCCGCGAGCGCCATCGTCTTGGCCGCCAGCACCATCCCCCGATGCCCCTCGTCAGACGCCGCGGCGTCCCGGAATTCCACGGAGTGTTCCGCGACGCCTGCCCGGCCGATCCTATAGTTCAGCAAGGCAGCCGGCGCAATACGGCTGACCGCGCCCACGTCGTTCGCGTAGCCTTCAAAGCCCTGGGGAAAGTCTTCGACCGGCTCGCCGAGGCTTCTCAGCGTATCGCCGAGGATCCGGCCCAACGTCCGGTTGAGCCGCATGGGGGGATAGTACGAGAGCGGCGGCCGCTGGATCGACACGGTGCACCCCGTGGCGGTCGCCGCGCCTCTGGCGCAGGCCTCGACACGCTCGAGCAACTCGCGCACGTAGTCCTCGGTCTGGGCGCGCACGCCGATCTCCGCCGCCGTGTGATCGGGGATCGTGTTGACCGCATCGCCTCCACGCGTGATGATCCCATAGAGCCGACAGCCATCGCGCACCTGTTGCCGCATCGCGTTCATGGCGTTGAAGAGTTGCAGCAGCGCGTCGAGCGCGTTGATGCCGCGGTCGTTGGCGCTGCCGACGTGCGCCGCCCGACCCCGGAACGCGATGTGGAGCGTTGCCATCCCGATCGTCGGGCCGCTCAGCCGGTGACGATCGGCGGGGTGGGTCTGCAGCACCGCGGCCAGACCGTTGTAGGCGCCGCGCTCGGCCAGGATCAGCTTCCCGCCCTTGCCTTCTTCGGCCGGCGACCCGATGACGATCACGCGGCCGCCCAGCGTCGAGGCTTGCGGGGCCAACCCGGCCAGCACGGCGACGGCCGCGGTCGCGATCAGGTTGTGACCGCAGCCGTGCCCCAACCCCGCGAGCGCGTCGTACTCGCACACGATGCCGATCGTGGGACCGCTCGTTGCGCCAACCCACGCGCGAAAGGCGGTCGGCAGCCCGCCGGTTCCTCCCTCGATCGTAATCCCCTGATGGCGCCGCAAATATCCGAGCAACTTTCGGACGCTCTCGTGCTCCTCGAAGGCCAGTTCGGGATGCGCGTGAAGATCCAGGCTCAGCGCGACCAGCGGTGCCGACTCCGCGTCGATCTGCGCCAGGACGGCCTGCCGGACGTCCACTGCTACTCCCACTGCCGTGGATTGAACCGGGTGATCAACTCCGGCTCCCCGTCCCTCACGATGATCTCTTCCTCGATCCGCACGCCCTCGGCGCCCGGGATCTCGATCCCGGGTTCAACGCACAACACCATGCCGGGCGCGAGCGGTGTGGTATCCCCCGTATACAGCAGCGGCGGCTCCATCGTCTCATAGCCGATGCCGTGGCCGATGAAGGGCCGCGCGTGCTGGCCAAACCCGCGCGCCTCGAGCACCTTGTTGGCCGCGACCACGAGTTGCTCCGCCGGGACTCCGGGCCGCGCCGCCGCGATCGCGGCCCGCGTCGCCTCCAGCGCCGCGTCGAGCTGCCGCCGCTTCTCATCGGTCGGTTTGCGCCCAATCACGAACGTACGGTTGACGTCGAACTGCGCGCCCCAGCACGCCCCGACGATGTCGGTGACCAACAGCTCGCCGTTGGCCATGCGCCGGTCGGTGGCCTGAGGCCACCGGACGCCCATCGCGCTGTACGGTCCGGAGTAGGTGCGCACGTACCGGACGAAGTCGGCGCCCGCCTTGATCGTGGCGGCGTACCCCGCCGCGCAGACATCGGTTTCCTTCGCGCCGTCGCGAATCAGGGGCAGCGTCCCTTCGTACCCGGCGTCGCAGACGGCGGCCGCGCGCCGGTGCAGGCGCAGTTCGGCGTCGCTCTTGATCATGCGGATTTCCCCAAACACGTCGTCGAAGGATTCGAATGCGAGTCGAGGAAGGCGCGCAGTGATGTCGCGGTGCATCCGCACGGGCATCACGTCATCGCCGATCAACCCCACCCGCGCCGACCCGAGACCCTTTTCTTCGAGGACGTCGGCGATGGCTTCGGCAAAGTTCGGCAGAAACGACGTCTTCGGCCCCGACTTGGAACGCGCATGCCGTACGTCTTCGATGGGTACCAGATCACGGCGGTATGTCGTGTCCACGATCAACACAGGGTCGCCCGCCAGCGGGAGGATCAAGACCGAGTGTCCCATCCCGCGCATCTCGCCCCAGTACATGCCCGTCGGAAACGGTGGGAAATGGTTCGCCAGATAGGCGACGTTGGCCGGCCGTTCAAAGAACGGCCGGGCGATCGCGAGCAGCCCCTTCAGGCCCCGCGAGGCCGCGGCAGTCTTGACCCGCTCGATCCGGTGGAGAATCTCTTCCTTGGCAATACCTTCCTCTGGCATGGTCGCCTTCATCCTCTCGTCCCGGCCGGCGTGTGGTGGACGGCGACGTCCTTGAGCGCTGGGAGCACCTGCTCGATCAAGATGCGGACCTGCCCTTCCTGATCCCATGACGTGGGACGCAGGGTGATCAGATCGGCGCCGGCCGCCACGTACTCGCGCAGCATCGTCACCACCTGATCGAGCGTCCCGGACGCGGCCCACGACGGCAGCCAGTCCTCCGGAAACTGCAGCGGCGCGTAGTATGCCTCGAGGAACTCCTTCGTCTGGCGCGTGGCGTCTCGCGCATTCGGCTGCACGTTAAAGCCATAGTACATGCACGACTTGAGCGGCGCCGGATCGCGCCCGGCCTCAGCCGCGTACTCGCGGATCCGGTTCCACTTGGCCGCAAAATCGGAGGGCTGTGTGGTCCCCGTCATCCAGCCGTCGGCGTACCGCGCCACGCGGCGCAGCGCGCGCTCGACGCCCTCCGGCCCGATCGCACGCTCGGTCGGGTTGCTCGCGATCCAGATTGGGCAAGGCCGGCGCACCGGCTTGGGGTCGAGGTTCACGTCGTCGAACGCGTAGTACTTGCCATGGAAGGTCGCGTGCTCGTCGCTCCACAGCAGTCGCAGCGCCTCGATCATCTCGACGAAGCGCTGAGGCCGCTCTCTGGCCTTGATCCCCATGACCTCGTACTCTTTGTCGCCCGATGGCGTCATGCCGCCGGGGTAGCCCAGACAGGCGGCGAGAAGCATCCGGCCGTTAGAGATCACGTCCAGGCTGGCCCATTGGAGTGCGAACAACACCGGATGACGCTGCACCAACGTCGCCATGCAGCCAACGCCCAGCTCCACCCGGCCCGTCCTGCCGGCGACCGCGCCCAGCAGGGCGATCGGTTCCAGCCGCGGCTTGTTGAGGATGCTGTCGCCGACCCACACGTGGTGCAGCCATCCGCTGCGGTCGGCGACCTCCGCCAGGTGGAGCAACTCTGCGGTCGTGAACCGCCCCAGCGCCACGCCGCGATTCGACAGCGTCAGGCCAAACGACGTCTTCACGCGCGAGCCCTCGAGCGCGGGTCGATGGCGTCGCGTAGACCATCACCCAGCAGATTGAACGCCATCACGGTCAAGAAGATGGCGCAGCCCGGCAGCAGCGCGAGCCACGGCGCCGAGAACAGATATTCCTGCGCGTTGCGTAGCATGTTGCCCCACGTCGCCACCGGCGGCTGGATCCCAAGCCCGAAGTAGCTGATCGTGCTCTCCGCGAGAATCGCCTGTCCGACCGCCGCCGTGGCGCTCACGATGATCGGCGCCATGACATTGGGCAGCAGGTGGCGCACCATGATGCGACCGTCTGAGACGCCCAGCGCGCGGGCCGCTTCGATGAACTCCAACGAGGCCGCCCGCAACACTTCGCCCCGCACCAGCCGCGCGGTGAACATCCACCCAAAGAGACTCAGCACGATGATGATCGTCCGCAGACCGGGCCCCAGATACCCCGCCAGGACGAACATCATCGCCAGCGGTGGAATCGTGAGAAAGAGTTCGATCGCCCGCGCCAGCAACCCATCGACGGCGCCGCGGTAGAACCCGGCCAGCAGCCCCACGGCCGTGCCGAGACCGGACCCGATGGCCGTCGTCACCAGCCCCACGGTCAGGCTGATCCGGCCGGCAAACATGAGGCGCGTCAGCACGTCGCGCCCCACGTCATCGGTGCCGAGCAGGTGGCGCCCACCCGGCGGTATGAGCGTGTGCCGGATGTCGATCGCATCGAAAGCATACGGCGCAACCGCGGGCGCCAGCACCGCGAGCACGATGAGGATGCACACGACGGCGCCTCCGGCGGCGGCGGGTCGATGACGCAGGAAGCGCCGCCAGGTCGCACGACTCACGCGTATTGAATCCGCGGATCGAGCCAGGCGTACGCGACATCGGCGGCGAGGCTGAACGCGACGATCAGCAGCGCGATCATCATCAGCACCGCCATCGACACGAGATGGTCCCCGACGAGCACCGATTGCACCAACAGGTGCCCGATCCCGGGCCACCCAAACACACTCTCAGTCACCGGCGCGCCGCCGAACAGCGCCGGAATCACGAGCGACAGGATCGTCACGATGGGCAGCAGGGCATTGCGCACCACGTGCCGGTTGATCACCCGCGCCTCGGGGAGCCCCTTGGCCCGCGCGGTGCGAACGAAGTCCTGCCGGATGACTTCGAGCACGCTGCTGCGCACGTGGCGGACCAACAGCGCAATCAGGTGAAAGCTGATCACCAGCATCGGCAGGATCATGTAGCGCAGCTTCGTCAGCACCGTCACCTCCGCCCCAACCGTCCCGGCCCCCGGGAACCCGCCAGGCGGCAGCCAGTGCAGGACGACCGCAAAGACGTACATCGCCACGATCCCGAACCAGAAGAGCGGGATCGAAAAACCCGCAAACGCCACGAGGTTCGTGACGTGATCGACGACGGAGTATTGGCGCACCGCAGAAAGAATCCCGACAGGGACGGCCAGCGCGAGGGCTACGGCCAGCGCGGGCAAGGTCAGGAGCAGGCTGTTCGGCACCCGTTCTCGCAGGATGGTCATCACGGGCTGGCGGTAGTAGAGCGACCAGCCGAGATCTCCGGAAACCACACGGCCGAGCCAGCGCACATAGCGCACAGGGATCGGCCGGTCCAACCCGTAGGCTTTCTTGAGCGCCTCGATGTCCTTGGGCTGCACCTCACGGTTGCTCAAGATGAACAGATCGATGGGATCGCCGGGCGCCAGCGTGAGGATCAAGAACAGCATCGCCGAGACGGCGAGCAGGAACGGCACGGTCAGCAACAGCCGCCGCAGCAGATACCGTCGCATGGTCCCGGACCGGATGCGGTTAGCGCGACCAGCGCCACGAGCGCGCGTTCCACGTGTAGCAGCCGGGCACGCACGCCAGCCCGAGCGGTTTGAACCCGACGAGATCGTCGCGGACGACCGAGGCCCCGACGAACGTGTAGATGAGCAGGATCGGCACATCCTCCGCCCACATCCGCTGGAAACGCTGCGACAGCTCTTTGCGTTTCTTGACGTCGAACGTCTTCGCGTACTCGTTCAGGATCGCGTCGTACTGGGGATTCTTCCACCGCAGGTAGTTGCGCCCGCGCTGTCCGACCGCCGGGACGTTCTCCGAGTGATAGATCACGTCGATGTCATTGAACTCGTCAATGGGGTGGCTCAGGTTCAAGAGATCCGGCGGCCGCCGGCCGGTGCCCCACAGCTCGCCGAGGATGAGCCTGATCGGCTTGTTGTCGATAGTCATCTCGACGCCGACGTCTTTCCATTGCGCTTGAATGATTTCTTGAATCCGCTCGCGGGTGCGGTCACCCGACGGCACCGTCACGACCAGACTCAACCGCTCTCCGGCGGCGTTGCGGCGGATCCCATCGGGCCCGGCCCTCCACCCGGCCTCATCGAGCAGCCGTCGGGCCGCCGCGGGGTCGTGATTGTACTTGCGGATGTCCTGCAGGTACCACGGGTGCTTCGCAGGGAGATACGAGTGGGCCACGGACACGCGGCCCCTGAACACCGTCTGCGCGATGCCTTCCCGGTCGATGGCCAGCAGCAACGCCTGCCGGACGCGCCTGTCTTGTAGCAGCGGGCTCTCATTGTTGATGATGTACGCCTCGCTTGCCGGCGCGTCGTAGAAGGCCACGCGATACTTCTGGAGCTGCCCGCGCTGGATGCGGTCGTCGATCTCCAGCGCCTGCGCCAGCGGGATGCCGCCCGGATTGGGCGAGACGGCATCGATCTGCCCGGCCAAGATGGTGGTGACGAGTGCGTTCACGTCGGTGAAGAACCGCACAACAATCCGGTCGAGCACCGGGCGGCCCAGATGATAGTTGGGGTTGGCCTCAAAGACCATCTCGACGCCGCGCTGCCAGGACTTGAAGATATAGGGCCCGACGCCGACCGTTTGGCTGGCATCGGACCCGTATGGAATCTCAGGATAGCGCTCGATACCCACCCGCTGCAGCATCGGGCCGACCACGTGCTTCGGCAGGGGCGCGGCGAACGCGCCCAGCCACAGCAGGTTGGCCTGTGACGACGGCCGCTTGTAGCGCGCGATCATCGTCAGCGCGTCGGGAAACGCGACGGACTCGATGTCGTCCAGCGCCGGCCGCGTACCCAGCGGGGCCTTCGGATTCTTGTACACGTCCCAGGTGAACTTGAAGTCCTCGGTGGTGAACGGCTGCCCGTCGTGCCATTTCATGTTGGGCCGGAGCTTCCAGGTGACTTCCATTCTCCCGTCGGCAGACACTTTCCACAGCCCGTTGGCGAGCGTGGGCACCTGGGTGACGTAGTCGTTGATCTGGTCGAAGTGATCGCTCCGCAGGAACGAATACGCGGTGAACAGCGGCATGAACTGGACCTCGGTGGATGCCACCGAGGTCAGCGCGTTCAGTCCCGACGGTTCCTGAATGTTCCCGAGCACGAGTTCCTTGCGAAAAGAAGCCGGCGCGGAGCGCACGACGCTGGGGATCATCGTCAGCACGATGGCGGCAAGCATCACAACGACCACGTAAGAACGAACCCGGGCGAGACGCACGGAAACCCTCCTCAGGGGCGGCACAACCGCTTGTATGGTGTCGACACGATACACGCGCTGTTTCCTCGCGGCGTGTGCCGAGTCCTGCCTCGAACGTGGGGCTAGAAGAGCGTGGTCTGCGCCGGCCGCGCGGCCGTATGGTGTGGAGTGTCCTCTTCTTTTGTGTCTTTGTCGTCGAGGATACTGATTTCGCCGAAGACCCCGTCATAGCCCGGCGCGATGGTCACGCGACCTTCGCGGACGCGGCGGAGGCCTTCGGCGATCCGGGGCGCCGTATGGCGGGCCAGCTCCTCCGGCGGCACGTCGAGCAGGATCGAGAACTCGGATCCGAAGATCTTGCAGAGCTTGAAATATTCCTCCCGCACGCCCGTCGTGCCCGGCTGCGTGCCGTTGGCTTCCGCGATGATCTCTTCCAACGGGATCAGGTTGCGATACGGCACCGCGCCCTCGGGCACGTAGCCTTCCTCACGATCGGCCAGACGCTCGACCCGGTGGAGCACGCCCACCGTCGTGGGCCGGCCGCACACGGGGCAGCGGCCGCCCGCGGCCGCGGTCTCCTTCGGCGTCAGGCGGCTGTTGCACGCCCGATGCCCGTCGAAGTGATACTTGCCTTCTTCGGGGAAGAATTCGATGGTATAGAGGAAGCGCGACGTGTCCTTCTCTCGCAGCACGCGCAGAATCTCGAAGTAGTCGGGGGCGCAATCAAACACGTTCGCCTCGCGGCCCAGCTTCGGCGGCGAGTGGGCGTCGGAGTTGCTGACCAGCATCACCTGGTCGAGCTCCGACAGCCGCCAGTTCATCGGCGGATCGCTCGACAGCCCGGTCTCCACCGCCGCGATGTGCTTGACCTGGTCGCCGAAACATTCCTCGATCGAGTCGAATCCCGAGTTGCTGCCGTAGAGCGAGAACCACGGGGTCCACGCGTGGGCCGGCACGACCATGCAGTCGGACGAGATCTCCATGATGTATTCGACGAGCCTGTCGCTGGGCAGCGTAAGCGTGGGCCGGCCGTCGGCCATCAGGTTGCCGAACCGGCCGAGGACGGCGTTGATCTTGTCGACGACCTCAAACGACGGGGCAAAGATGATGTTGTGGATCTTTCGAAGCCGCGCGCCGACCTGATAGATGCTCGAGACCTCGACGGTGAGCATGAAGTGGGAGCCATCGTGGGTGTACAGACCACGGTCGGTCGGCCGCAACTTCGCGCGCAACTCGCGCAGCCACACCGGGTGGGTGAAATCGCCGGTCCCGAGGATCGTGATGCCCTTGATCTTGGCCCAGCGGGCCATGTTTTCGACGTCCATGTCCCGGCTGGTTGCCCGGCTGTATCTGGAGTGCAGGTGTAGGTCCGCGATGATCCTCATCGGGGATAGCCACCCATAACCTCAAGATGTAGGGGTTCGCCGATTCCTTCTATACAGTATATAGTAGTTCCTGCCTAGCGCGGAGTGGTCCACCACTCCTTTGGCCCGCCCGGAAGGACGGCGGCCGGGACTCCCGCGCCGGCACCAGGCTCACGCGGGGACAGGCGGCGGTAGATGAACGCGCCGGCGACCATGACCGTGGGAAATGCCCACAGGACCCCGATCGCCAACGCCATGAAGCCGAGGATCATTACCCCCAGCAGGGCGAAGCCGGCGACGAACAGCTGCCATCGAGCCCCGCGGGTGATCTCGGCGCTCTTGCGCATGGCCTCGATCGGTCCCAGACCACGATCCACCACCAGGAACGCGCTCATGCTATAGCGCATCATCGCAAGGAACCCCGGGATGATGAACAGGACAAACCCCGCGGCAATGGCGAGCATGGTGAGCAGGCTCACCAGAAAGTACTTGAAGAGCAGCCGGTGGTGCGCGTAGAGGTCGGCATGGGTCGGCTGCTCGCCGTCGACGAAGCGCAGCAGGATCTTGGTCCAGCCGATGCTCGTGACCAGCCCGATCGCTCCGCCGAGTAGACCGGCGAGGATCGAGATGAGCGGCGCACTCTTCTGTGTCGCCACCTGGATCTTTCCGGGGATGCCGTCCACGATCGTGGTCACAATGACCATGACGACGAAGAAGCCGAAGTTGCGTCTGGTCACACCCCACCCGAACCGCACCGCCTCGCCGATCGAGAACCTGGGCGCGTTCGTGGGCGCAATCATTGAATGGAAGCCGGGGCGCCGTCGCTCCACAGCGAGAGCATGGCGGCCCCGAGCGCGGCCAGCACCGTCGGGGCGAGGCGGAGGTCGCGGACGCCCGCGCGCACGGCCGCGGCCAGCACCGGTCGAAACAACCGGGACTGGTACTGCGTGTCGCCGTGTTCCTCGACCGCTCGGCGCAGCCCCTCGTCGGTCGCTAACGCACGAATGACGGCGTTGATGTGACGGTCGGAGAGACGATTGACGGTCTGGCGCACGATCGTGGTGAACCGTACTTCGCGCCCAAACGCCGCCTGCCACTGATGTTCGTAGTCGGCCAGCGCGCCTCGCGCCTTCGCCGCATCGCCGCCGAGATAGCGGGCCGCCGCCTGTCCGGCGATCTCGCCGGCCAGCATGGAAAAGTAGATCCCGCCGCCGCTGGTCGCCTTCACCTGACCGGCGGCGTCACCGATCACCATCATGCCGTCGGTGTACGTCGGCCGCCGCAGGCCGAGGATCGGGATACGCCCGGCCAGCTTTCTCACGATTGTGGCACGCCCCATTCGAGGCGCGACGGCGGGGTGCGATTCGATGAGGCGTTCGAGGTAGAAGACCGGCGGCCGGTTCGTCAGACGAGGGTCGACGGCCAGACCGAGGCGCCCGCGTCCGGACCCGATCGGCATCAGCCAGGCGAAGAATCCGGGCGCGACGTCGCGGCCAAAGTAGAGGTCCGGCGCGTCTTCGGCATCGACCTCGACGCCTTCGAGTTCGTATTGCAACCCGTGCACCAACGTGCGGCGGGGCGAGATGTTCAACTGCGGCGGCAGGATCGGGTTCGCGCCCTCGGCGTCGATGACCAGCGGCGTGGTGATGACCAGCGGGTCGGCGCGCCGCTCGACGCGCACGCGCAGCAAGCCGCGGCCGACGGTCACCCGCTCGACTGTCCGGGCCCGAGCACCGGTGATGATGTCTGCCCCGGCATCCGCGGCCCGTTGCGCGAGAAAACGGTCAAAGGGATCGCGATCGACAACGTGTGAGTCGGCGACCGCCCGGCGGACGCGCGCGACCGTGCCGTCGGGAGCATACAGACCGGCGGCCCGCAGGGTCGTCTGGATGAGCGACGCCGGGATGTCGAATCGCTCGAAGCCGTGGAGCGAGAGCTTGCCGGTGCAATGGGTCGGACACCCGACCTCGGGATGCTCCTCCAGCAGGATCGTGCGGAGACCCAACGAGGCGCACGTCCGGGCCGCGGTCGAACCGGCCGGACCGGCGCCAACGATCAACACGTCACACGTCACACGTGACTCCCTGGCAGGGCTGATTTGCGCGTCGGTGGAACTGTACGAGTGTTGCGCACGTGTCCTTGCGTTAGGATACCAGATCGATGAGAGGATGTTCCAGATGAGGCGAGTGCTCTACCCGGCCGTGACGGCGATCGCCCTCTGCGCGGCGACGCTGGCCGTCGCGGCGGCCACCCCGGCCACATCACCGCCCCCGCCGTTTGGCCGCGGCACCCTCGTTGTCGCGCAAAACGAACGCCGCGTGATGATGACCGTCGAGATCGCCGAGACCACCGAAACCCGTTCGTACGGATTGATGAACCGAAAATCGCTGCCCGATCAGGCCGGGATGCTCTTCGTCTTCGAGGAAGACGCCAAGTGGGGTTTCTGGATGAAGAACACGCTCATCCCGCTGTCGATCGGTTTCATTGACAAGACCTGGCGTCTGCTCGAGGTCGTCGACATGGCGGTTCCCGCCGACCCGCAGGCCGGCCCGTGGCCGATCTATGAGCCCAGCGCAGCCTACCGGTATGCGCTCGAGGTCAACCAGGGGTTCTTCAAGAAGAACGGGTTTGCACCCGGCGCCCAGTTCACACTGACTCGGACCCGCTAGTCTCCGTGAGTGCTGTGCGACCGGCGCGCGATCGTCTCGAACGGAAGGAAGCCGAGATCGCCGCGCTGCGCGAGATCAGCCAGGCGATCAGCGCGGCGCTGGACCTCGATTCCACCCTGCAGCTCATCACCGGGAAAACGGCCGAAGTCATGGGCATGGATTCGTGCTCGATCTATCTGCTCGACCCGGCCGGCGAGTATCTCGTCTTGCGGGCGACCACGGGTCTGGCCGCCGAATCGATCGGGCGCGCGCGGCTGCGCTTCGGCGAGGGTCTGACCGGGTACGCCGGCCGACATGGCCAGCCGGTCTTCAGCAGCGACGCCGCCAGCGATCCCCGATTCGTCTACGTCCCGGGCACCCGCGAGTACGCGTTTCGCTCGCTGCTGGCCGTGCCGCTCCGCACCGGCGGCAAGACCATCGGGGCGATGAACGTCCAGACCACCGCGGTGCACGAATACGGGGTCGACGAAATCGAGTTGCTCGGCATCATTGCCGACCTGGCGGCGGGGGCGATCGAGAAGGCGGCGCTCTACGACAACATGCGCCGTCAAATCATGGAACTCTCGACCCTGGCCGAAGCCAGCAAGACGATCACCTCCCCGTTGTATCTCGGGGAGATCCTCCGCCTCATCGTCGAGATGGCGAGCCGGATGCTGGATGCCCGGCTGTGCTCGCTCATGCTGCTCGACGAGCAGACGGGCGAGCTCGTGCTCACGGCATCGCATCAGGCCGGCGAGCGCTACCAGAGCCGCCCGAGCCTGCGCGCCGGCGAAGGCATCGTGGGTCTCGTGGCGCAGACCGGACGGCCGCTGGCGGTCGCCGACGTCCTCGACGATCCGCGCTTCGTGCACAAGGACATGGCGCGCGAAGAAGGACTCCGAGCGCTGCTGGCCGTGCCGCTGGCGGTGCGTGACAAGATCATCGGCGTCTTCAACCTGTACAAGGACCACACGCACCAGTTCACGGCCGACGAGATCTCGCTGCTCTCGACGCTGGCCAACCAGACCGCGCTGGCCATCGAGAACTCGTCGCTGATCGTGCGCTCGGCGGTCGTACGTGAGATGCATCACCGCGTGAAGAACAACCTCCAAACGATCGCCATGCTGCT
The DNA here is from genome assembly GCA_041497675.1 of bacterium. Taxonomy (GTDB): domain Bacteria; phylum Sysuimicrobiota; class Sysuimicrobiia; order Sysuimicrobiales; family Humicultoraceae; genus JBGPNN01. The sequence continues at coordinate 14,025 of JBGQGY010000012.1, read as the reverse complement.
GCGGCTGCAGCTGCGCGACGGTCGTGAGGTCTCGGGCCGCGAAGTCCTCACCGAGACCATCAACCGGATCCTGAGCATTGCCGCGGTCCACGAGATCCTCTCGGTCGAAGGGTTCCGGCTCATCAACGTGCGCGAGCTGCTCGAGAAGGTCACCCAGACGGTCTCCCAGACCATGACGCGCCCGCCGCTGCGCGTCACCGTCGCCATCGAAGGCGACGAGCTGTACATGCCGTCACAGCAGGCCACGTCGGTCGCGCTCGCGGTCACCGAGTTGGTGCAGAATGCGCTCGAGCACGCGTTTCCCGGCCGCGCCGAGGGACGCATCCGCATCGTGCTCGGGCAGACCGAGCGCGAGTGGATCGTGGAGGTCACCGACGACGGCGTCGGCGTGCCGACCGGGACCGATCCGCTGTCGACCGACAACCTCGGTCTCAAGATCGTCCGTGCGCTGGCCATTGAGGATTTGAAGGGCCGGTTTGACCTGGGTGCGGGCCACACGGCGGGGACGCGGGCCACCATCGCGGTGCCGCGCGTCAGGGACGTGGCGCCGGGGGTCACGCGGTGAGGTCGCCGGCGCGCTGATGCCGAAAGTCCGCGTGGTGATCGCCGATGACGAGGCTCTGATCCGGATGGGTCTCCGCGCCATGCTCAGCGAAGCCGGGTACCAGGTCGTGGGCGAAGCGGGCGACGGTCGCCGGACGCTCGACCTCATCCGCAAGCTCGACCCCGACCTGATCTTTCTGGATCTCAAGATGCCCGAACTCGACGGGCTGGCCGTCGCGCAGCAGGTGCTCGCCGGCGGCCCGCGGCCCATCGTGATCTTGAGCGCCTACGGCGACCGCGACTACGTCGACCGCGCGAAACAGCTCGGCGTCATGGCGTACCTGGTGAAGCCAATCAAGGAAGCCGACCTGATCCCCACGATTGAGATGGCGATGACGCACTTCAAGACGATGAGCGCGCTGTCCGGCGAGATCAGGGATCTCGAAGACGCGCTGGAGACCCGTAAGCTGATCGAGCGCGCCAAGGGTGTCTTGATGGAACGCGAAGGGCTCTCAGAAGCCGATGCGTTCAAGAAGATTCAGAAAACCAGCCGCGATCAGCGCCGTCCGATGAAAGACGTCGCGCAGGAGATCCTCGGCTAGCCCTTCGACGGCCCGCGCAGACGCGCGACCGCTGTGGGAATCACCATCGTCAGCTTGTAATCGGGAAATCGCTCGCGGATCGCCGCCGCGGTGGCGGCGGCGTCGCGTCCCTCGTCCGCGGCGCCCCGCACGATCGCTTCGACCGCGTCGTGATAGGCCGCCTGCAGTTCGATCACCTCGGCGCCACCCACCGGGCCGTGCCCGGGAATGAACACATCGGCATCCAACGCCCGCAGCGCGTCGAGCCCGCGGCGCAGGCCGTCCAGCGACGCGTCGGCGTAGTTGTGATGATACCCGGCCGAGGCCAGATCGCCGCACACGGCGACGCGGTCGGCCGGCAGAAAGAGAAAGGCGTCGCCGGGCGTGTGCCCCCACCCCTGGTGCCAGATTTCGATTTCGCGCCCGCCCGCGTGCAGCGTCAGACCGTCGTCGAAAGTGACCGCCGGCAGGACCGGCTCGGCGTCCGCGTACCACTCCCGCGTGGCCGGCTGCGCGCGCCGCTGCTCGATCAGCCCCGGGTGCTCGGCGATCATGCGCTCGCGGCAGGCGCGGTGCGTGATGACCGCGGCGCCCTGACGGGCGAACAACGAGGCGCCCAACGCGTGGTCGGAGTGGTGATGGGTCAGCACGACGAAGCGCACGGGTGCCTGCGTGCGTGCCCGAAGCGCCGCGTCCACCTGCCGGGCGTGCGCCGGGCTCGCCAGCGGATCCACCAGGACGACAGTGCGGTCCGCGATGATAGCGGTGCAGTTGGCGCCAAACGACGTCGACAGATCCTCGCCGCCCGGTGTCCACACGACGATATGGGGGCGAACTTCGGTCTCGGTGAGCATGCTCATGTCTTGTGCTATTCTGTGTGCGGTCATGAGTCCCTCGGAACCGCGTCGCACATCGAACGCTATTCTGTTGATGGCCTATGGCACGCCCGCGGGCCCCGCCGACATCGCGCCATACTACACGCACATCCGCGGCGGTCGGACGCCAAGCCCCGAGAAGATCGCCGAACTCGCGGCCCGGTACGACGCAATCGGCGGTCTGTCGCCCCTGCTGGATATCACGCGCACGGTTGCAGACGCGCTGCAGGCGGCCTCAGGCGTCCCAGTGTACATGGGGATGAAGCACTGGCACCCATTCATCGACGCGACCGTCGAGCGGATGCACGCCGATGGCGTGACGGGGGGCGCGGCGATCGTGCTGGCCCCACACTACTCGCGGATCAGCGTCGGTACGTACATCAAGACCGCCAAGGAAACTATCGGACGGCTCGGGGGGCCCCACCTGCGCTTCGTCGAGTCGTGGCACCTGCACCCCCTCTTCATCACGGCGCTTGCAGACCGCGTACGCGCAGCGCTGGCACGCCTCGATGCGTCACGCGGGGCACACGTTGTCTTTACCGCCCACAGCCTGCCAAAACGCATCGCCGAATTTCAGGATCCCTATCCCCTACAACTCGTCGAATCGGCGAAGGCGGTGGCCCAGGCCGCGGGTGTCACCCGGTGGTCGTTTGCGTTTCAGAGCGCGAGCGCCACTGGTGAGGCGTGGCTGGGTCCGGACGTGCTCGACGCGCTTCGGGACCTGCGCGCCAAGGACGTGCACGACGTCGCGGTCTGTCCGATTGGCTTCGTGGCCGATCATCTCGAGGTGCTCTACGACCTCGACGTCGAAGCCCACCGGCTGGCGCATGAGTTGGGAATGCGTTTCGTCAGAACCGAGTCGCTGAACGCGTCGCCCGAGTTTGTCGCGATCCTCGCGGCTATCGCCCGCGACGCCCTCGAGACGACCGCGCCGCCTTCCGCGTAGCGCCGCTCTTCTTCGCACCAGTCTTGGCCCGCGTCTTCGCCCGCGTTTTCGCGCCCTTCCCCGCGCCAGAGGCTTTCGCCGGGTAGGCGACCGCTTCGATCTCGACGTCGATGCCTGGGCGCGCCAAGGCCGCGACGACGATCGTCGATCGCGCCGGTCGTGGTTCGGGGAATTGCTGCGCGTAGATGTCGTTCATCACGCCAAAATCGGACTGCCGCGTCAGGAAGACCGTGGTCTTCACGACGTCCTTCAGGTCGGCGCCCGCCTGGCGCAAGACGGCGCGGAGATTATCGATGGTGTGGCGCACCTGCGCGCCGATGTCTGCCGGCACCTCGCCGGTGACAGGATCGCGGCCGATCTGGCCCGAGGCGTAGACGATCCCATCGACGATGATCGCCGGTGAGAGCGGCGTGGTACTACCGGGTGGCGCGGAAATGGCTCTACGGGACATAGCTATCACTCCAGTGGGTGTCGGTAATCTAGACAGTGCATTCGGCTAGCGTGGCGCCTTCTCCCGCCTGGCCAGCATCGCCGCCCCAAATAACGCCAGCGCCGTGAGGACGATCGCGCCGCCCGCGGCGATATCCAGGTAGAACGACACCATCATGCCGACCAACACGGAAACCAGCGAGCACGCCACGGCGACCACGAGCGTCGTGCGGAAGCTGCGGGCGAGCCGCAACGCCGTCACCGCGGGGATCACGAGCAGGGCGCTGGTCAGCAGGATGCCGACGATCCGCATGGCGACGACCACGGTCACGGCGACCAACACGGTGAGCAGCAGGTTGAGCCGGTCGACCGGCACGCCCTGAACGCGCGCGCTCTCCTCATCGAAGGTGATGGCAAAGAGTTCCTTCGAGAACGCGGTCACCGCGCCGAACACGACCAGACCCAGCACCAAGATGACCCACAGGTCGCGCGGCTGGACGACCGTGATCGCCCCAAACAGATACGAAAACAGGTCGACGTTGAACCCGCGCGCGAGGCTGATGAGCACGACGGCCACCGCGAAGCCTCCGGAGAGGAAGATCGCCAGCGCGGCTTCGCCGAACAACCGTCCGGACATCCGCAGCCGCTCGATGCCGACGGCGCCGACCAGCGCCGCGACCAGCGCGCCGGCCAGCGGGTAGGTCTGCAACAGCAGACCGGCGGCGACGCCGGCCAGCGCCACGTGCGACAGCGTATCGGCGATCAGGCTGAGACGGCGCAGCACCAAGAAGACGCCGATCATGGGCGCGATCGTCCCGATGATGGCGCCCGCGAGCAGCGCGCGCTGCATGAACCCATATTGGAGAATTTCGGGCACGGGGAGGCTCAGTGCCGGTGGGCCACCAGGCGGCTTTCGGCCCGGTACATGCGCTCGACGGCGCCCGACCGCATCGCTTCGTCGAGGCTGCCGTGAAATACGAGGCTGCGGTTCAGACAGGCCAGTTGCGTGACCTCTTGGGCGATGACCGCGATGTCGTGCGAGACCAGGACCAATGTCGTCCCCATGTCGCGATTCAGGCGGCGCAGCAGGCCATAGAACTGCTCCTGCGCCTCGACGTCGACCCCCACGGTCGGCTCGTCGAGCAGCAACAGGTCGGGGCGGCTCGCCAGCGCGCGCGCGATGAACACGCGCTGCTGCTGCCCCGAGGAGAGCCGGCCGATCAACCGGTCGCGATACTCGATCATGCCGACCGTCTCCAGCGCCTGCACGCTCACCGCGCGATCATCAGCGCCATACCGCCGGCCCAGACCGGCCCGACCGCACCGCCCGCTGAGCACCACCTCGAACACGCTGGCCGGAAACCGGGTTTCGAATGCCACGGCCTTCTGCGGCACGTAGCCAAACCTGTTCCAATCGCGAAACGCGGCGAGGTCACTGCCAAAGAGTCGCACGTGTCCACTGTCAGGCCGCAGCAACCCAAGCATGATGCGCAACAGGGTCGTCTTTCCAGACCCGTTTGGACCGATGATCCCCAGGAAGTCGCCGGACCGAATCTGCAGGGTGACGTGATCGAGCACCCGCTCGTCGCCGTAGCTGAAGCAGATGTCCGTCAGTTCAACAAGCGGGTCGCCGTTCGTCGCGGAGCCCGCCTTCATGGATCAGGCCCCGGCCGTCTGGCACTGCGCGCAGTACCCATACACGTCCAGTTGATGCCCGGTCACTTTGAAGGTCCCGAGACGCCGCGGCGTCCTGGGGAGCAGGCACTCGTTCAGCGGTTCCCATTCTCCACAGTTGAGACAGACGAGGTGGTCGTGATGTTTGGCAGTCAGACCGTACCGCACCTTGCCGTCGCCGACGTGCACCGGTTCCGCCAGAGCCTCGCGGACGAAGGTCTCGAGCGCCCGGTAGACGGTCGCCAGACCGATCGGCCGGACGCCGCGCCGCACGCGCCGGTGGAGCTCCTCAGCCGTGATGTGGCATTTCGCCGCGTCCATGGCCTGTAGGATTACGTCCCGCTGCCACGTCTTGCGCGTCCTTGGAAGTTGCTGCGTCACGGTCCTCTGTCTCCAGCGGCGAACGATTCGGTGAGAATTGTTCTCAATACGTTTCGTATGGTAGTCCCCGCATTACGGGCAGTCAAGGCCCTGCGCGAGGCTGCGGACGTTCTCATCCATCACCGACAGGTAGTCTCTCCCCTGCCGCACCTCGGCGCCGGTCAGACCCTCTATGGGGTTCAAGACGAGGGTGCGCGCGCCGACCTCCCGCGCGACGGCCGAGGCCACCCGCGGGCTGACCAACGTTTCATAGTAGATGACATGGATATCGTGTTGCCGCACGATCCGCAGGATCTCGCGCATCTTGGCGGCCGACGGCTCGCCCTCCGGCGTGACCCCGCTGATGGCGAACTGCGTCAGAGCGTATCGCGCCGCGAAATAGCCAAACGTTGTGTGGGTCGTGATGAACACCTTCTTGCGGCACGGTGCGAGGGTTCGCTGGATGCGCTCGTGCAATGCGCCCAGTTTCGCCTTGAAGGCCGCCGCGTTGGCCTCGTAGACCGCCCTGTCGGACACATCGGCCTGCACGATTCCGGCGAGGATATTGTCGACCTGGCGCTGCGCGAGCACCGGGTCGAGCCAGACGTGTGGATCGATCTGCCCTCTGCCCCCGCCCGAGCCGAGCCGCATGAGTTGGATGCCGTTGCTGGCGTTGATCTTCACGACGCGCTCTGGGATCTGGGGCAGCAGCTTCTGCACCCACGGCTCGAGGCCCGCGCCGTTGTAGATCAGCACTCGGGCCTCGTTGACCGCGATCACGTCGCGGGGCGTCAATTCGTAATCGTGCGGCTCGGCGCCGGCCGGCACGAGGTTGCGGACGGTCACCCGATTGCCGCCCACCTGACGGGCGAATTCGTACAGGGGATAAAACGAGGCCACGACGGAGATCCTGCCCGCGGGCGCCGGGGCGGCCGCGGCAACGCTCGACAGGAGCGCGATCACCAGGAGCGTTTTGAGAGTCATTCTATTTGAGAACCAGTATCATTTGCTCAAGAGTATACTAAGGCCACCCGGCGACGTCAACACGAAGGGGGCAACCGAACGTGGGTACACGCAGGGCACGGTTTGGGCTGAGCCTGCCGAACCGCGGCGTGCTGATCGGCGCGGCCACGACCAGGGTTCTCCTGGATACCGCCGTGGCGGCCGAAGAGACCGGGTTCTTCGATTCGGTGTGGGTCGGCGACAGTCTCTTTCACAAACCGCGGCTCGAGGCGATGATCACGCTGGCCGCGATCGCGGGGCGGACGCGCCGTGTGCGTCTCGGGACGGTGTGCCTGGCCACGTTTGTCATCCGGCACCCGATCTGGGTCGCGTCGCAATGGGCGTCGCTCGACGTCGTCAGCGAGGGACGCGCCGTGCTGGGCGTCTGCCTCGGCGGGGGCATGCCCGCCGAGCTCGCACCGTTCGGCGCTTCGGCGAACGAGCGCGTCGGCCGCATGACCGAGGGCATCGAGATCGTACGACGCCTTTGGGCCGAAGATCATGTTTCGCACAGGGGAACATTTTACCAGTTCAGCGACCTCTCGCTGGCGCCGAAACCGATCCAACAACCCTGCCCCATCTGGATCGCCAGCAACCCCAAAGGGAGCGTCGCCACCTCCGACGTGGTCCGGCGGGCCATGCGGCGCATCGGCCGGCTCGGCGACGGCTACATGACGGACAACGTCCCCCCGAATGAGTTCGCCGCCCGATGGGCGGTGATCAACGAGACGGCGCGCGCGCAGGGCCGAGATCCCGCCGGTTTGGAATCGTCACTGCACCTCATGGTCAACATCAACGATGACCGGGCCAAGGCCTACGACGAGGCTCGGCGTTTCCTGCAGTTCTACTACTCGTTTGATCCCGGGCCCGAGTTGATGGAGGGCTGGGTGGCGTACGGACCACCCGAGGCGGTCTCGCGCAAGATCATGACGTACGTCGAGGCGGGCTGCACGGTCCCGATCCTTCGTTTCGCCGCTTTCGACCAGCTCGGACAGTTGAAGCGCGCCGCACGAGACGTCATGCCGACAGTCACGGTCTGAAGGAGACCCCGTGCGTGGATTCGATCCGGACTATATAACCAACACCCTGATCACCCTGGCCCAAACGCCGACGGACGTGCCGCTCGGCCAAAACGAGATCGAGCCGACGGATCCGAAGGTTCCGGGGGATCCCGACGGTCATGTTTGGCCCCCCGACCGAAAGACGTCGTGAAGCCGGACCCGACGTGCTGGCGAGTGAGTTTGTGCCTGTCTCAGAAGTGTGGGATTTTACGAAGATCTACGCGCAGGCAATTCTCTCGACGCTGGAAGGCTGATCTCGACGCTTATGGCGCGCAGGGAGTGGTGCGGAAAAAACTGGCAGCGGCCGGGCCGGTGATGAGCGATGGGGATGCGACGGTGCGCCTCAGTTGCCCGCCTGGGCGCCACGGGAAGGTGTTCACGTCGTCACGTTTGCCAGAGCGCCCTGCCGGAGTGGGCGTCTAGCTGTGAACTCTCCCGGACCCGGCCGCGCCATCTGAACCTGTGCGTTTCAGAGGTGACGCGGTCTCCGACGAGCAGCCCCAGAGAAACGAAACGCGAGGTGCGAATGTGGAAGCACTCGCCCTCGCTGTGCTTCCTCTTCGGCAACCCAGCCGACCATCGGACTGTCGATGGCCCTGTGGCTTTGCGTCCCCGGATTGCTCCGGGTTTGCCCGTTCGGAGGTTCTTAGCCGCTATTCAATTGCCCCTATCATAAACACGCTAGACGCATTTGGTCAAGGCAAGTTGAGGGGAAGATCGCCGGAAACAAGGGCCCCGGGACGACCGGGGCCCCGCTTCCAGCAGCGGCCTACCAATTGACGGACATCTCGACCTGATAGAGCTGAACATTAGCCAGTTGAAAACCGGATACCGCGCTCGTGGTCACGACTGCGCCCGCAACAGTATAGGTGTTGTACGTGATCTTGATCTCGGTGTTGCTCATCGGACGGTACTTCACCCCAGCAGAGAAGACCGTGTAGCCGGGGCCTCCGTCCTTGTACATGCCCCACTCACCAAGACCAAACACGACGACGTTCTGCAAAACCGGGAGCCGCAGACCCGCGCCCAACGCCGTCAGGTTGTCGTTGATGTTGAAGAGTTTGAAGTCGTCCGGCGTCCCAAAGTTTCCGCGAGGCACCATGGCTTCCAACGCGCCGGGCATCGTGTAGGGGTCGAAGTTCTTATACCAAAGCGTGACGACAGGCTCAAACCGTTTGATACCGACCAGGCGCGACAGATCCAGCACGACGATAGCCTGGAGGTACGCCCGCGCAACATCGTCTGTCTGCGTATACGTCGCGTAGGCAAGCGTCACCACCAGACCCGGCAGGAGGGTACCGTCGAGATCGATGCTGTACCCGGTCCCCGTGGCGCAGTCGGTGCCCGGGCAGGTCCCCACATCCACGTCGGCGGCGATGTCGGCGCGGTAGTTGACCCCAAGCGTCCATCCGGGGATCATCTGCATCTCGGCGCGCGCGCCCCAGAGCCTCCGGGTGGTCGTGTGGTCGTCGAGCGCCCACTGATAGAATGTAAACACCCGCACCGGTCCAAGCGGGATCCAGGCCTGAAATCCGTCGCGCCGGTCTTCGTCGAAGTTCACTTCGTCCAGCAGCAGACCGATTTGTCCCAACTGGATGGCGTCGCGGCCGAGCCGGAAGCCGAGCCCGCGCAGGCCCAGATCGCGGAGGTCGACGTAGAAACGTTCGATCTCGATCGTCGCGTCCTCGCCGGTCTTTACCGACGGGCTGATGAGCGCAAACACCCTGACGTTCCCGGACAACCGCAAGTTCAGCCCGAGATCCAGGCTGCCGGCGTGCGTATCCGGCGTGTCCGGTGTGGGACCGTTGTAGTTCTCGTCGCCGGCCGCGGCAGGTGTCGGCGCCGTCGTGAACTTGTACGTCAACACGACGGACGTGCGCAACGCGCCGGAGTCTGTGGAGGCCGCGTAACTCGGAGTGGGACCAACGATCGTGAGCACCAGCAGGACAACACTCAATACACCCAAGAGTCGTCTCACGGTAGCCCTCCCTCAGCGCCTTGGCGCGACGATAAAGATATGGAACCCTTGCGTCGTGTGTGTGTCCACCGAGAGGACGCGCCACATGACGGCGTAGACGCCGGGCTGAGGGTCGGGCTTCAAACGAAGCGTGATGTCCGTGGCCGTCCGGGCGGTGTTGCTTACACCGGCGTCGGCGCGGGCGCTCTCGTCGTCGCGTTTAGTCAATACATCCGACATGAGCGCGCCGGCCTGCGTGTTGAGACGGCGCAGCTCGGTCGACGGGTTGGCGTCGAGGCGGTACACCTTGAAGATGCTGAACCGGATCTCGACGGGTTCGGTAAACCCGAGCCGGATCTCGCTCGGGGCGGCGTTCACGGTGCTGTCTTCGGCCGGGTCGGCGACCCGCAAGAACGCGTGCGCGGATGCCGGGTCCCCGGTCACGACCATGAACGCGCACAAGAAAGCGCAAGTGGCGAAGAGTCTCATCCTCATCGGGGCTCCTCCCTCCTCACTTCACGGTGATCGAGACCGTCTGCACCGGCCCGACCGGCTTGTGCGTCTTGTTGTCGCCCCAGTAGAGGCGGATCGTGCGCTTGCCCGCCCCCGCTTTGCCCAGACCGAGTTGATACCGGTGGTCGCCGAGCACCTTGATCTGCTTCATCTCCGGCATGGTGACCCGCCCGGCGAGGTCGGCGTGCAGATGCGCGCCCTGCATTCTCGTCATCTCTCCCACCGTCAACTTCGAGAGGTCGGCCGTCGTCTCGAACACCACGTCGACCGGGCTGGCCACCGTGGCGCCGGCCGCCGGCGAGATGATCTTGAGCGGCGGGAGCGCCGCGGCCATCGGCATGCTTCCCATCGCCGCGGCGACCGTGAACGTGAAGCTGCCCTGCGAGACGTCTTTGTCGGGACTAGAGACCGCCTTCCACCGCACGGTGTAGGTGCCGTGCGTGAGCGGCTTGAGCATCGCGATCAGCGTCTTTCGGTCCATATCGTTGAGATCGACGCCGCCCTTGCCGTCATCCACGCGGCGTCCGTGACTATCCAAGACGGCGATCGTGCTGGTCTTGGGATCGAGGCTTTCGTCGGGGGCGAGGGCGAACACGATCTTCACCATCGCGGGCGCCTTGGCGACGGTACTCCCCGGTTTGGGGTCGGCGCTTTGAATCTTCGCGTGCGCCAGAACGATCGTCCGGGCACCGATCAGGCTGACGACAACCATTGCGGCGATCAACAGTATCTTGGCAGAACGCATGATTCCACTCTCCTCTTAGTGTTCTCCGGTCACCGAATCTGCGGCACCAGTGTCCGGAGGAAGTTGATGACATGCCAGCGGTCGTCTTCTGACAGATTCTTCTTGAACGCCGGCATGGCCGTGCCGGTAAAGCCTTCGCTGATCCAGTTGAAGAGCTGACCGTCGGTGTGCCCGGCCGCCATATGGATACGCAGATCGGCCGGCCGGGGGTTCAGACCGGCAGCCGCCGGGCCATCGCCCCCACCGGTGATCCCGTGGCACGCTTGGCACTCGGCCTGATAGATCGTCCGGCCCCGCGCCATCGACTGCGCCGAGAACCGGATCGGATTCGCGCGCTCGCGCGCCGCGCGCATCTCTGGCGGCGGCTCCTGCGCCCGCACCATGATCTCCACAGTGCCTTCGGCGAAGCGGATCGACACCTGCCACCGCCCCGACATCGGGAGCGACAGCGCCTTCCGGTACACGCCCGCGGCCACCTGTGCCGCCTTGATGGTGACCGGACTCATCGGGTGATCGAGCATCTTGAGCACGATGTCGGGCTCAACGGTCGGCGGCGCGGGATGACCCGCCTGGTCCCGCACCGCAAACGTGACCTCGAGCCCCTCGGGCAGTCGCGGCGTCAACGTGCCCTGCACTATCCACGGCCCAACGGTCTCGTCGAACGTCACGACACTCACCAGGGTCGCCGGCCGCTCCGGAGGCGCCTGACTCGCCAGCACGCCGGCGGCGCCGAGAATAGCGACGACGACCAGCGACTCGGCTTTGACCATCCGTCCCAAGCGCCCCGCGCCACCGCGGCGAGACACGGCCGGCACGAGCACCCACCGGTTGACACTCGCCAATCCGAGCGCGACCACGACGAAGGCGATCTTGACCAGGAGGGCACGCCCGTACGGACTGTCCGTCAGCGCGCGCAGGCCCCAGAGGTGCACGACGGACGCGTAGATCCCGGTGGCCACGATCAGCGCGACACACACGAGGCCGATGTGCGAGACGCGGTGCACCGCCACGGCGACCGGGTGCGCGGCAGGTGCGCGATCCGGCCACACCGAGGACCACGCCAGATACAGAAGCCCGCCGGCCCACGCGGCCACGCCAACCAGGTGGATCAGATCGGCGGCGATCGCCGGAACGCTCCGCATCCCGGCGGCGTGACTGGTGAGGCTGAACGTCAGGAGCAGGCCGAGGCCGAGCGCCGCATACCACACCCGGCCCCACCGTGCCGACGAACGCTCCTGGACGGCGAGCCACGCGAGCGGCACCGCAAGTACGGCGCGCGCCAGTACCGCGCGGCCGTGCTGCGTCCCCCACAAGTATTCGGGCAGGAGCCCAGCGTCGAATATCCCCAGTGCGCGTGTCATCGCGCCGGCCGCCTCGGCGACGCTTGCGACCACGAGCAGCACGCCTCCGGCAACCACTCCGATCCGGACGCGCCCTCTCGCCGGCCCTCGCGCCAGGGCCGGGGCGATCCATCGGGCGAAGATGCCTCCGCCGAGGAACACGATCGTTCCCAGGTAGAGCAGCGCTCGAGTGGCCGCCTGCAACCCGCCCGCTACGGGAACCGCAATTGCGCCCGGATCTTCATGATGTCCCCCTCGGTATCAGAGCATCCACGAACCACCGCGGCCCGAAGGCGGCGGGTGACTAGTGCGAGTTGTCAGCGCGCGGTCAGGAGGCTCTGGGAGGGGGCTCGGGAGGCGGCAACGCACTATCAGGCAGCCCGGCCGCCGTGGACGCGAACAGCGGGCCTGCGGGAGTGTTCGGTGGAAGCAGCGCTGGGGTTGCGGAGGCGACGGCGGCGCCACCCGCTCCGAAGGAGGCGATGCTCGCCGCCTCTCCGTGGATCGAGATCACGTCGGGCTCGTCTGTCGACGCGATCGGGCAGGATGTTTGCGCGCGGCCGGCGTGTGGAGCCGGATGCTCGTCGCCGTCCGTCTCCGGGTGCAGTCTCATGCGCGCCAGGTGGACGGTAAGCGCGTGCGCGCGGTCGGCATCGCTGCCGCCGACGACGACGTGCCCGTGATCTGGATCCGATTCAACGGGATGCAGATTCATCGATGAGAACGCGAAGAAGGCAATCACCAGGATCGCACGCCACCCGCGCCGACCCGGCCACAGCGTCCCTGTGCAGAATTGCAGCAATCTGCTCATCGCCCTGGACCTGCCCGTGATTATACCCCATCGTCGCGTGCGGGGGCGTCTGCCCCGTCCCCGGCACGGGTATTAGACCATGGGGAGGTGTCGCGTCCCATGCGAACCCGTATACGCATGGCCTGCTCAGGCGTGCTGCTGCTGGCCGTTATCCTGCTGGCATCGGCCTGCCAGACTCCGATGGTGCGCAGCCGCCGGCAGGTCAGCCAACCCGTCGTGGTCGCGACGCCATCCTCGGCCGTCATCATCGAAGTCGTGGGCACGCAAGGCCTCCGGTTTGACGGCTCGTACGGCGAACTCGGCCAGCCCAAGCAGCTGGCCGGCGATGTCCCACGGACTCTGACGTTCCGGACGGGCGTGGGGTTCAGTGTGGCCTTTCAGAAGCGCACGCAGCCGGGCGAACTCGGGATCAAGGTGATGGTGGACGGCAAGACCGTCCACGAGTCCACAACGACCAAAGAGTACGGCGTGGTGACCTACACCCACCGATTACCGGGAAAGTAAAAACCATGACACAATCACCGCACGGGCACCTCAGCAACTGGGGTCGCTGGGGCTGGCACTGGGGGAACCGGTCACCGCGGCAGATCTAGATCGCTGCGCCGCGGCCCAACACGTCGCGGTAGGATGCACCGCTGCGGCTCACGGGCGGCACGGGCAGCCCGCTCAATCCAATTGCGATTACGTAGCTTCTTTCAGCCTACCGCGTGTCGACAAACTGCCTAGCGCTCATGCAACTCGTCTCGCGAGCGAGGAGGTGTCCAACGTAGGTCCGTGCCTGCGCGGAGGTACACGAGCGCCCGTCGCCGCGCACGATCGTACGCCTTCCGCTCGCGAATCAGCGCCTCAAGGAGATCGGTCAGCAGGGCGCTGAGCGAACGTCCTTCCTCGGCGGCGAGCACGCGCGCTTCTCGCAAGAGATCGGCATCAAGCTTCAGCGTGACACTCGCTTTCATTTACAGAAACCCCGTCTGTTGCATGATCGCCTTTACGCGTTGCTCTTCCTCCGTGGTCAGTCCCTGCATCGGCTCGTGCATCCGGCTTGTCGCGATCACGCCCAACAGCTTGAGCCCCGCCTTGAAGCCCGACAACGCCGCGGCGGAATACGACTGCCCGCTGCGCCCCTGCCGGATAATGGCGTAGAGAGCGATCAGGCGCTCCTGGATGACCCGCGCCTGATTGAACTCG
>JBGQGY010000011.1:0-49627 GCA_041497675.1 bacterium | reverse complement strand
TGGGCTCACGGCGTTCGGCGGTCCGGCCGCGCACATCGCGATGATGCGCGACGAGTTCGTGCATCGCCGCCGGTGGGTGAGCGATCAGGAGTTCCTCGATCTGGTCGGCGCCACCAATTTGATCCCCGGCCCGAACTCCACGGAGATGGCGATCCACCTGGGCTACCGGCGCGCGGGGTGGCCGGGGCTCTTTGCTGCCGGGACGGCATTCATCATGCCGGCGATGGTGATCGTCACGATGCTGGCGTGGGTCTACGCGCGCTACGGGAGCACGCCCCAAGCCACCTGGCTGCTCTATGGCGTCAAACCCGTGATCATGGCCGTCATCGTCCAGGCCTTGTGGGGATTGGGGCGGACGGCGATCAAGGACGCCCTGACGGGCCTCGCGGGTCTCGCGGCGCTCGCGATGTACTTTGCGGGCGCAAACGAGATCGCGCTGTTGATCGGTGTGGGGCTGGCAGTCAGCATCGGCCGGAACTTCGGGCGGGCGGCGTACGCGGTCGCGCTGGCCGTGGCGGCGGCCGTGAGCGTGGCGGCCGCGATCCCCTTCTCCCTCTCACGGCTGTTTCTGATCTTCCTGAAGATCGGCTCAGTGCTGTACGGGAGCGGGTACGTGCTGCTCGCCTTCCTGCGCGCCGACTTCGTCCAGCGACTGGGATGGTTGACCGACCGGCAACTGCTCGACGCGATCGCGATCGGTCAATTCACGCCCGGTCCGGTCTTTACGACGGCGACGTTCATCGGCTACATCCTCGGCGGGCTGCCCGGCGCCGTGCTGGGCACCGTCGGGATATTCCTTCCGTCATTTGTCCTCGTCGCGCTGAGCCAGCCGCTCATCCCGCGTCTGCGGCGATCGGCCTGGGCGGGTGCGCTGCTCGACGGCGTGAACGTCGCCTCGCTGGCACTGATGGCGGGCGTGTCGTGGCGGCTGGGCCGTGCGGCGATCGTCGATCCAACAACGGGAGGATTGGCGCTGCTGTCGCTGGTGCTCCTCGTACGCTTCCGCGTGAACTCAGCCTGGCTTGTGGCGGGTGGCGCCTTGGTGGGACTCGCGGTTCGTTAGACCCGCCGCGCGCCGCAGCCGGTCCATGACGGCGCGACCCAGTCCTCGCTCGGCGATCCCCTCGACAACGATGGCATCGAGGCCGGCATCATCGAGCTCTCGCAACTGCGCGAAGAGCCGCGCGGCGATGGTCGCCGGATCGTCACGGCGGCCCATGACGCGCACCACGGCGCCGGGTGGCACCGCGGGTGCGGTCTCCACCGTGACCATCACGCCCACCCGAAGCCCCTGACTCCACAGGCTGCGAACGACGGCGGCGACGTCTGCGCCCACGCGGTCGCCGGACCCTTCGACCAAGTACATGTCGGCGCGTGGCGCGTAGTGGCGATAGCGCGTGCCCGGTGACCGGCGGAGGACCGCCGCCCCCGTCCTCCGTGGGTCAATGACCGACACCTTACCGAGGATATCTTGCAGCGTCTCCAGCGGCACGCCGCCCGGCCGCAGCACGGTCGGAACCCGCCTCGTGAGATCGAGCACCGTGGACTCGACCCCCAACGGCGTCGGCCCGGCATCCAGCACCAGATCGATCGCGTCGCCAAGATCGGCGAGCACGTGCTGCGCGGTCGTGGGGCTGGGCCGTCCCGAGCGGTTTGCGCTCGGCGCGGCGATGGGCCGGCCCGCGGCGCGGATGAGCGCGATCGCCACCCGGTGCGCCGGCACCCGGACGGCCACGGTCGGCAGCCCGCCCCGCGTGACCTTCGGGACGGCCGGTGACGCCGGGAGCACGAGGGTCAGCGGTCCGGGCCAGCACCGCGAGATGAGCAGCCGCGCGCGGGCGGGGACCGAAGCCACGACCTCCGACAGCATCGCCGCGTCGGCGAGGTGCACAATAATGGGATTGTCGGCGGGGCGGCCCTTGGCCTCAAAGATCCGCGCCACGGCACGCGCGTCCAGTGCGTCGGCGCCCAATCCGTACACGGTCTCGGTGGGAAACGCCACCAGGCCTCCGGCCACGAGGATCGCTGCCGCCTCGCGGATCGCCGCCTCGTCCGGCGCCGCGGGAACCACCTTTTGGACACGCGCCGGCATGCGAAGCGTCAGGACCGGACCGGCACGGCGGCCGTGTCCCAGCGCAGGTGGGCGGCGGCGCGTCGCGCGCGGGCCAGCGCCTCGTCCGGGGTCGGGCCGAGCGCGGTGACGTGGCCGAGTTTTCGCCGCGGCCACGATTCGCCTTTGCCGTAGAGGTGCAACGAGACCTCGGGCACGGCAAGCGCATCATCGACGCCGCGCAGCCGCACCGGGCCCCGCCGGTCCCCGAGCAGGTTCACCATCGCGGCCGGGCGCAGCAGGTCGGTGGCGCCCAACGGCAGGCCGCAGATCGCGCGGACGTGCTGCTCGAACTGCGACGTCGGGCACGCATTGATCGTGTAGTGTGCAGAGTTGTGCGGTCGCGGCGCGAGTTCGTTGACCAGGATCTCGCCGCGGTCCAACAGGAACATCTCGACGGCGAGCACGCCGACGAGATCGAGTACGGTGGCGATCGATTCAGCGATCCCGACGGCGCGCTCAGCGATACTCGCGGCGACCGGCGCCGGCGCGACCGCTTCGATCAGGATGCCCTCGTCGTGCACCGTTCGCACAACCGGATACATTCGCCGCCCGCCGTCGAGCCCCCGCGCGACGACCACGGAGAGCTCAGCCGCAAAGGGGATGAGCCGCTCGACAATCAGCGGGCCCCGATCGAACCCCAGCGCGGCGGCGGCGGCCAAATCGTGAACGCCCGCGACCCTGGCCTGACCGCGCCCGTCGTAGCCGAGGAACGATCGCTTGACGACACAGGGCAGTCCCACGTCGCGCACGGCTGCCTCCAGCGCGGCGGGCGATGCCGCCGCGCGCCACGGTGCCACGGGAAATCCGTGCTCTGCGAGAAACGCCTTCTCGCGAAGACGGTGCTGGCAGACGGCAAGGACCGCGACGCCGGGCCGGACGGGCCGGACGGCTTCGGCGGCCCGCGCGGCCTCGAGCGAGACGTGCTCGACCTCACACGTGACGATATTCGCCTGTCCGGCGAGCCGGGCGGCGGCCCCGACGTCCTCCCACCGAGCCACGATGTGCGCGTCGGCGACCTGAAAGGCCGGTGCGTCGGGAGAAGGATCCAGCACGGCCACCCGATAGCCCATGCGCTTCGCATCCAGGGCCAGCATGCGACCGAGTTGCCCTCCCCCGATCACGCCGAGGGTCGAGCCGGGAAGGATCGGCCGGTCCGCGCTCATGCTCGTCTGGGTGTCTCGCCGGCCGGCGGGTCCTGCGCGGCGCGGTCGGCCTCGCGGACCTGCGCGGTCTGCGCCTGCTGGTGCCGGCGCACGCGTTCGCGGATCGTCTCGTCGCTGATGCCCAAGATGCGCGCGGCCAGCAGGGCCGCGTTGATCGCCCCGGCCCGGCCGATCGCGACCGCCGCCACGGGCACGCCCCCGGGCATCTGCACGATCGACAGCAACGAATCCATCCCTTTCAAATATTCGCTGGGCACGGGCACCCCGATCACCGGCAAGACCGTTTTGGAGGCCGTCATCCCCGGCAGATGCGCGGCGCCGCCCGCGCCGGCAATGATCACCTTGATACCGCGGCGCTCCGCCTCGGTCGCGTATTCGAACATCCAGTCCGGGGTACGGTGGGCCGAGACGATGCGCACCTCGTGGGGGATCTCCAGTTGGGTGAGCATCTCGGCCGCGGCGTCGAGCACCGGCCGGTCCGACGTACTGCCCATGATGATGCCGACCTGCGGCGCCGGCCGCGCCCGGCCGCTCATCCACGCCCCCTCCCCGCTTCAACCGTGCGCTTGACGGCACGCTCAGCCGCGCGTTTCGCCTCACGCTCACCGATGGCGCTGCGCTTGTCGTAGAGTTTCTTGCCGCGCGCGATCCCGAGCTCGATCTTCGCTTTCCCGCGGCTGAAGTAGAGGCGCAGGGGAATCAAGGTATAGCCTTTCTGCGTCACCCGGGCGGCCAGGCGCTGGATCTGGCTGCGGTGCAGCAGCAACTTTCGGCGCCGCAGTGGCTCATGGTTGAAGATGTTGCCGGCATCATAGGGCGGGATGTGCAGGTGGTGCAGCCACACCTCGCCGCGCTCGACGCGCGCGTAGGCCTCGCCCAGCGACGCCCGCCGCGTGCGCAGCGACTTGACCTCGGTGCCGGTCAGGACCATGCCGACCTCGACTGTCTCTTCGACGTCGTACTCGTAGCGGGCCCGCCGGTTCGTGGCAATCAGCCGCTCGGCCGGCGGGTCAGACATGGGCCGGTAGCCGCATCATCGTCGCGTCGGCCTCGGCGACGACGGTACCGTCATCGACGCGCACGACCGCGTGACCCCGACGCAGCGCGCCCTTCCGCGACGTCTCGGCGGCTTCGACCCTGAGACGCTGACCCGGCCGCACGGGCTGACGGTAGCGGACGGCGAGCCGGGCGGTCACCGTCGGTTCGCCCTCATAGTAGCCGACCGCCGCCAGCGCGTCGTCCAGCAGCGCCGCCAGGATGCCGCCGTGGACGACGCCGGCAAACCCGACGTGCAGGTCAGAAGGTGTAAATTCACCAATCACCCGCCGGCCCTCACGGGAAAAGCGGACCCGCAATCCAATGGGATTCGAGGGACCGCAAACAAAGCACGACGACGCATCACGCATCGCTCACCAGCATACCGCAAATCAGAGCGGCTTTTCGAGGTAGAGAAACGTCCGCTCGACGGCGAAGCCCAGCGATGAGAGAAACGGCCCCGCCACGGGATCGAGCGCCCAGGCCGTCGAGTACGGCGCCCGCCCCCGGGCCCGGAACGCCGCCAGTACCGATGCGCCCAGCGCGCGGCCCACGCCGCGGCGCCGGTGTGATTCGCGGACGCCGACGATCCAGTCACCCCGGCCGGGACGGACCTCCACGGCCGCAAATCCCGCCAGAATGGCGTCCCTGAAGGCCAGGAATCCGCGGCCGTCGCGGGTGTTCAGCACCCGGGACACTTCGTCCGCGCGGGCCCGTTCGGGGATGACCTCGCGCGCCAGACGGGCCACCTCGCGCGCGTCCGCCGGCGTGACCTTGCGCACGTGATAGCCGCCGGGCGCGTGCGCCACGGGCCGCTTCGGGCCGTGATGACGGTACACCAATAGCGCGTTTGCAAACCTGGCCCGCGCTTCCGCCGCCAACGCGAGACCGAAGGCATTGGTTTCGGCCACGCGCAGCAACAGCGCGTGCTGACGGCCACGCTGAAAGACCTGCGTCAGGTGCGCGCCCACCCGGTCGACGAGCGACGCCTGGGTCCGCGCGGGCGCCTCGCCAAACCCGTTGAGCAGCAGCTCTTCCACGAGCCACTGCCCGGCGCGTCCTACCACGAGGACGCCCGCGGGACGTGTATCCACCTCGATGACGCTGACATCCTTCTCGGATTGCCCCCACCAGATGTCCGTGGGCTGCAGCGGGCCGTCGCGGTCGAAGGTCGGTGAATATCCGCCCCGGTTCGCCGCGTCGAGCAGACCGACGAGCCACGTGCCGTCGTCCGGCGCTGCTGGGCGAACGACCAGGTGCATGACGGGGCGACCGGGACCTGGCTACTCGCGCGTCACAACGTGCGCGTCGCCCCACAACCGTTCGAGCCGGTAGAACGTGCGGGCTTCGGGGCCAAATACGTGGACCACGACGTCTCCATAGTCGAGCAAGACCCACTGGGCGTCCTCATCGCCCTCGCGGAGAACGCGGGACGAGACGTCACGCATGCTCTCGAGGATGCCGCTGGTGATCGCGCGGATCTGCACGCGGCTCGTGCCCGTGCAGAGCACGAAGTAGTCGGTGACCAGTGTCAGGTCGCGCAGGTCGAGCACGACGATGTCTTCAGCGTGTTTCGCCTCGGCCGCGTCGGCGACTTGCCACGCTCTGTCCAGCGGAGCCCCGGACGCGGCCCGCCTGCCCGCGTCCTTTCTAACCACCCGCCATACTCGCTTTCGGCGCAGGCATCCCATAGAGCTGGTGCTTGACGATGTAGGCTTCGACCGGCTCGGGTACCAGGTACTTGATCGGCCGGCCCGTGCGCACCCGCGAGCGGATCTCAGTCGAGGAGATCGCCAGGGCCGGGATCGCCATGACGTGGACGTTGTCGAGCGCGCGCCCCGTGAAGTTACTGCGGCGCAGCGTGTCGAAATCGAGCGTGAACCCCGGCCGTGTGGCCGCAATGAACTGGCAGAGGCCAAGGAGTTCCTTCGCCCGCTCCCACTCCCCGCGCAGGATCTGCAAAATCGCGTCGGCTCCCGTGATGTAATGCAGCTCGGCGTCGGGATATTTCGACGACAGCGCCAGGATCGTCTCGATCGTGTACGATGCGCCCGGGCGATCGATCTCGACGCGCGATACGCTGAGCCGCGGATTCGACACGGTGGCCAGAAACGTCATCAGGTACCGGTCTTCGGGGTTCGTCACGTCCGCGGGATCCTTGTGCGGCGGATGCCGGTTTGGCACGAACAAGACGCTGTCGAGGCTGAATTGGACGCGGGCTTCTTCGGCAGTGACCAAATGGCCGTAGTGGATCGGGTCGAAGGTTCCGCCCATGACGCCAATCCTGGTCACTCGGCTCATTTCTGGGCGGCCGCGGGGCTCTCCTCCCGCCCCCGGGAGGTCTCGAGCGCGTCCGCCGCGGCTGTCAGGACCTCGTTCACGCCTTCGCCGGTCGCGGCCGATACGCCAAATGCACGGATCCCGCGCGCGGTAAACGCCGCGCGGGTGGCCACCAGCCGGCTGCGGGCTTCGGGCCGGTCGATCTTGGTCAGCGCCACGAACTCCGGGCGGCCGAGCAAGACGGGGTCATGGAGTTCCAGCTCACGCCGGACGACCGCGTAGGCCGCCAGCGGGTCGTCGGGCGCGGCCAGATCGATCAGGTGGATCAAGACCCTGGTGCGCGCGATGTGCCGCAGGAACGCGTGACCCAGCCCGGCGCCCGCGTGCGCCCCTTCGATCAACCCGGGCACGTCGGCCGCCACAAAGCTGCGCCCATCGGGTAACGTCACCGCGCCAAGCACCGCCTGGGTCGTCGTAAACGGATAGTCGCCAACCTTGGGCCGTGCGCTGGAGATACGCCCAAGCAGCGTCGACTTGCCGGCGTTGGGCAACCCGATCAGCCCGACATCGGCGAGCAGCCGAAGTTCGAGTTCGACCCGAAGCTCCTGACCGGGCTGTCCGGGATCGGCCCGGCGCGGCGTGCGGTGGGTCGGGGTGGCAAACCGAGCGTTGCCCTTCCCGCCGCGACCGCCTTTCGCGATGGTCGCCTGCTGACCGCCGGCGGCGAAATCAGCGATCACGTCACCAGTGTCGGCGTCGCGCACGATCGTGCCGACCGGCACCGGGACGATGAGATCTTCACCGCCGCGGCCGGTGCGATTCGAGCCCTCGCCGTGGCCCCCGCGCGCCGCGCGCAGGTGCTGTCGGTACTTGAAGTCGATGAGCGTGGACATCCCGGCGTCGCCGACAAAGATCACGCTGCCGCCGTTGCCCCCATCGCCGCCGTTCGGCCCGCCTTTGGGGATGAACTTCTCACGGCGAAAGGCCACGCAGCCGTTGCCGCCGTCCCCGCCTTTGACGTAGACCTTCGCCTGATCGATCAGCATCGTGGTTGAGGGAAGCGAACGGCCCGGGTCGGCTGACCCGGGCCTCGACGGGTGTCTCCCGGCCGGTCTACGCCGGCACCGGGTGGACGCTGATCCGCCGGCCATCGCGGCCGCGCCGCTCGAAGGCAACCACACCGTCGATGAGCGCAAACAGCGTGAAATCTCGACCCTGACCCACGTTGGCGCCGGCGAAGACCTTGGTGCCCCGCTGCCGGATGATAATGCCGCCCGCGCGCACGGACTCACCGGCGAAGAGCTTCACGCCGAGCCGCTTGCTACTCGAATCGCGACCGTTTCGGCTGCTGCCGACGCCCTTCTTGGATGCCATGTGTTCTCCTCCCTACACGCCGATCCGTTCGATCCGTACCTCGGTGAACGACTGCCGGTGACCGGTCTTGCGCCGCTGGTGGGCCTTGGCCTTGTATTTCATCACGATGATCTTGCGCGCGCGCCCCTGCCGGACGACCCGGGCCTGCACCGAGGCGCCTGTCACCGTCGGGGTCCCGATCGTGGTGGCCTCACCGCCGACCAACAGGACCCGATCGAGCGTCACCAGATCGCCCGCCGCCCCGCCGAGTTTCTCGACCTTGACCAGATCGCCCTCGCGGACGGTCAATTGCTTACCACCTGTCTCGATAACCGCGTACACGACCGCACCTCCGGAACCTTGGGGATTCTACCACGACCGGGCCGGGCTTTCAATCCGACAACCAGCGTCACGCCAGCCGGAACACGCTGGGGCTCACCTGCGGAAATCTCGTCAAGATTTCGCCGTCGTGCCCCGGGCAGATGCGGCTCTCGTCGCCGCCGGCCAGGCTGCGAATCCGCTCCATCGCCGCAAGACACTCGGCGATGCCGTTGACATGGATCGCGGGCGGCGCCCAATCCCGAAGGTTCCGATAGGTCGTGAGCGCATCGTTGGCGATCACGAACGGGCCGCGCGCCGTCTGCACCACGACGATCTGCATCCCCGGAGAATGCCCACCCACCCATTCGAGCCGGACACCGGCGGCAGGCTCAACGGTACCGTCGATCATCTTGAGCCGGCCGCTCGAGCGCAGCGTCTCGAGATCCTGCGCGAAGCAGTCGCCAACGAACCGCTGTAGCCACGGCTCACGGGCCCCATATCCGTTCCAAAACTCCACCTCACGTCTTTGTACCCAAAACACTGCACCTGGGAGGAATCCTTCAAGATCGAAATGATCCCAGTGCAGATGTGTGAGGATCACCGTGGAGACCTCGCGCGGATCGATCCCCGCTCCTGCAAAGAGGGTTTCACGCTCGCGCAGACCCTCCATCACCAGCCCCTTCACCCGGGCCAGTCGGGTGGTGAACCCCGTATCGATGAGGATGATGCCCGCCGCGCCCCGCAACACCCAAAAGAAGTAGGCAGACGTCGTGCTCTCACCGGCCGGATGCAGGTACATCCTGGTGGACCAGTCGACGGTCCGCGCGCCCTGGCTCAGCGCGTAGATTTCGTACATCTAGGCCCCGTCGCGACCCCGGCGCAGCAGCCGGCGCACGCGGCTCACCAGACCGTTCGGCCGGGGCGGTTCTGAGGCGTTCTGCGCGTCCACCATGGCCAGCGCCGTTTCGTAGGCCGGATCGGGCTCCGCCAGCGACAGCACCTCCCCGGGCTCACGATCCATCCAGAACTGCAGGCGCTTGCCGCCGCTCGCCGGCATCGCATCGAGCTCCGCGGCACTGTCGGCCTCGGCGATGTTGACGCGCTCGATGTGCAACCCTTCCCGACCCCGCACGCGCAGACGCTTGTCGCAGGACTCTTCGAGCGCCCGCACCCATCCCGCGCCCTCGCGAAAGAGCGCACTGGCCACCTGAGGGTGCACTTCGACGAGGATCGCCAGGGCCTTTGAAGTCCGGGTCAGCTTCCGCAATTCCCGGCGCACGCGCATGGCCATCGTGTCGGGTGAGAGTACGCGTCCGCGCCCCTCACAGTACGGGCACGGGACACGCATGATCTCCTCGAGGTCTTGGTAGACGCGCTTGCGGGTGATCTCGACGAGGCCCAGCGCCGTCAGGTCGATCACGTGCAGCTTGGCGCGGTCGCGCTGCACGGCATCGTGCAGGGCATCGAGCACTTTCTTGCGGTGGTCTTCCTTCTCCATGTCGATAAAGTCGGCCAGGATGATGCCGCCGATGTCGCGCAGCGTGATCTGCCGGACGATCTCGCCCACGGCCTCCAGGTTGTTCTTGAGAATGGTGCTGGCGAGATCGGTCTTGCCCACATACTTGCCGGTGTTCACGTCAATGACGGTCAGGGCCTCGGTCCGGTCGATCATGATGTACCCGCCGGACTTCAGCCAGACCTTGCGGCGCAGCGCCCGGTCGATTTCGCGTTCGACCCCGTACTTCTCGAACACCGGCTCGGCGTCGCGGTGCAACACGAGCCGCTCCTTCAACTGCGGGGCAAACGACCCGACCAGGTCGGCGACGCGGCCGTGCTCTTCGGGCGAGTCGATGACGAATCGGTCGACGTCTTCGGTGAACAGATCGCGGACGACGCGCCGGATCAGCTTCAGATCCTGATAGACGAGCGCCGGCGCTTTGGCCGTGCGCGCCCGTTCGAGCACGCGCTGCCACATCTGCTGGAGAAAGGCAACGTCGTCGGTGAGCAGCGTCTCAGCGGCACCCTCGGCGGCGGTGCGGACGATCACCCCCATCCCCTCTGGCCGGATTCGGTCGGCGATCTCCCGCAGACGCTTGCGCTCGGGCTCGCTGGTAATGCGCCGGCTCACGCCAACGTAGTTGACCGTCGGCATGAAGACCAGGTAGTGCGCCGGGAGCGCCACGTAGGTGGTGACCCGCGCGCCCTTGCTGCCCATCGGCTCCTTGGTGACCTGCACCAGGATCTCCTGACCGGACCGCAGGCGCTCGGCGATGGCCCCCTTCCCAAACGACTCCTCGACCTCTTCGCCGTCCAGACGTTGCGAGCGGATATCCTCGACGTGGAGAAACGCATTGCGTTCCAGGCCGATATCCACAAACGCAGCGTCCATGCCGGGGAGGACGTTGTTCACGCGGGCTTTGCAGATATTGCCGGCCACTGGTTCGGATCGCTCGATGAAGAGGTTGACGAGCGTCTCGTGTTCCATCACGGCCACGCGTGTCTCCGTGGCCTCGATGTTGGCGATGATCTCTCTTCCCATTCGGTTGCTCCTTGGAGGTGCCGTCTCGAGCCCGGAGTGCGGTCAGACCGGCGCTGAGCTGCCGAACTGACCTCCCGACCGCGCCCGGATGCTCAACAGCAGCCCGACGGCGGCCAGGGTCGTCAGGAGGGACGACCCACCGTGACTCATCAACGGCAGTGGGATGCCCGTGACCGGCATCAAGCCGATCGTCATCCCTATGTTGATCACAACATGAAATGCCATCATGGTCGCGATGCCGGTGGCGACCAGCGCCCCCAGCCGGTCGCGCGCCCCGGCGGCGATCTCGAGCGCGCGCCACAACCAGATCAGGTACAGCGCGAGCAGCAGGGTCGCGCCGATCAGGCCCAGCTCCTCTCCCACCACCGTGAAGATAAAGTCGGTGTGCTGCTCGGGAATGAACCGCAGCAGGTTCTGAGTCCCCGCAAAGAGTCCCTTCCCAAACAACTGCCCCGAGCCGACCGCAATCCGGGCCTGGATGAGGGCATACCCCGCGCCGAGGGGGTCGGCGGACGGATCGAGGAATGCGACGAGACGGCGGCGCTGATAGTCGTGCAGCACGTGCCAGGCGAGCGGGGCGATGGCCATGGCGGCGCCCGCGAGACCGGCAAGCACGCGCGTGCGCGCGCCCGCAACGTAGAGCATCGCCAGGAGGATCGCGCCGAGCACGAGGGCCGTACCCAAGTCGGGCTGGCGGACGATGAGCAGCATCGGCACGCCGACGTGGAGGATGTACGGCGCCAGTTCCCGCAGGCGGCGCACGGTCTTCACAGGGTCGAGATGTCGCGCGAGCGTAAGCACGATCGCGAGTTTGGCGGCCTCCGACGGCTGGAATCCCCCGAAGGGTCCAAGCACGATCCATCGCTGCGCACCCAGACGCGACTCGCCCATCACCAGGACCGAGGCCAGCAGGAGGAGCGTCCCCACGTAGATGGCCGGCCACGGCGCGGCCAGGCGGCGGTAGTCGATGGTTGCCATGACAACCAGCGCGCCGATGCCGAGCAGCAGGTGGAGGATGCGCGCGCGTATGAAGGCGCCCGCCTCAGCGGATCCGTGGGTCGCGGACACCAGCACGACCACGCCGTAGACGATTAGGGCGAGCGTCACCCCGATGAGCACCCAGTCGACGTCACGGGCCCAACGCACCTTCACGGCCGGGCTCGATCGGTGGACGCCGAGAGCAATGCCTGCTGCGCGGCCGCGAAGATCGCCTTGGCGATTGGGGCCGCGGTCACGCCGCCGCGAAACCCGTGCTCGACGAACGCGACCACGACGAGCGCCGGACGGTCGGCGGGCGCGTACCCCGCGAACCAGGCGTGCGGGATGCCACGCGGATTCTCCGCGCTCCCCGTCTTGCCGGCAACCGCCAGACCGGGGACGGCGGCCGCCGTCCCGGTGCCCCACTCCACCGCCATCCGCAGCGCCTCGCGCAACGTCGCCAGCGCCTCGGGTGACACGGTGAGTTTGCTCGACACCACCGGTGCAAACGACATCACTTCAGACCCGTCGGTGGCAAGGACGCGCCGCGCCAGGCGCGGCGCGAACAGGGTGCCGCCGTTGGCCACCGCGCTCAGCATGCGCGCCACCTGGACCGGCGTCACGACGACGTAGCCCTGACCGATGGCCATGTTGAGCGTGTCGCCCGGGTACCACGGTTCCTTGTGGATGCGCCGCTTCCACTCGGCGGACGGAATCGTGCCGCTCGCCTCCGTCGGCAGATCGATGCCGGTGGGTTGCGCCAGACCCAGCATCCGCGCGTACCGGTTGAGCCGTTCATCACCCAGCTGACCGCCCACGGTCCAGAAGACGATATTGCACGAGACGGCGACGCCCTTCATGAAGTTGACCGGACCGTAGGCGTGCAGGTCGTGGAAAATCCAGCGGCCGAGTGCGAGCTGGCCCGTACAGTTGAACATCGTATCGCGGCGCGCGACGCCTTCGTTGAGCGCCGCCAGACCCGTGACGACCTTGAACACCGACCCCGGTTCGTACGTCCCCTCGGTCGCCCGGTTGAGCAGCGGGATACGCCGATCACCGGTCAGACGCTTCCAGTTGGCGGGGCTGATGCCGCCGGCGAACTGGCTGGGGTCGAAGGCCGGATGGGCGACCATGACCAGGACCTCGCCATTTCGGGGGTCCATGGCCACCACGGCCCCTGTGCGGTTTCCCAGCGCCGTCTCGGCTACCGCCTGGAGGTCCGCATCGATGTTGAGGACCAACGACTGTCCGGACTGAGCAGCCTCGCGGCTGAGCACCCGGATGGGGCGGCCTGCCGCGTCGACCTCCACACGCTGGCGGCCATCGATGCCACGCAGCACGTTGTCATACACGCGCTCGACGCCGGATTTGCCGATCAAACCGCCGGCCCTGTAGCCGGGCCTCGAGCGCAGCTCATCCTCGGTGATCTCGCCGAGATAGCCCAACGCGTGCGCGCCCGCCTCACCCTTGAGATGATCGCGGACCGGCTCGGCCTGCACGATCACGCCGGGGAGATCGAGCCGGTGCTCTTCGAGCGTCATCACGATCGTCTTGTCAACGTCCCGGCGAAGCGTCACAGGTTCGAACCGCCGCTGGCGACCCGACTCAAGACGCATGAGGATCTCCGCACGATCCATGCTGAGAACCGGGGCCAGGACCTCGGCGAGGTGCGCCGGATCCTTCACTTCCATCGGCAGCACGCTCACGGTAAACGCCGCACGGTTGGTCACGATCGGCTGGCCGCGCCGGTCGTAGATCACCCCGCGCGGCGCCGGGATGATGTAGTCGCGGAGGCGGTTTTGCTCAGACAGCCGCAGATAGTGCGGGCCCTGGATCGCCTGCATGGACCAGAGGCGCGCCTCCAGCACGACGAACAGCGCGAGGAACACCACGCCAAGCACGGCGGCGCGCGAGGTCCAGGGGGCGCGGATCATCGGGCGGTCCTCACCGAAACACCCGGTAGGCGATGGGTTTGGCCGGGTGCCGCCGGCGTGCCGCGCGCTCCGCTCCCCGCACGAGCGCGTCCATCGGCCGGGCGAGCACGGCGTTGATGGCGGCGGCGATCGCGCCGCTCCTGAGCAGTTCGAGCCAATCGACCGTCGCCAGACCGGTCACAACGACCACGACGCCGGTGAGCAGCGACACCAGCATCGTCGCGACGGCCGCTGTGGCGGCCGGCACCATCTGCTGTTCGAAATCGAGCATCGTCATCATCGAACCCGCAGCGATCCCCACGACCAGGTACGCGAACGTGTAGACCCCGAGCGGCGTGCCGCCGGCGAGATCGCGCAGGTAGCCGGCCGTCACGCCGAGCACGGCGCCCGTTGGGAGCCCGCCGCGCACCGCCGCCGAGATCAACACCAGGACAACAAGATCCGGCGCCAGCCCCCACGGCACGCGCGAGAGCCACGCGCCGTCGACGGCGATCCCCGCGAAGAGCAACCCAAACAGCATCAACGGCCGCACCACTATCGGTCGCTCCGACCTTCGGCCAGGATCAGGACTTCTTCCAGTTGGTCGAGGTTGACGGCGGGGGCGACCAGCGCTTCCTGATAGATCGCGCCCTGCTCGCGGATGAGCGAGACGACGGTGCCCACCGGTAGGCCGCGCGGGAACAGCCCGGTCAGCCCCGAGGTGATGACGACTGCGCCGATCGTCACCTCGCGGGCGCGCGACAGATACTTGAGACGCACGACGGCCTGGCCCTGCCCTTCGACGACGCCCGCCTCGCGAGACTGTTGGAGCACGACGCCCACCGCGCTGCGCGCATCGGTGATCAACAAGACCTGCGACGTGGTTGGGCTCACGGTCAGCACGCGCCCGACCAGCCCCTCGGCGGCGACCACGGGGTCGTTGCGCCGCACCCCGTCGCGCGACCCGCGATCGACCAGGATGACCGCGAACCACTGCGAGGTGTCGCGGCCGATGACCCGCGCGCCGATCGCGCGGCCGCCGGTCGCCGTGCGGAAGTCCAGCAGCCGCTCGAGCCGCTGGGTGGCCTGTGCCTGTTCGCGCAGCCGGGCGATCTCTTGCCCGAGTCGCTCGACGTCCTCGCGCAGGCGCGTGTTCTCGATGCGCAACCGGCCGATATCCGTGTACAGGCGCCAGAGGCGCGCGACCGAGTCACTCACACGTGCGAGGCCGGTCTGCGCCGGACCGAGCACGGCCAGGAGCGCCGCGCCGACCGGGCCGACCGCGCGCCGCTCGGGCTGGCGCACCTGCAGCGTCAGCAGCATCAACGCCGCCGCCAGCAGGAGCCCCGCGAGCGCGATCCGTCCTCTCATCGTGTCACAATGCCCTCACGCGTGGCCCCGCTTCGAGGTGACCAGGACCTTCTTCAGCGTCTCGATCTCCTCGAGCACACGGCCGGTGCCCATGACGACCGCCGCCAGCGGGTCTTCCGTCAGTGAGACCGGCATGCCGGTCTCCTCCGCGAGCAGCCGATCGATCCCTCGCAACAGCGCGCCACCGCCTGCCAAGATAATGCCCCGATCGACGATATCGGCGGACAGTTCTGGGGGGGTGCGCTCGAGCGTTTGTTTGACGGCATCGACGATGGCCTGCACGGGTTCGGCCATCGCCTCGCGGATCTCCGAGCTCGTCATGCGGATGGTTCGCGGCAGCCCCGACACCAGGTCGCGCCCGCGCACGTCCACCGAGCGCTCCTCCCGATCGGGGAACGCAGACCCGATCGCGATCTTGATCTCTTCGGCGGAGCGCTCACCGATGAGCAGGTTGTAGGCGCGGCGCGCGTACTGGATGATCGCCTCGTCGCACTCATCGCCCGCCACGCGGATCGATTTGCTGGTCACGATCCCGCCGAGCGCGATCACGGCCACCTCGGTGGTGCCGCCCCCGATGTCGACGACCATGCTGCCGATCGGCTCGGACACCGGCAGCCCCGCGCCGATGGCGGCCGCCATCGGTTCCTCGATCAGGAACGCGTCGCGGGCACCGGCCTGAATCGTGGCGTCGATCACCGCGCGCTTCTCGACCTCGGTGCACCCCGACGGGATGCCGACGACGACACGCGGCCGGATCCACATGCGGCCGTTGGCGGCCCGCTTGATGAAGTACTGCAACATTTGCGCGGTCGTGTCGAAGTCGGCAATCACACCGTCGCGCAGCGGCCGCGTGGCGACGATGTCGCCCGGCGTCCGGCCGATCATCCGCTTGGCCGCCTCACCCACGGCGAGCACCTGGCCGTCCTCGAGACGCTTGGCCACGACCGACGGCTCACGCAGGACGATGCCTACGCGTCGCACGTAGACCAGCGTGTTGGCGGTGCCCAGGTCGACGCCCATATCCCGACCGAACCGTCCCAGCAGCCCATCCAGCAGCATTGCCAGATCCTCCCTGCGGCTTGCGGCTACGGGGTCTGTCCCCCGGCCGACAACGCGCCGCGCTCGCGCAAACTGATGAAATGTCCATCACCGATAATTAGATGGTCAAGGACTTCTATGCCCACTACCCGTCCGGCCTCGGCAAGACGGGTCGTGATCCGTAGATCGTCACCACTGGGTTCAGGGTTGCCGGACGGGTGGTTGTGCACCAGGATGACAGCCGCGGCGCTCCGCCGGATCGCTTCCTTAAAGACTTCCCGGGGATGGATCGGCGCGCTGTCCAGCCCGCCCACGGCGATCGTGACCGCGTCGAGGACCTCGTGCCGGGTATTGAGCAAGACCACGCGAAAGTGCTCGCGGTCGAGGTGACGCATCTGCGCGCCCACCAGCGCCGAGACATCGGCCGGCGTGCGAATGACCGCCCGGCGGGCTGGCGGCGCCAGGCGGACCCTGCGGCCGAGTTCGAACGCCGCCAGCACGGCACAGGCTTTGGCCGGCCCGATCCCGTTCTCGCGGACCAACTCCCCGGGGCGCGCCAGGCTCAACGCTTCCAGCGATCCAAACGACGCGAGCAGCCGCCCGGCCAGATCGGAGACGTCAGCGGTTGGTGTGCCCGTCTGCAGCAGCAGGGCCAGCAGTTCCGGCGAGGAGAGGCCATCGGGACCGCCGCGCAACAGGCGTTCCCTGGGTCGGTCTTCGGGAGGAAGGCACTTGATCATCGTGGGTCCGATCACCCTGTCGCGGCGCCCTGCGAGGAGCCGCCGCCCCGCGTGGGGCGGCCGGTCGGACCGGAGCGGAAGGCGCTTACAGCGCCGCGATGCCGGCAGCGTCCAGCATCCGCGCGAGCGGCGCCAAGGGGAGACCCACCACTCCGAAGTAGTCTCCCTCCACCCTCTCGACGAACAGTGCCGCACGGCCTTGAATGCCGTACGCCCCCGCCTTATCCATCGGCTCGCCGCTGGCGATATACCGGAGGATCTCATCCCGGCGCAGCGGCCGGAATCGCACGGCGGTCACGGAGTCATCCGCAAGCGTGAGCCCGCGGCGCCCGTGGGCGACGACAACACCGGTGGTCACGTGGTGCGTGCGGCCGGACAGTCGCAGCAGCATCTCCTCCGCGTCTGCCGGCGTGCGGGGTTTGCCCAGCACGACACCGTCGATGACAACCACCGTATCGGCGGCGATGACCACCGCGTCCGGTTGTGCGGCAGCTGCGGGCTGGGCTTTGCCCAGCGCCGCCTCTCGCGCGCGCGCCCGAACGGCCTCAAGGGTCCACCCAGGACCCAGTCCGTCCGGACCAGCCGGTAAGACTCCCCGCGTTTCCTCTTCAGGAGCGCCAGCCCAGACCTCGAACGACAGGCCAACCTGACGGAGGAGTTGTGCCCGGCGGGGAGAGGCGGAAGCCAACACCAAATGCGGCACCCGGTCCCCTACAGGAGCCGAAACATCCACATCGCGCAAAGTATAGCAGTCGCTCCTGGACGCTACAACAAGCGGTAGATCCAGACCGCCACCACGACGCCCAGGATCATGGCCAGGTTGAGACGGACCAGCGTGCCGAGGGTGACGCTGACGACACGCAGCTCAAGCGTGAAAGGCGGGTCGATACCGAACCGCAGTTCGCGGGTCAGAAGCCCCAACGCCGGGTAGCCGACGAGCGCCTGCGCCACCAAATGACCAAGAATGCCGCCGGCCAGCAGGACGCCGATCAACACCCACCAGGGATTACGCACCCGACGGGCCACATGTCACCCCCGGATCCAGAGGCGGGCCGGCACCCGCCGTTCACTCGACTGCGGCTTCAACGTGCGGTACGGTCTTTGGGGCGACGAATCGTGCAAGGATGATGCTGAGTTCGTACAGCAGATACGTCGGCACGGCCATCAACATCTGAGACACCACATCCGTGCCCGGCGTGAGAAACGCCGACAGGATCACGATGCCCACGATCGCGTATCGCCGGCCGCCCGCCAGGGTCGCGGGCGAGACCAGGCCCAGTTGCGCCAAGAATACCACGACCATCGGGAGCTGGAACACAAAGCCAAACGCCAGCACAAACGCCATCAGAAACGATAGCGTCGGGCCCACGGCAAGCAGCGGCTGCAACCGGTCGGTCGAGTAGGACAACAGCACCCGAACCCCGACCGGCATGATGACGAAGAGCCCGAAAGAGGCGCCGGCCAGGAACAGGACGATGGACGGCGGCAGAAGCATCAACACCCCGCGCCGCTCCGTGTGGGTTAACCCGACCGCGATGAAGGACCAGAACTGATACAGGATCACGGGCAAACCGATGAAGACCCCGAGGAAAAACGCCACCTTCATTTGTACGAAGAGACCTTCCGACGGGCTCATGAACACGACGTGATCGATGCCCATCATCCCGATGAGAAAGTCGAGCACGCGGCGCGCCACGGCCCACCCGAGCAGCGTCCCGACGCCCAAAGCTGCAAACACGATGAGGAGCCGCCTGCGCAGCTCCTCAAGGTGCTCGACGATCGTCATCGGGCGGTCGTGCATGCCTGGTGACCTGCCGCTACGCGCTAGGTTTGTTCGTCGGTTTCGCGTCCTTCACGTCGTCCTCAACGTCGGCCATCGATTTGCGGAATTCCCGGATCGTCTTCCCGGCCGCGGATCCAAGACCGGCCAGCCGGTTGGCACCGAACAGGAGCAGCAGGATCAGGAGAATGATCAGCCACTCGCCAATCCCCACGTTAGGCATCGTTAGTCCCTCCGCCCCCCATTATAGACCCCCTCGCCGCGACCCGATAGCCTGCCGCGCGCCAGCAAGGCCGCCACGCCGGCGACAACCAGCAGCGCGACGCCCACTCGGGCGGCCACGCTGGGCGCTGTGCGGACGGCCAGGAGCGTCTCGACCGCCGCGCGCGCGACGCGCGCAGGATTCCGTACGGCCGCAGCGCGGACGGCGACTCGCGGGGGACGCAACCGGCGTCGCAGTTCCGCCAGGTCGACACCGATCCGCGCGTGGAGCGCCGTCAACTCTCCCGGGGAAACAGGCTCTTCAGCCACCGTACTTCCTCCTCGACGCGCGCCGACCAGGCGGCCCGCCGGCGCCGCACGCGGCGCACGGCGAACCCCACGAGCAATGCCATGGCGGCCATCATGACCGCCAGCACGACCAGCGCGGCCAACCACGCCGGCAGCCAGATGGCGGCCACCAATACCATGGCGGCGACGGCAAGACCGAGCGCAAAGATCCCGAGCACCAGGGCCGCCCCGACCATCGCGGCGGCGACCGCGATGTCGCGCCCGAAGCCACGCGCGTGAGCGCGGATCTCGCGGCCGTAGGTCTGGATCAGCCGCGCGACGTCCGCGATCAGCCGTCTGACGACCTCTGCCGTCGAGTCCTCATGCTCCATGGACGCCTCACGACCTACTGCGTGACTTTCAGCTCACCCTTCATCTCTGGGTGATACGTACACTGCATGACATACGTGCCGGGCTTGTCGATCTTGACCTTGAACGTGCTGTCCTGGTTCGCATTCACGACCACGTCGGTCTGGAAGTCCTGTCCCGCCGCGTCCCTGGACTGCACAATCAGATTGTGGACGCTCGTGCCCACATTCTTAAAGAGGATTTCGGTTTCCTGACCGGCCTTGATCGTTACTGTAAGAGGTACGTACTCGTTGTCCTTACCCACGATCGTGATCTTGCCCGCGGGACCTGACGGCTGCGTCCCCGGAGACGCCTGCCCCGCCGGAGACTGCGTCGGCTGCGGTTGCTGCGCCGTCTTCCCGCCGCACCCCGCCGCGAGCATCGCCACGAGCGCTACAGTCACACCCAACCATGCTGTTCGCATTCGCCTGCTGCCTCCCTACACATAAGTAGTGGCCTGATGGCCACCCCGACAAGGGTAGCGCGTCGTTTCGCGCCGGGCAAGGGTCGCTCGACGGATTTCAGGCGGGCTTCAGCAGCACTTTGACCGCATGGTGCCGCCGCTTGTCAAGCGCCACCGCGACCGCCTGTCGCCATTCGGTGAGCGGGAAGCGGTGGGTGATCAGGGGCCGGAGATCGACGCGGCCCGAGGCCAGCATCTCCATCGCCAGTTCCATCGAGCGCACGGTACGGTCGCCCACGCGTTCCTGCGCGTAGTACGCCGTGCCCTGCACCCGCAGCTCGCGCAACCAGATCGGCGTCCAATCCACGCCCCGGGGCAGCGCGGCCAGCCCGACCACCACGACGGTGCCGCCGGCGCGTGTGACGCGCAGGGCGTCGTCGATGCTTCGGGCGGATCCCACGCATTCCAACGTCGCGTCGACGCCACTCGTGAGCACTGGCGGGCCCAGCAGCGGCTGCAGCAGGCGCGCGCCCGTCAGTTCCGCGATCGCGCGGTACGGACCGCCGCGCAGCGGCATCACCACCTCCGATGCGCCGAGCGTCCGCGCCAGATCAGCCTGATGCGCGTAGCGCGCCAGCACCAGACAGCGGGCCGCCGGCCGCAGGACGCGCAGCGCGGCGACCGCGCACAAGCCGATCGTCCCGGCCCCCAGCACCAGGACGGTGCGCGCGTCATCAGGAACGAAACGCGCCACGGCGTGGACGGCAATCGCGAGCGGCTCGACCATCACGGCCTGCTCGTCGGACACGGCCGCCGGGACCGGGACAAGACGCGACCGGTGCGCCACCATCACCTCGCCCCACGACCCGCCGACGTCACGGCAGGCGCCGTGGGCGATCCCCGGCGCCAGCGCGCCCTCCGTGAATCGGCTGCACAAGTTGTAGTCGCCCCGCGCACAGGCCGCGCAGAGATCCGCGAACCCGCGGGTCACGCAGGGGAGCAACGGCTCGACCACGACGCGGGCCCCGACCGCCACCCCGGCCTCCGAGCCACTCTCAACCACGGTGCCGACGTTTTCGTGACCGACGACAAACGGCATCGACGCATACACCGAGGCCGACGGGCTCGCTTCCAGCAGCAGCAGGTGCAGATCGCTTCCACACACACCGCCCATCGTGACCTTCACCTTGACCCAGTCCGGTGCCGGCAGCCGTGGCTCCGGCAGATCGGTCAGGTGGATCGGCGCGAGGGCGCTCCAGAACGCGGGTTGCCAGAGCATGCCGGCGGCGCGGGTGGCCAGATACCTGGGGATGGAAATATCGGCGACGACGCCCTTCACGCGGGTCCGCCCCGCGGGTCCGGCGGCGCCAGACGGATCCGCGCGTCCGCCACGGCCGCGCCCTGCCCGTGCGCGTAGACAAAGAGGGGGTTGATGTCAAGTTCAGCCACTTCAGGACATTCGATGGCCAACTGCGAGAGACGCAGAAGCGAGGTGACGACCGCGTCGACATCCGACGCGGGCTCGCCGCGGACGCCGCGCAGGATCGCCGACGCGCGCGTGTCTTCGATCATGCGGTGCGCGCTGAACTCCCGGATGGGCGCCAGACGGAACGTGACGTCGCGCAAGACCTCGACATAGATCCCCCCGAGACCGAACAGCAGCACCGGCCCGAACTGCGGATCGCGGCTGAGCCCCAGGATCACCTCTCGCCCGCGGCCGGCCATCGCCTGAAGCATCACGCCCTCGATTGTGGCATCGGGACGGCGCGCGCGCACCGTCTCCACCATCACGTCGTACGCCGCCGCCACGTCGGCCCGCGATTTCAGCCCCAGGCGCACGCCGTCGACGTCCCACTTGTGAATGATCTGGGGCGATCGGATCTTCATCGCCACCGGAAACCCCATCGTCGCCGCACGTTCGACCGCCTCGCGGCGGTTGGCCGCGGTCGCCCACGGCAGCACGGGAAATCGATAGGCGTCGAGCAGTTCGAGCGCCCGCGCCTCGGGCAGAAACCCGGGGCCGGCGCCGTCGATGATCGCGCGCGCCCTGGTGCGATCGACGTCGTCGAAGGTTCGAAACCCGGTGCGGGGCCGAGAGATCCACGCGGTGTAGCGGGCCATCGCGCCGAGCGTGCGCGCGATCGCCTCAGGAAACGCGTAGTGCGGGATGCCTCCTTCTTCCAGACGCGCCACGCCGGCCGTGACGGTCAGCGCGCCGACGAAGGACGCCAGCACGGGTTTGCCGCCATCTCGCGCCCGGCGCACCACCGCATCGGCGGTGGCTTCGACATCGAGCGACGCGGTGCGCACCACCAGGACGATCGCGGCGTCGACCCCGGCGTCCCCCAGCACGGCTTTGAGGGTAGCGTCGTACCGGCGGCTGTCCGCGTCACCGATCAGGTCGACGGGATTCGCGACGCTGGCCTCGGCCGGCACGACAGCGCGGAGGCTGCGGGTCGTGGCGTCGGACAGACGGCTCAGTTCGAGGCCCTGCCGGATCGAGGCGTCGGTCGCGAGGATGCCCGGCCCGCCCGCGTTGGTCACGATCGCCACGCGGCGGCCGCGCGGCAGCGGCTGGCGCGAGACCGCCGACGCCAGATCGAAGAGTTCCTCGATGCTCTCGACGCGGATCACGCCGGCCTGCGCGAAGAGCCCCTGGTACAACTCGTCGCTTCCGGCCAGCGAACCGGTGTGGCTGGAGACTGCCTGCGCGCCGGCCGCCGTCCGGCCGGCCTTCAGCACCACGATCGGCTTTGACGGCTGCTGATCACTGATGGCGCGGGCCGCCTCGATGAAGCGACGGCCGTCGGTGAGTTCCTCGAGATAGAGCAGGATGACCCGTGTCGCCGGGTCGGCCGCGAGCATGTCGAGTAGGTGGAGTTCGTTCACGTCGGCCTTGTTGCCGAGGTTGACGACCTTCGAGAAACCGATCCGCTTGGTCCACGCGTAGTCGAGCGCTGCGGCCGTGAGCGCGCCGGACTGCGAGACGAAGCCGATGTTCCCGGCTTCAGGGATCTGCGCCGCAAAGGTGGCATTCAAGCGCACCTGCGGATCGGTATTGATGACGCCGAGGCAGTTGGGCCCGATCAGCGCGAAGCCCCACCGCCGCACCCGTTCACGCACCATGTCCTCGCGTTGGCGCCCGTCGCCCCCCACTTCGCGGAAGCCACCCGAGACGACGATGACCCCGCGAACCTTCTTTTCACCACACTCGTCGAGGATGTCCGGCACCAGACGCGCCGGCGTCACGATCACGGCCAGATCCACCGGGTCTGGGATGTCCCGGACCGACGGATACGCCCGCACGCCGCCGATCGCGCGGGCCGAGGGATTGACGGGATGGACCGCGCCGGTAAATCCCGCCTCGAGGATGTTGCGAAAAAGCGCGTGCCCAACCTTTGCCGGGTCGCGGGAGGCGCCGATCACCGCGACGGTCGAGGGTCTCACGATGGCCGCAAGATCGGGCGAGGCGGGAGCCATGGCGTGCTGCCAACGGTTCGACGTTCGCAGAAGACTCCCTTGGCTCGTCGCGGGCTCGGTACAATGGTCGTGTGGCCACGCAGGGTGAGCGGCGCGGACTCTACAGGGGGATCGCGGCGGACTTCGCGCGGTTCAGACCGGCGTACCCTGCGCCGTTGTTCGCGCACCTGCGGGCGCGGTTTGGGCTGGATGGCTCCGGCCGCCTGCTCGATCTCGGGTGCGGGACGGGCCGGTTGACACTGCCGCTGGCGGGCGCATTCGCGCAGGTCGTCGGGATGGATCCCGAACCAGAAATGCTCGCCGAGGCTGCAGCCGAGGCGAGCCGGTTGGGAGTCTCCAACACGACATGGATCGAGGGCGGCGTGTCCGATCTCGGTCCGCACCTTGGCCGTTTCCGGCTGATCACCCTGGGACAGGTCCTGCACCTCGTTGACCCCGCGACCACCCTCGCGGCACTGGCGCCACTCGTGGAGCCCGGTGGCGGGATCGCGGTGGTGGACGAAGAACACCCAGACGTGCCATCGAATGCGTGGCGGAGGGCGATCCACGCGGCCGTCGCGCCGTGGCTGGACGACGACCGGCGATCGCTCCTTCAGAGGCGAACCGGACGACGTCGTCATCGCGCGCTCCCCGTTCGCACGCGTGGAGATCTTCGCCCTTCCGTATCAGCGACCGACGGACGTTGAGCGCATTGTCGGCTTTGCGGCGTCGACGTCGTCGGCGTCGCGGGCCGCACTGGGGACCCGCTGGCCGCGGGTCGAAGCGGAGATGCGGCGCGCCTTGTTCGACATCAATCCCACGGGAACATTTGTTGACGACGTGATCCTGCGTGCGGTCCTCGCCTGGAAAGACTAGCGGCCGATCCGCCCAATGCGGCTGTTGCCAAAGTTCGCGTACCAGATGCTGCCATCGGGGGCGACGGTCAGAAAGCGTACCTGCGCCTTGGTTGCCGGCGTCTTGAAAACGATCGACTGGTTGGTGCGCGGATCGTAGCGCACGATCTGATCGGTCGTGAACTCGCTGTACCACACGTAGTCTTCTCGATCGACGACGATCGCGTAGGGCTCAGACCCTGGTGACACGGTGTCCATGTCGGTGAACGTGTTGCCTGAGGGGTCGAACATGCCGATCTTGTGGGCGCGGTTGTAGGTGATCCAGATCCGTCCACGCGAATCCACGGACAGCCGGCGTGTGCCCGAGTTGGGCGTGCGGGGCGTAAACTCCTGGACGTGGCCGGTGACCGGATCGAGACGGGCGATACGGCTCGCGTTGAGTTGCGCCACCCAGGCGATCCCCTGCCGGTCGAGCTCGATGCCGTAGGGCACGCCCGCGCGCGCCGGCAACTGCCACTCGGTCATTTGGCCGCTCTGTGGGTTCAGCCGCCCGATCTTCCCGGTGCGCGCCTCGGTGAAGTAGATATTACCCTCACGGTCGGGCCACGCCGTGTGCGGCGCTGAGTTGGCGGTGGGGATGTCAAACTCTCGAACCTCCGACGGCGCCCGATACTGCACGAGCTTGCCCCCGACCAGCTGCGTCACGTAGACCATGCCGGTGCGCGGCTCCACCGTCACGCCGTGCGGCTGGGACCGGGGCGTCGGGACAACCGTTTCGGCGAACTGCCCGGTGCGGGGATCGAAGACGCCGATCTTGTTCGCCGCGAGTTCGGAGAAGTAGATCCGGCCATCCGGGGCTGCCGCGATGGAGTGCGGCATCGACCCGGGCGTCGGAATGACGTGCTCGACGATCTTGAGATCGGCCTGCGCGGCGGCCGTTCGCCCCGTGATCGGCGCCACGACGGTCAGTGTCACAGTCAACAGCAGCGCGATGCCGTCACGCCTGAGTCTGGTGTTGGTCACGGGCCCCCTCCTCCACCCTCATCCGCGACCGGCAGATGCCACCGCCGCCCGTATGACGTTTTTCATCAGCAGGAGGTTGGTCACCGCGCCCACCCCGCCCGGCACCGGCGTGATGGCGGCGGCGACCTGCCGGACCTCATCGAACGCCACGTCGCCGACGGTCCGGCGCCTCGGCCGCCCGCGCTCATCGACGACAGGGTGACCCGAGCCGTCGAGCAGCGGCACCGAGTTGACGCCGACGTCCACGACGATCGCACCGGGCTTGACCATCGACGCACGGACAAACTCGGGCTTCCCCATCGCGACGATCAAAATGTCCGCGCGACGCGTATGGCCGTCAAGCGTTCCCGCACGAGACGTAAATGAGTGCACGGTCGTCGGCGTGGCGTTGCGCTCCAACGCAAGGAAG
Source organism: bacterium (assembly GCA_041497675.1). Taxonomy (GTDB): domain Bacteria; phylum Sysuimicrobiota; class Sysuimicrobiia; order Sysuimicrobiales; family Humicultoraceae; genus JBGPNN01. The sequence continues at coordinate 23,958 of JBGQGY010000011.1, read as the reverse complement.
TATGCCGGTTTGCCGACGTTGTTGCTGCGGCCCACGATCACGAGGTCTTTCCCCTCGAAGGCGCGTTGAGGATCGACCCCGCGGCCGGCGAAGTAGCGCTCGAGCAGCTCGAAACAGGCCCACGCCGTCGCGGGATAGACGCCAGGCCGGCCAAGCGCCAGCAAGCCGGCGTTGGCCGGGTGGAGACAGTCGATGTCCTTCGCGGGATCGAGCGCCTCGAGCACCGCGCCTTCGGGGACGCCCGAGGGAAACGGCCGGAGCGGCAGGATGCCGTGGATCTGATGATCGGCCGAGAGCGCCCGGACGGCGTCGGCCACCGCGGACGCCCCGACGTCGGCCGGCAGCGAGAGATCGCGATAGGCCAGCCCAAGCTCGGCCGCGATACGTTCGATCGACCGGCGGTACATGCGCGCGCCATAGTCGTCGCCGGCCAGCACGGTCGCAATCCCCGGCCGGATGCCGCGCGCGGTCAGCGTCCCGGCGTCGGCCGCGAGCTCGACCTTCAACTGCTCCGCGACGGCTGCGCCGTCGATGACTTCTCCCACTGCGCTCACCCGATGCGCTCGTATGTCATCCGGACCACGCCGTCGCGCTGCGTCCGGATGCGATCCAGCCGGGTCTGCACGTCCGCCCACAATGGGCCCGTGAATGCAGAGTCGCTGATGCCGGCCAGGTTGATCCTGACGTTCAACGCAGCGCTCTGGGCCGCCGCATCGGCGAGCAGCGCCGCCACCGCGGCGTCGCTGATGACCTGGGGATTCCCTTGCTCCGCCGCGACCCGGCTCCACGTGGCCACATCCTCGCAGAGGGCGATCACCTCGGCGGGGATCCTCGACGCGGCGCGCAACGCGTCCTGCGTGGCCCGGCGGCGCGCGGTCTTGTGCTCGTCGGTCTCGCGCGGCATCTTGTACGCCGCCATGACCCCGCGAAAGGCTTCGGCGTCGCGGTCGATGGCCGCGAGCAGCGCGGCGCGAAGCGCATCGGCCTGCGCGCGCGCGCGTTCCATCTCGGCCTGCGCGGAGGCAAACTTCTCGCGGCCGACGGTGAGGTTTGCGACCATGCTCACCAGCGCGGCGCCCGCGGCGCCGACTAACGCCGCCGCGGCGCCACCGCCGGGCTCGGGCGCCGACGATGCCAGCTTGTCAAGAAACGCCTCGATGGTGAGTTCAGGGTACATGGGTCCTCCGGTCGAGCACGGGATCGTCCTGCGGCATCAGGTGGGCGCGAACGGGACCGGTGACATGGAACGATCCGGCGGCGCACACCACGTCATCGGGCCGGGCCATGCCCAGCGCTTCGTCGATGGCGGCCACCGGATCATCGACGATGCGTACGTCGTGCACCCACCGCCGCACGGAGTCCGCCACCTGCTCGGGCGCGAGGGCGCGCGGGTCGTGGGGGCGCGTGGCGATCACGGCCGCCGCACGCGGGGCAATCACCCGGGCAATACCCGCGATGTCCTTGGTGCCGATCACGCCAAGCACCAAGATCAGGCGGCGGCCTGAAAACACGTCGTCGAGGGCCGCCCGCAGCGCCCGGAACGACACCGGGTTGTGCGCGACGTCGACGATCACCGTCGGGCGCTCGTGCACGACCTCAATGCGCGCGGGCCAGCGCAGCGTCGACAACGCGCGGCGCACGGCGTCGTCGGTGAGCGCGAACGGGGTCGAGGACGTTGGCCACGCCTCCGCCAGGGCTTCGGCCGCGGCGATCGCCGCCGTGGCGTTGAGCGCCTGGTGCCGCCCGATCAGCGGCACCGGTACGTCCGTGTACACGCGCTGCCGGCCACGCACCGTGATCCGCAGACCGGCCGGCGTCGACGCCAGCGTTCGATAGCGCACGTGCCGGCCGACCTGCACCACCTGCGCTCCCAACCGCGCCGCGGCATCGCGGATGACCCTCGCCGCCACAGGCCGCTGGGGTACGGTCACCACGACGCGCTGCGGCCGCATGACGCCCGTGTCCTCGGCGGCGATCTGCGATAGGCGCGCGCCGACGATCTCCATGTGATCGTAGCCGATCGTCGTGATGATCGAGACGAGCGGGTCGACCACGTTGCAGGCGTCGAGACGACCTCCGATGCCCGCCTCCACCACCGCCAGGTCGACGTGGCCGCGTGCGAAGTGCAGGAATGCCAGGGCGGCCGACGCCTCAAAAAACGTGGGCGGCCAGCCGGGCTCGTCCTGCCCGTGTTCCACGGCCTGACGAAGCTCGGCGACCAGCGGGATCAGCTCATCGGGAGTGATCAGCGTGCCGTTGATCCGCATCCGCTCACGGAAATCGACGAGGTGCGGCTTGCTGTAGAGCCCGACGCGGAGCCCCGCGGCCTCCGTGATCCCGGCGAGCATGACCGCCGTCGAACCCTTGCCTTTCGTGCCGGCCACCAGGACGGATGGAAACGCGCGATCGGGATGGCCAAGGAGCGCCACCAGACGCCGCATGCGCTCCAGCTTCACGGGAGCGTACGGCTGCCCGGGCGGTCGGCCCTCCAGCAGGCCAAAGAGATAGGCGAGCGCGTCCTGGTAGGTGATCGCGCCAGCCTTAGGACATCGGTACGCGTGGAAGAATGCGGCCCTCGATGCGTTCAAGGATGTCGGCCATACTCGGGCCCGTGATCGTGAGCCCGTGGTTGCGCAACCCGATGACCGCGCGGGTGGGAGTGGGCGCGTTGCGGACGAGCTCGGAGACGGCCTGGGCCAGCTGCAACGTGCCGCAGGGATATTGCACCTGCGTCGAGGGAATCCCCTCCATCCAGGCGTGGACGTGCACGATGGCGCCGACGCCGGGGTGTTCCGTGTAGATCATCCAATGCTCGATGGCGTCGACCGAGACACGCCGCGGCTCGACAACCGGCGGCACGCTGAGCAGAATGACGTTGCGCGCGGCATCGTATCCTTTGACCATCAGCATGTCGCGTCCGATGATCTTCATGTTGCCCTTGTTCACACCGCTGGCGCTCATCCAGTAACGGCGGCTGTCTTTGCGGATGCTCAGGTTGCCGTAGGACAGACCGCCGATGCCAAACAGGCGCTTCACGTGCGCCAGATCGCGCGGCGAGAGGATTTGATCGATGGGAAACGCGGCGGGCAGCAGGCGGAGCTCATCGAGCCTCCGGCCGGCGTCGGCAAGTTGTCGCGTCAGATCGTCGCCGTCCCACAAGTCGGGCTCGAGATCGGTCTGGAACTCATTGTTGATCACCAACTGCGCCGCCGCCAGCGGTTCGAGGCGTTCGAAGAGCCGCGTGAAAAACGTTTGGTCGTCAGCGTCGTCGATCTTGTAGTACCCCTGCTCCAACGTCACGACGTAGGCGTCGGCGCGGTCGCCCTTGGGCACCAAAAAGACTTCCATATTCGCCAGCGCGCGCACGAGCACCGGATACAACGCGGGCAGCAGCTCGCCGTCGGGCAGCGGGCCTTCGGCAATCGCCACGACAAAAATCGCCTGGGCCTTCCGGCGAAACGGGCGGGGCGCCTCGCGATCGACGTAGTGGAGCACGACGCGGGGAGCCCGATCGGCAGCCGTCTCCTCGAGCCCGTGCTCCAGCAACACGCGCCGCAGCCCATCAGCAAACCACCGCTGCTGGGGCGTCCGCGGTTCACTCGAACTCGCGAAGGTCATGGATGTCCCCCCTACCGCGCGTCGACCACTACCGGGCCCGCACCAGCACGAACGCCGCCAGGTCGCGCAGGCTTTCCTTCGCCTGCGAGGCCGGGATTGCCTCCAACGCGGCGGTCGCGCGATCAGCGAACGCCCGCGCCGCGTCGAGGGCGTACCGTACCCCCCCATACCGGTGAAGCAGTGCCCGCAGTTCAGCCAGGTTGCCCTCGCGGTCGGCGCCGCGCAAGAGCGCCCGCAGCCGCTGGCGGTCGTCGTCTCCGGCCTGACGCAGCACGGCGATCACGGGCAGCGTAATCTTGCCGCTGTCGATGTCGCTCCCAATCGGTTTGCCCAACGCCTGTGGGTCGCCGGTGAGATCGAGCGTGTCATCGGTGATCTGGAACGACATCCCCCACTGGCGGCCGAACTCGGCCATGGCGTCGACGGCCTCGCGCGGTGCGCCGGCAATCAGCGCACCGGCGCGGCACGCCGCGGAAAAGAGCGCCGACGTCTTGCCGTCGATGATCGAGAAATAGGTGTCTTCGTCTTCGTGAGGCTCACCGCCGGTCTTGACAGCCGTGATCTCGGCGTGGCTCATGCGCACCGCCGCCTGTGCAATCGTCGGCGCCACCTCCGGGTGGCGGATCCGGCTGACCAAGTCGAAGGCCGTCGCGAAGAGATAGTCCCCAAGCAACACCGCCACTTGATTGCCCCACAGCACGTTGACGGTCGAGATCCCCCGGCGCAGGTCGGACGCGTCGATCACATCGTCGTGGATCAGCGACGCGATATGGATGAGTTCGACCGTGCCGGCCAGCCACATCCGCTGCTCATCCGCCCCGCCGCAGGCCTGAGCCGACAAGAGCGCCAGGGCCGGCCTGATGAGCTTCCCGCGCGTCGTGAGGACGTGTCCGACCAGTTCGCCAATAAACGGATCGGCGGTGGCGAGCTCGCGCCGGAGCAGCGCGTCCAGTGCGCTCAGGTCGGACGCGACAGGCCTGTAGATCTGCTCGAGGTCGGCAGGCATTGAGTTGTCGACCTGGTCAGGCTTCCGCAATGAGGCCGAACGATGCCACGAAGGTGAGGATCAAGAAGAAGAGGATGTAGAAAAACAGATATGCCAGCCAGACCCTCAGCGGTCGCTTCATGCCCCCTCCTCCGTCTGGACGGGTTGCGACGCGGCCTGGGCAGGCCGGGCCGGGCGGCCGGGAGGTGCGGGCGGGCCGAGGGCCTCAAGCCGCTTGAGAAATGCGGCCACTTCGGCCAGGAAGGCCTCGACGTCGTGCAGGCCGTAGGCCAGCATCCCCAGCCGTTCGGCCGGGATCTTGCGCCGTGCGAGCCGCCGCTGCAGTTGATCCATGCGCTCGCGCATCAGGTAGTTGCCCTCGCGGTTGAGGCAGTCGCCGTACGGGCAGCCGACCACGAAGACGCCGTCGGCGCCGGCCTTCAACGTGTCCTCCAACCAGGCAGGACGGATGAACCCCGAGCACGGCACGCGGATAATCGTCACCGACGGGTGGGCGCGCAGCCGACCCGCGGCGTCCGCGATCTCGGCGGTGACCACCGCCCAATCACACACGAGCCCGACGACCTTTGGCGTCGTGCTCATGCCTGCACCGCCGCGGCCGCGCGCTGGGTGATCTCGCTCTCCAACATCCCGGGAAGCTCGAGCGCCTCAAAGGGGCAGGCGCCGATGCAGATACCGCACTCGACGCACCGTGAATCGAGCACGACGGCCAACAGCTTCCGGCTCGCCGCCGCCCGGCTGAGCCCGGGGTATGGGGAGGCAACCATCACAATCGCGTTGTACGGACAATCGTAGTAACAGAGCTCGCACCCCGTGCAGTTGCCGTCGATGACCTGCGCGATGCCCGCGTGACGCGGACCCATCTCTTGCGGCGTCTCGCGCGCGATGTACGGGATGACGTAGCCGACGGCAATCAACGCCGCGACCAGCAGCACCACCGCCAGCGCCGGCACATACCCGGCGAGCCAAAATGGCAGCAGGAAGAAGACGTCCAGCGGGATCGCCGCGGGCCGGACGCCGGGCTCGGCCGGCGTGCTGCTGACAGCCGGGAGCAGGGCCGACGCCAGCGTCACCAACCCAAGACACACCATGACCCAGGTGGCCGGCGGCCACACCTTCGGATGCCGCAACCGCACGTAGTGCCACCACAACAGGAAGTACAGCAGCGACGCGGGTCCGACGTGGAGGAGCAGGATCCTCGGCAGCGTCCCCTCGCTGAGCCCCTGCCCACCCGTGAGCAGGTCGGCCAGGAACTGCCCCATCAACGGGATCGACTTGAGCAGGTCATTGAAGATCCCCAGGATCGTCAGCCCGCGAACATCCCAGACGAGGATGTATCCGGTGACGCCGACGACGCCGCCGAAGAAGAGCAGGAACATCCCGGAGATCCAGGGCGAATCGCGCGAGAACAGGTAGCGGTCGGTAAACCAGTTGCGGAACAGGTGCAGCAGCGCGGCGATGATGAACGCGTCGGCCGCGTACCGGTGGATGCCACGGATCAGCCCGCCGTACGGCACCTGCTCCGTGAGGTAACGGATCGACTCGTGCGCGCCGGCCAGGCTGGGCACGTAATAGAAGAAGATGAAGATGCCGGACACCACGAGCACAAACAGGAACAGGTTGGCGAGCCCGCCGGTATAGTACAGCGGGTTGAGGTCGGTAGGATAGACGCGGTTGATGGCGACGTCGAGCCGGATGGTCGCCCGCAACAGCGAGGTCAAGACTCTACGGTACACGCCAGCCCTCCTGCCTCATGGCACGGGTTTGGTCCAGCGCCCGCGTAGGTCGTCCTCGGCCTCGGCCCGGCGCGGCTCGATCATGGCCAACTTACGCAGGAGCAGCAGGATCAGACCGTAGATGACGAGGATCGCCCCAAGCGCAGCGCCACCCAACTGCCACAGGTCGCGGTGCTCGGTGCTCCCAAACCGCTCGCCAAACAGGATCAACCCGGCGCAGGTCACGCCCAGCAGCGACAATGCGAAGATGCCGATCATGTACTGATGACTGTTCCCACCGTTCATAGGCCGCCCGCCGCTCTACGCGGCGCCGTCTGATGCGCGCGGTCAAGCACCCGGTCAAAGAAACGGATCCTGCGCGTCGCTCGCCCGGATGCGCGGTCGGCGGCATAGATCACGAAGGCGAGGTACCCCATGGCGCTGAGGAACAGCGCCATCCACCCCAGCGCTTCCAGCGGCCCGTACAGATGGTCGCCATCCAGCGCGGCACGCACACCTTGCCACAACCGCGAAAACGCCGCCACCGCCACGATAAACGCGCCCCACGACGCCAGTGTTCGCATCTCAGCTGTGCGCGTGGGCTGCGGCCTTCGGCGGTGGTGGCAACGCCGGAGCCCGCGCCTGCCGCCGGCGGTAGCTAATCTCCCAAATAAACGCCAAACCCAGCACGATGGCCGTCGTCAACAACACCATGGGCGGCTCACGCTCGATGACGGCGATGTTGAAGAGGATCAGGATCGTAAACGCGATCCAGTACGTCAGCGACAGCAGCCCCGCGACGAAGAAGAACGGGCGCTCGAGCGGCCGGCGCCCCTTGCTCCGGTCGAGGAACGGCGCCATCATGCCAAACCCGATGAGCAGTCCGGGGCCCAACCCTGCCCACAACGGCGGTGTGTACTTGACGTACTGGTAGAGACCCAGGAAGTACCAGTCCGAGAGGATCGGCAGTGGCGTGCGGTTCGGGTCGGCCCGGCGACCGAGCTCGGCGGGGAGCGCCCAGCTGATCAAGACCAGCATCGCCGTAAACACGACCACGGGCACCAGCGACATGTTCAGCCGCACGCGCCGCGTCCGATAGACGAACAGTTCCATCACGATCAGCAGCACGAGCGAGATGCCGAAGTGCAGGGCGTAGAACCGCGTGAGCGTCGCCGCGCCGACCGCCGGCCCGCCCAGGAAGAGATAGGCAATCATCGACCCAACCTGAAACTGCTCGCCGATGACCGGAATTTTGGCGGTGAGTTCGTCGAAGTACACCGGCACCGTCAGCACCGTCTTGGCGGCCCAGAATGCTCGCTGGTTCCAGATCAGCAGGTAGCCGGTGATCCCCGAGATCATCGCGAGCACCAGCCCGAGAAACGACCATATCCAGGTCAGTTCCCCCGGCTTCTTGTATTCGCCGAGGAAGTACTGACGGTAGATGCGCAAGATAATACAGATAATCAGGCCATCGGCCGCGTACTTGTGCATGCCCCGGGTCAACCAGCCCAGCGGCACCTCGTGCTGGATATGAAGGATAGAACTGTAGGCGCCGATCGGCGTCGGCTCGTACCAGAACATCAGCACGACCCCGGTGACGACGGTCACGAGCCAGAAGTAGTACAGCATTGGCCCGAGTAAGAAGAACGGGTTGTCCTGCTTCGTCACCATCGTCTCGTCGAACAAGTCGAGACGCCCGCGCCGGTCGCGGTACCACTCGCGCAGGGCGCCCATCGGATCGGCCATCAGGCAATCCCGCCGGGTTCGACGAACTTCGCCAGGATGCGGTCCCCTTCGACGGTGTAAAAGAACGTCCGCGGGGGTCGCGGGGCCGGTCCGGACACCACACGACCGGGCATCGCCGGGTCCGCGGGGTCATAGATGCTCAGGTGGCACGGGCACGCCATGAGCGCGTGCTGCCGTGGCTGGGGCGGGACGTAGCCGCCGTATCCGGCGGTGACTTCCTTCCAGTCTCGGACGAAGTTGTAGATGCACCCCAGGTGCGGGCAGATCCGCGAGAACGCAATGATGTCCGTCTCGATTACCTTTGGGGTCTCGTTGAACGACTTCTTCACCCAGTCCCACGGCATCGTGATCTTGTTCGGCAGTCGGATAACCACGCCGGGCACGGCGGCGGTCTTGAAGCCATCGGGCGTGTACTGCGGGTACTTCTGTGTGTAGACGAAATACTTGAAATCCCAGGGATTCTTGAGTTCTGCCATCGTGGCCGCTACGACGGGCTCGCCGGTCGGCGCATCGCGCGCGGTCGGCGTGATCAGGGCGAATGGATCGACGTTGGGCTTGAGGAACCGCAGCAGCGGCGATCCAAATGCCACAAGCCCGGCCGTGATCGGGAGACCGGCTGCGATCTTGAGAAACCGCCGTCGATCGACGGTCTTGTTATCCTTCGACATGCATCATCCCCAGTCCAGAATACACAGCCCGCCACCACAGGGGAAGTCCGGCCCAGGACATCATCGCTGGCCCCTGGCAGGCGCCCAATCGTACATGAACGCCCGCACGAGGTCGACCAACGCCCAGATCTCGTCTTCCTTGAGTTTGCTCCGGTACGGCGGCATCAACCCGTGCCCGTCGGCGATACGTTGAAAGAGTTCGGCCGGCTTGCGTTGGGCCAGCAGGTTGTGATCGGTGAAGACCCCGGGCCCCACCCCCTGCGCCCACCCCCACACCCTGGCCCCCATCTGCGCGGACAGCGCCCCGCCGCGCCCATTGCCCTCGGTCCCGTGGCAGTCGGCGCAGGTCGCAGACTTACGGCCGTACGCCTTGGCGGCCCGCTCGTCGAGGTCGATGGCCCGCGTGCTGTAAATGTCTTTCGCGAGCGCGATGGTCTGCGGCGTCGTCGAGAAGCTCCACGCGTAGAACAGGGCGTCCCAGATCTCGTTGTCCTTCAGCGACGGGCTGCCGCGGTTCGCACCGTAGGCCGGCTTGTCCCCAAAGGCGGGCATCGCGGTGTGCGGCCGTCCCAGCTTGATCGTTTCAAACAGCGCAAACGGCGCGTTCAGCCGCATGGCGATCACGTTGTGGAAGTTGGCCGGCCGGCTGGGCAACTTCTCGCCGGTCAGGTGCATGCCCAGCATCGCGAAGAAGTCGACCATGGGATCCTTGTGCGGTGCGGTGAGGACGGCCGCCGCGGGGCCGTCCCCCATGCCCTCGTTGCCGTGGCAGGCGAAACAGATGCGCTCGAAGACCATACGACCCCGCACCGCCGATGGGCGCGGGTTCGTCGGCACCAACGCGGTCGGCGGCGGCGCCTGGACAAACCCGGCCCCCGGGCTCGTGACATCGCCCCGCACCTGCACGGTTGGCTGGCAACCGGTGGCGACGAGCACGACGACAACGAGCGAGGGAACAAGCCGGGCGGCAAGAGCGCGCAGGCGGACGTTCTTCATACTCGACGGGAGTATCGTTTCCACGCGCTCCGGGCAACTCCTCCCGGCCCCGCGCGGGGCTCACCCCCGCACGCGATCCGGGTGCACCGCAACAGGCCGGCCGGCCAGCAGATCGACCAATCCATCGACGGCCGTGGCCGGAAAGAGGAGAAATGGATATCCACGATAGTCCGTGGCCTCAGCGTCCTGGTGCCGCGCGTCGATCGCCCGCATCGCTTCTTGCACGTCTGCGACCTGACCGACCACCGCCACCTGCAGGATCAGATTGATCTCGCGAATCCGCTGGGTGGCCTGCCGCCGCTCGCGTCGGGTCATGCTCGAGGCCTCGTCCAGACGCCGGATCAACGCCCACTTTTCCTTCACGAGCTCGTGGTGTGGCCCATCGGCGGGCAAGAACCGATCGGGATTGTGCTGCAGGTCGAGCAGCAGGCGCTGCAGGCGGCGGCGTTCCTCATCGGCGCGGCCGCCACCCGAGAACGGGAGGAAGAGCGTCGCGGTCACGGTGGCGTATGCGGGCGGCTCGATGCCGAAGAACACCCGCACGATGGCGTCGGTCGCACGGTCGTAGCGACCGCCGCCGATGCCGTGGACAAAGAGATCGGCGAGCGCAAGGCGAGCGTAGGCGGTCAGCGTGAGCGCCCGGGGCCGGATGGCCGCCGCGGCGAACGTCGGGTCGTTGGGACCGGCCGGCAGTGCGGCGACCGCATCACCGTCGGCGAGCAGCCGGCCCGCCTTCACGTCAACCGACAGCGGCACCCGCCGGCCGCCGGCAACGTACCAGAAGGGCGTTTCGATCCGCGCGCCGTCGACGGCCAGATCGGGGAACGGCTGCGCGCTCGTCCGGATGCCGTAGTGTTCGCGGTAGGACGCGAGACAGGCATTGTATACCTCGGCGAATCGCCGGGCGTCGGTCAAGATCGCCAGCGCGAACTGGCGGAAGGCCCCGCTGCGCACCAGGTGTGACACCGGCAGATCCAAATACGGTCTGGGGCCTTCGAGCGCGCGACGGACCGCGGTCAGGGCGCCCGGCAGCCCCAGGTGCGCCGGCGGCGCGAGCAGGGTTCGTGCCCGCCCCCAGGCCTCGGTGACCGCTGGCTCGCTCAACGTCGCGAGATGCGCGTCGATTGCGGCGATAAACGCGCCCCACTGCTCGTGCGACGGCGCCGGTACCGCCTCGGCCGGCACGTCGGTCCCGGTGGCGGCCAGGGGTACACGGGCACGGCTCAGCCGGCCGTTGCTCCGCGGCACATCCGCCGCCACCTCTTCGAGCGCGTCGCTGTCGACGATGAGGTTTAGCCCGACGCCCCCGGCCGGCACCAGACGCGCCATCGCCAGGTACTTGATCCAGATGCCGGGATGGACCAGCACCGGCTGGTGACCGGTACACAGGAGGAGATCACTGCGTCCCGGCGCCACCTCGACGCCCAGCGCGCGGGTGTAGGCGGCCGCGAGCGTCAGGGCTTCTGCGCGGGCGCGCCGCCGCAGATCGACCAGACGCACACCGCCGATCTGCACGTCCGCCGCATCGAGCGCCGCCTGATTGCGCCGCGCCAGATCAAGCCACGACGCGTACGGTGGGGCTTCGACCGCCGACGGCGACGCGGTCGGGATCTCCAGTTCGAACTCGGGCCATTCGATCGCGCCGCGGGCCGGACCCATCAGATCAATCCATCCCAGCGCGCGATGCCAATTTCCTCGCGGCAGGCAAAGGGCTCTCCGTACTCGCGGGAGATCAGGCGACCGAAGTAGCGGCAGAAATCGCGGATCTCATCGAGGATCCACGCGTTCCCGCGCGCATCGTTGAACTGCGAGGCATAGGCGCGAATCGCGGCCATCTTGGTCTCGTAGTGCGCCGAGATGTCGACGATGAACGCCGGGTCGATGTGGAGGTTGTAGTGATCGCTAAAGAAATGATAGACGCGTCGAGGGTAGTGCGGCTCGCCCCGCATGTCGGTCTTGGTGAGTTTGGCCCAGAAGCGCGCCGCCTCGCCCAACGCGGCCGCCGCCACGTGATCGGGGTGCGCGTCCACCCAATAGGGAATGAAGAGGATCTCGGGCCGCACCTCACGGATGACCTCGGCCACTGTGCGCCGGGCCTCCAGCGTCGGCTCCAGCGAGCGGTTCGGGAGATCGAGCGTGATCCGCCGCGACACGTTCAAGATGCGGGCGGCCTCCGCGGCTTCGCGGGCCCGCCGCTCCGGCGTCCCCATGGGCGTCGGCTCGCCGTTGGTCAGATCGCACATGACGACCTCGTGCCCCTGCGACAGGAGCAACGCGATCGTGCCGCCCATGGCGATCTCGAGATCGTCGGGATGGGGGCCTATGGCGAGGACACGAGCCACTGCCGCACCTCCCGCTCCAAAACGCCTTCGTAGTACCGCTTTCGGACCTCGGCGTCGTCCAGACCACCCCAGAACCGGCGCTCGGGGTTCTTGTAGATCCTCGCGGTCGGCAGTTCCTTGATCCGCAGGCGATAGTGCGCCGCCTGCACCCAGACCTGGAGCGGCATGCCATACGACGGCTCGGTCAGCCGCATCAGGCGCAGCGCGTCGCCACGATAGGCCTTGAAACCGCAGAACGCATCGGTGATCGGGTACCCCGTGATCGCACGCACCGTAGCGCTGATCTCTTCGTTCACACGCCGGCGATCGGGCGGCGCAGGATCCCCGCCGGAGCTCGGATCGAGGTAGCGGCTGCCCGACACGATGTCGGCGTCCCGCAGCGCGTCGAGAAAATCTGGGATCTGCCGCGGCTCGTGTTGCTCGTCGCAGTCGATGGTGACGACCGCCTCATAACTGTTCTCGATCGCATATGAGAAGCCATCGATGAGCGACTGTCCGTAGCCTTGATTCTCACGATGACTGATCACGATAACGCCCGCCTCCCGCTTGATGATCTCGGATGACCCGTCGGTCGAGCCATCGTCCACCACCAGCATATCCGCGTCGGGGGCCGCGCGGCGCACTTCGCCCAGCACGCGCGCCACGGTCGGGCGCTCATTGAACAGCGGCATCACGATGAGGGTACGCATAGAGCCACCTCGACCACCAACGCCCGTCGAAGGTCGTCTATGCCCGCACAGCGCCTAGAGGAGCTTGGTGCCGTTGATCTGGAGCTTGAAGTCGCAGCCGAGGAAAGTGGCGGCCCGCCGGCACATGAGCATCCGTCCCAGGAAGATCTCAAAGTACTCCATCACCTGCGAGATCGCCGTATCGATCGTCAGCTCGAGAGTGATCGTCTTGCTCTTCTCCTCGACGCGGAGGAACGAGTGTTCAACGGCGTAGTTCACGCGGTCGTGGATGTCAAACGTCCCGGGGTCGGGATTGCGGACGCGGCTGCGATGCACGTCGGATTTGTCGGCCAGGATCACCGCCGCACCGACCGCGCTCACCGGCTCACCGTGGCTCTCCTCGTGGTTCCCGATGGCGCCCATGACCACAGCGCGCTCGTCGGCCACCATGCCGAGCCGGACGAGGATCCCATCGGCCAGCACCGCGCCGGTGTGCTCGTGATTGGCCCGGCTCACCAGGTTACCGATATCGTGCAGGTAGGCCGCGATTCCCGCCAGATGCGCCTCGCGTTCGTCGTGGCCCAACCTCCGCAGCACGTTGCCCGCGATGTTCGACGTCAGGTTCGCGTGGCGCGCGCCATGTTCCGTGTAGCCGATCACGCCGGTGTACTCGTTGGCCTTCGTAATGAAGGCCTGGACCTCGGGATCCCTCTTGACGTCCTCCAGGGTCGGAACGATGGGTTGAACGGGAACGCCGGTCACTCTTCGGCCTTGCCCTCGCCCTTCGCGCGGACGTAGCTAATCGACCCGCGATCGGCTTTGACCCGTATGTTGGGCGCCAGGTCGAGCACGAGCACGTCTTCCTTGAGGTCGGCCACGGTGGCATGGATCCCGCCCATCGTCACCACGCGGTCGCCGCGCTTCAATGTGTTGAGCATCTCCTGCCGCTTCTTCGCCTGGCTGCGCTGAGGCCGGATCAGTAGAAAGTACCAGACAAAAAAGAACACCACGAGCGTGGCAATAAACGGCAAAGGCATCTGCTGACCCGTCTGCATCACATATCCTCCTGGCGACCTGGTGGCGCTTCACTTTCCACGATGATACATGATCTCCTGCCTACCACCGTGTCGTATACGCGCCCAGCGTGCGCGTCATCCACGCGGTGTAGCGCCCGTCGCCCAGCGCCCCACGGGCCTCGCGTGCGAGCCGCCCCATGAATGCCAGGTTGTGATACGTCGCAAGCCGCGGCCCGAGCATCTCGTCCGCGGCAAACAGATGGCGCATATACGCGCGCGTCGTGCGCGTGCAGACACGGCACGAGCAGTCGGGGTCGGGCGGCCGCATGTCATCGCGGAAGGCGGCGTTGCGGATATTGATCCGGCCTTGTGTGGTGAAAATGGCGCCCGTCCGCGCGACACGTGTCGGCAGCGCGCAATCGAACAGATCGACCCCTCGGGCGATCCCTTCGAGCAGGCTGGGCGGGCTTCCCACACCCATCAGATAGCGGGGGCGGTCGCGCGGCAGTTCGGCGTCCACCACTTCCAGCAAACGGTGCATCAGGTCGTGCGGCTCTCCGACGGACAGCCCGCCGATGGCGTACCCGGGGAAGTCCATCGCCACGGTCCGCCGGGCGGCCTCGGCCCGTAGATCTGCGTCAAACCCACCCTGGACGATGCCGAAGAGCGCACCGCTGCCGGAGCGCGCGTGATGCTCGCGGGCGCGCGCCGCCCAGCGCAATGTGTGTTCCATCGCCCCCCGGGCTTGCTCCGCGCTGTGCGGGTATCCCAGCAACACATCGAGGGGCATCACGACATCCGATCCCAGGACACGCTGGAAATCGATCACACCCTCCGGTGTGAACCGGTGGAGACTGCCGTCGACGGGCGAGCGAAACGTGACCCCGTCTTCGTCCAGGGTGCGGATCTTCGCCAGGCTGAGCACCTGGTAGCCTCCGCTGTCGGTCAGGATCGGGCCGGACCAGCCCATGAACGCGTGCAGACCTCCGGCGCGATCGATGACCTCGGCGCCGGGGCGCAGGTAGAGATGGAACGCGTTGGCCAGGATCATCTGCGCGCCGGTCTCGGCAACTTCCTCCGGCGTCATCGCCCTGACCGTGGCGTTGGTACCGACCGGCATGAACGCCGGTGTCTCCACGATGCCGCGCGAGGTGTGCAGCCGGCCCAGACGCGCGCCGGCGGGGTCTTGCGAGATCAATTCAAAACGCATCACAGGTCGCGGAGGATCGGCGGGTTCAACAGGTTAGGGATAGATACCGCGGATCATCAGCGCGCCGGCGACCCGGTCGACCGCGCGCTGGAGCGCGGCGAGCCGGAGCCCGATCCCCTGCTTGCGCGCCACGTCGAACACGTCGCGCACGCTGCGGATCATCAGGCGTTCAAGCCGCTCGTTGATGTCGTCCTCGCTCCAGAACAGGCTTTGTAAATCTTGCACCCACTCGAAGTACGACACGATGACCCCTCCGGAGTTGGCCAGGATGTCCGGCACGATCGTCGTACCGCGCGCGCCGAGGATCTCGTCGGCCTCCGGGGTTGTCGGGCCGTTGGCGCCCTCCACGATGACGCGGGCGCGGATCCGCTCGGCGTTGTCGGCGGTGATCTGCCCTTCGAGGGCGGCGGGCACGAGATACGTGCAGGGGACCTCGAGCAGATCGCGGTGCGCGATCGGGGTCGCCCCCGGAAAGCCGACGACGCTGCCGGTCTGCGCGACGTGCTGTTGCAGCGCGGCCACATCGAATCCGTCGGGGTTGTGGATGGCACCCGCCACGTCGCAGACGGCGATCACCTTGCAACCGTCCTGCCACATGAGCCGCGCCGCGTTGGAGCCGACGTTGCCAAAGCCCTGGACGACGACCGGCGCGCCCTTCCACGGCAGACCCAGGAGGCGCGCGGTCTCGCGGGCCGCGATCATCACGCCGCGGCCGGTGGCCTCAACACGACCCACCGACCCGCCGATCGATACGGGTTTGCCGGTGACGACCGCGGCGATCGAATGACCGTGGTGCATGCTGTACGTGTCCATGATCCAGGCCATGACCTGGGCGTTGGTCCCCACGTCCGGCGCCGGGATGTCGCCGTGCGGGCTCACCAGCGGCGTGATCTCCAGGGCGTAGCGGCGCGTCAGGCGTTCGAGTTCGCCCTGCGACAACGTCCGTGGGTCGACGATGACCCCACCCTTCGCGCCGCCGAAGGGCAGGTTCACCAGCGCGCACTTCCACGTCATCCACATCGCGAGCGCCCGGACCTCGTTCAAGGTGACGTCCTGGTGATAGCGGATGCCGCCCTTAGTCGGGCCCAGGATCACACTGTGGTGGACGCGGTAGCCCGTAAACACGCGGACGGTCCCATCGTCCATGTTGACCGGAAACCGCACGGTGAGCTCGCGCTGCGGGGTCCGGAGAAGATCGTCGATACCCCGCTTCAGCGACAGACGGCGGGCGACTTGCGCGAACTGCCGCAACGCCATCTCCCAGGGATCATCCCTGACGACCTGCGTCATCGTGGCCCGGCCGTCCGTGCAGGTGTTGCCGCCGTCCCGTTCAACACGATAGAATGGCGGCGGACGCGCCGCCACTGAGGGGGATCGTATGGCAGACGAGGCCGGACAACAGTCGCGGGACGACAAGATTGCCGCGCTAAAAGCGAAGGCTGAGGCGATGAAAGCCGCCCGGACCGCGGCTCAGACCGGCGGCGCGGGCGCCACGGCCCAGGCCGCGGCCAAACCCGCCGCGCCGTCGAGCGGCCTCGAGGTGCCCGTGTCATCGTTGAACCCCGGCGGCCGGCCCGGCGCGCCACCGAAGGCCCCCACCGTCACCGCCCACGGGACCATCAACAGCAGCGTCGAGATCCGTGGCGAGGCCACTGAGGAAGAGAATATCAAGAAGCTTCTCGGCGGGCTGGGCGCCTATCAAAACCCGGTCCGCGGCAATGCGTGGCAGATCGACTATCGATACTACGCCGAGGCCCGCCGGCGGCTCGAAGCCGCGGGCTACATGGTTGCGGAAAAGGACTATCTGAATCGGCCCATCAAAGACTGGAGTCCCACCTCGCGCGGCTGGACGCGCACGCAGTCCTGATCGCCGCACACCGACCGGTTGGCTACCGATCCGAGGACCGCTTGCCGCCCCAACGGGCCACGATCTCATCGTCATACTTGTCGGCCGTGCCCAAGACCGCCATCACCGATGCCTTCAGCTCGTTTTTGTCACAGGTCGAGCCGATGATGTTTTGTTCGAAGGTGATCGCGCCCTCTTTATCGAGTCCAAAGGCGCCAAAGCGCATATCGTAGTTTTCGCGCAGTAGGTACTCGAGCATCTCCGGCGTCCGCTCGGCTCCGGTGACGACGTAGGCGCGGCAGTTGATGACCGTCTCCTTGTCGCCCCATTGAAGAATGAAGACCTGCACCATGGCCGATCCCATCATCAGGTAGTGGGCGGGCATGTCGTCGCGCGCGTTGGCCATCTCGCCGAACAGATCCTTCATGTACTGACCGATCTTCTCGAAGTGCGCCTTCTGCGTGTCGTTCTTGAACTCCACGTCTAGGCTCCTCCCTCTATAGTGCGCTCGATGCGCACCGTCCCGTCCGTGCAGGTGATCAGCAGCGACGCCGGTTTCGCGATCGTGGCCGCCGGTACGTACGGCATCAGCAGTGGCCCCAGCGATTCGTCCATCACGCGCTCCCAGCCGCGCTGGTTGGCCGACGCGCCGTGGCGCTCGAGCAGCCACCGGACGAAACTTTCGTCCCATTTGAGGTTCACGCCGTGTTTGCGGTAGCGTTCGGAGAGATCGGCGAGCAGCGAGTCTTCGATCCACCGCCGGCGCGTGGCATCCGTTTGCAGCACGGCGGTACACACCAGATCGACCTGCGCCGCCAGCGCTTCACCCACGCCGCCGGCGACGTCAACGTGCGCGGGCCGCGCAGGCGCCGCATCGCCGCGCTGAAACCCGATGGGGTGGGTCGTGTGGACTTCCACACCGGCCGTCATCAATACGACCGTGTCCGAAAGATACAACCTCCGCCCGCGGCCATCGGTGATGGCGCCCTCGGAAATAGCCTGGGTCACGACGTCACGCACCTGCGGGTGACACGCGTCGATGTGTTCGAACCGGAGCACCGACCAGGGCGCCTGCGCCAAGCGGTGCAGGGGCACCGCGTCCTCGTAGCCGACGTACCCGGGCGGCGCGCCGATCAACATCGTCACGTCGGCCGGATGGACGCACCGGCTTAGGTCCATGATGATCTCACGGGTGGCCGCTCCGAAGAGCGCCTCCGCGACGATATGGGAGAGCGTCTCGCTCTGCGATGCCGCGTCGCCCGCGAGCAACACCACGGCGTTTGGCCGGGCGGGGCGGACGTCCATCCCGCGCATCGTGACCTGCAGCCGGTTCACCAGCATCTGGATGTCGTCTTCACCGAGCAGCGCGCGCGCGGTGAGACGGTCGCTGAGAGTCTTCAGCCGATCGTCCAGGGCGAGCGGCATGCCGATCATGCGCTCGGCCACCGTCCGGGCGGTGGCCTCATCGACGCTGGTCTTCCCGTCGGTCACGGCGTTGGCCACGCACTGCTCCACCAGATCGACCGCCTTGTCGGGGAAGTACCGGTTGCGCAGATACTGCTGGGCAAAATCCACCAGCCAGCGCAGGACGTCGTCGCTCACCGCCACACCGCGAAGACGCGAGAGCACATCGCGGTGTGTCTTGATCACCTCGAGCGTTTGGTCCGGCGTCAACTCCTGGACCCGGACCGGCTGGAAGCGCCGCTCGAGCGCGGCGTCGGGCTCGATAAATCGCCGGTATTCGTCGTCGGTCGTCGCCGCGATGCAGGCCAGGTCACCCCGCGCCAGCGCCGGCTTCAACAGGCTGGCGATGTCGTCGGAGCCCGGCCGCCCGCCTGCCCCGATGACCGAGTGCACCTCGTCAATAAACAGGATGACGCCGTCCTGGCTCGCCTCGGCCAGGATGCCCTTCATGCGAGTCTGCAGCTCGCCGACGACGCCTGCGCCGGCCACCAGCAGCGACGGCAACAGGGCGAGCACGCGCGCGCCCACAAGCGGCGCCGGCGCCTCACCGCGCACGACGCGCTGCGCCAGTCCCTCGACGATGGCGGTCTTCCCGACCCCCGCGGGCCCGACCAACACGGGGTTGCGTTTGGTGCGCCGGCACAACGTCTCAATAACCAGCTGCACCTCGTCTTGACGGCCGACGACCGGGGTGAGTTTGCCGTCCTGCGCCTCACGCGTCAGGTCTCGCCCGAACTGCTCGAGCATGGGCGTGGGCCGCGTGGCACGAGGCCGGTAGGCGGCATCGGGGACGGTGGCCGCGGGCGAAGCCGCCGGACCCGGCGCCGTCAGCGTGTACCCGGCGGCACCAAGAATCACGGCGGCGACGTCGCGCTCGGCGGCGCTGGCGAGCCCGCGCTTCGTGGCACGCTCGGCCGCCTGTTTGGTGACGTCGTCCGCGCTGAGGGCGGGGCCGAGATCGCCGGTTTGGATCTTCTGGTAGAGATAGCCCCGCAGGGCCGAGGCGTTCACGCCGACCGCGAGCGACTCGGCCATCGGACCGTGCCGCTCGACCAGCGCCAGCAGCCAGTGGTGGACGCCCAGGTGCGCCTGATTGGGCTGCCGTTTCGAGAGGGCGTTCTGCACGAGCAACTGCGCGCCGGGAGTCAGCGACGCCCCGGCGATCGGATCATTCATGGCCCGTCACTTTCTCTCGCTCCACGCCGTACTCCTTTAGAGAATCAGCATCGCGTCGCCAAACGAATAGAACCGGTATCGCTGCCGCATGGCTTCATCGTAGGCGCGGAGGATCAGGTCGCGCCCGGCGAAGGCGCACACGAGCATCAACAACGTCGTCTTGGGGAGATGAAAGTTCGTAACCAGCCCCTCCACCAAACGAAACGCGAATCCGGGATAGATGAACAAACCGGACCAGCCGGTCGCGGCGGCGATCCGACCGTCGCCGGCGGCGACCGTTTCGAGCGCGCGCACCGTGGAGGTCCCGACCGCGACCAGACGCCCGCGCCGCGCGTTGACCGCCGCTGCGGCCTCGGGCGTGATCGTATAGTGCTCGACCTCCATCCGGTGATCTCGGATGTCGTCGGCCGCCACCCGCTGGAAGGTGCCCAGACCGATGTGCAGCGTCAGCGTGACGATCTCGACACCCTGCCCGCGCAGACGGGCCAGGAGCTCGGGCGTGAAGTGGAGCCCCGCGGTCGGCGCCGCGACAGCGCCGTCGGCGCGGGCGTAGACCGTCTGGTATTCGCCGGGATCCTGCACCGGGGCGTGAATGTAGGGTGGCAGCGGCACCTCACCGGCCTCGCGAAGCACATCGAGCATGTCCCCGCCGCCCAGCACTCGCACCACCCGGCGGCCGTCGGCCAACCGTTCACCGATCTCCAGCCAGACCGCCCGCCGGCCGACTTCCACGATGGTCCCCTGGTGCAGCCGGCGGCCCGGTCGCACCAGCGCTTCCCACGATCCGCCCGCCGCCGGTCGCAGCAGAAAGACCTCGGCGGTCCCCCCACCGGGCACGCGGCGGCCGCGCAACCGCGCGGGCAGCACGCGCGTGTCGTTGACGACCAGCACGTCGCCCGCCGTGAGATAGTCGCCGATCTCGCGAAAGATACGGTGCTCGAGCGAACCGGTATCCCGGTGCACCACGAGCACGCGCGACGCATCGCGGGGAGAGACGGGTCGCTGCGCGACCAGTTCGGCGGGAAGGCGATAGTCGAAATCAGCGAGCCGCATGCGGAGCCGTGCAGTCGGCCTCAGGGCCGCGGGCCGACGGTAACCCCCGTGTAGTAGTATCTGAGGATCGCGACGGCGTCACGACCCGCCAGCGCCTGGCCGCGCGCCCCCCACTGGCTCATCCCGACGCCGTGACCAAACCCTCGGCCGGCGAACTCTACCGCGTCACCCGCGGTGCGCACCGTAAACATCGTACTCCGCAGCACATTGGCGCCGATCGCGATGCGAAACTCCGTCCCGCGGATCTCGATGACGCCCGCCCCTCCGATCACCCGGAGCGAGATCACGCGGCCCGTCGGGCTCGTCGCGGCCACGTCGAGACGCTGGATGCCACCGACCGGGCGGCCCGCGCGCTGCAGCCGTCCCTCGAGATCGGCGAGCGACAGACGCAGCGTCCACTCGTGCCCCTGGTTGGCGGCATCCCTCGCGTACGGATCGTCGACCCCGCGGAGGTACGGCGTCACCGATCCCCACACGAACTCGCTATTCTCGGTGGCGCCTCCGGAATCGGTGTGATACGCCGCAAACACCGGCCGGCCACCATACGTCATCACGGTGCCGCGCGTCGCGTCCACCGCCGCAGTGCTGCGCGGGTCCTCGGCGGCGACGCCGCCGTAGACCTGATTGTCGGTCGTGGCGCGCACGTCGTACCCCTCCGCCGCGTAGCGCCCCGCCCAATACAGTCCGAGCGACCGGGCCGCGACGGCCTGCGCTCGGAGGACTTCCGGGGGCCAGCGCGGATCCATCTCGCTGCGCACGACCCCGTAGAGATACTCTTCGAGATCGAGCGCGTTGATGACGGTCAGCCGGCCCTGCGGCGTCCGGCGGAGTTCGAGCATGCCGCGATAGGGTCTCGCGTTGAGTTGGAGCAACCCGGCGCGCGGCTGCAATCGCACGGCACCGACATAGATCGTGCCGCCGAGCTCGATACCGGTGGCCGCCGGCCGGGCCATCAGGCGCCCGCCGCCAAGCGTGTCCTGGCGGCTCCCATCCCCGTCGAGCACATCAATCGGCCCATCGGATCCGATGACCGCCGAGTCGGCCCCGAGTACGAGTCCGACGCGCACCGTGGCTGGCGCCTGCGCGCGCAGGGGCGCCGCGGCGGACACGATCAGCGCGCAGACTACCCCTGCGAGGACACGCGTCGCGATGCGCAATGGGGCTACCGTCGAACCAGGACGCCCAGCGGGGTCATGAACTGAACAGGCTCGCCTGTCCCCTCGGGGCATCAGGCGGCGTGATCCGGAGGTGCTGGTAGGCCGCGACGGTCGCCCGGCGGCCCGTCGGCGTCCGCGCGATCAGGCCGGCCTTGAGCAGAAACGGCTCGACGACCTCTTCGAGCGTTTCGGGTTCTTCGTGCAACGAGGCGGCAAGCGCCTCGATACCGGCGGGACCGCCGCCGTAGGTCTGGATGAGCGTCTTCAAGAGATCGCGGTCGAGACCATCGAGCCCAAGGTGATCCACGCCCTCGAATTCGAGCGCCTGACGCGCCACATCGTGTGTGATGACGCCATCCGCCCGCACCTCGGCAAAATCACGCACGCGACGCAGGAGCCGGTTGGCGATGCGCGGCGTGCCCCGGGACCGGCGCGCGATCTCCGGCGCGCCGTCGGGTTGGATCGGCACGCCCAGGATGCCGGCCGATCGCTGGACCACCTGCACCAGTTCGTCCACCGAAAAGAAGTCGAGATGGTGAAAGATCCCAAACCGCTCGCGCAACGGCGAGGAGAGCAGCCCCGCGCGCGTCGTCGCGCCCACCAGGGTGAAGGGCCGGAGTTGGTAGCGCAGCGTGCGCGCGTGCTGACCCTTGTCGAGCACGAAGTTGACGCAAAAATCCTCCATCGCCGGGTAGAGCAACTCTTCGATGGTCCTCGACAAACGGTGGATCTCGTCGATGAACAGCACGTCGCCGCCGTTCAGGTTGGTCAAAATGCCCATCAGATCGCCGCCGCGCTCGAGGGCCGGTCCGCTCGTGGTCACGAACTCAGCGCCCATCTCGTGGGCGACGACGCCGGCCAGGGTAGTCTTGCCGAGACCGGGCGGTCCGTGCAACAGGACGTGGTCCAATGGTTCGCTGCGCCCTTTCGCCGCCTGGATGCTGATGCGCAGGCCTTCGATCACGCGCGCCTGCCCGATGCACTCATCGAGGGCCTGCGGGCGCAGCGTGCGGAGAACTTTCTCCTCTTCGGCCGCTGCCTCAGGCTCGAGACGCTGCCGCGTCATGTGCGCATGCCCTGTTCATCAGGCGTGCCCCGCTGTAATCGATAGACTTCCTGAAACAACGCTTCGGCCGAATCGACGTGCGGCGCGCGGGCCAGGGCCTCATCAACCATGCGGCGGGCTTCGGCGGCCCGGTGGCCCAACTGCCGCGTCAACACCTCGATGACCTCCTCTTTGAAACCGGCCGGTTCGGTCTTCTCGGCCCCGGCCGTCTCGCGTAGCAGCGCGTATTTGCCCATCTTCCCGTGCAGCGCCGCCACAACCTTCTCCGCGGTGCGAGTGCCGATCCCCGGCAGGCGCCTCAGAAAGGCGACATCACGCCGCTCGACCGCGTCGGCGATCTCGTGCACCGACTTCACCATAGCGCGAAGCGCTTTGGTAGGTCCCAGGCCGTCAACCGTAATGAAGCGGTCGAAAAACTCTTGTTCAACTTCACGCAGGAATCCCACGAGCACCGGCCGCGGCTGGTTCGCCGACACGTGGTACGAGATGAAGAGCTCGAGCTGGCCGTCATCTCCGGCCGGCAGGGCCGCCTCAACGACCGGCGGCAGCCACACCTCGTACCCGACGCCGCCGGCATCGAGGATGATCACGCCCTCGCCGCGCCGCAGGATGCGACCGCGGAGATAGCCGATCATCGCCGCGCCTCGATGCGCAGACCGGCGCGACGCGCCAGCCCCGCATACGCCAAGGCCAGGGCGTCGGCAGCGTGGGAGTTCGTGAGGGTTCGCAACCCGAGCAACCCGCACAGCGCGGCCTGCACCTGAGGCTTGCTCGCCCGTCCCGATCCCGTGACCGCGCGCTTCACCACACTGGGCGCAAGCGCGAGGACGTGAAGACCGGCCGACGCGGCAGCCAGACAGATCACGCCCCGGACGTGTCCGAGGATGATGGCCGTGCGGGGAAACCGGCTGTGGGTGAAGAGGTCTTCGAGCACAACCAGATCCGGCCGCACTTCACGCAGCAGCCTCTCGATGTCGTGGTGGATATGACGAAGACGGACGCCGAGGTCGCTCCCGTTGTGTGTGGACACCACGCCGCACTCGAGGACGTGTGGACGAGGGCCCTCACTCCTCAGCACGCCGTACCCCGTGTGCTGAAGCCCGGGATCAAGACCGACGATGAGGGGCGCGTTCGCCTGCACGGTCGGCTGAGAAGGACGCAGAGTCGAGGAAGCCGTCGGCATCACCGAACCTGCGTTCGATTATACCACG
>JBGQGY010000010.1:0-52460 GCA_041497675.1 bacterium | reverse complement strand
TCGTCCTCGGCCCGCAGCGCCCGACCTATCCACGTCTGCGCCTTCCACGGCCCTTCAGGTGCGACCCGCGACAGGGCCGCGACCGCGGCGGCGGCATCGGCGCTGCGCCCGGCGCGGCGCGCGGCAAATGCCATCCAATAGTAGCTGAGCGGCAGGTCCCATCCCAGGCTGGCGGCGCGCCGGAAGCCTTCAAACGCGCCTTTTGCATCCCCGCCCAGACGAAGTTCTCCGATGCGATACCAGGCCTCGGCCGCGGCCGCGCCTGCCGATCTGGCGGCGACGAAGGCGCGAAACTCCGTTTCTGCCTGCGCCGACTCGCCGTCGCGGTACAGTCGCCGACCGCGCTCCATCCTGGCTTCCGGAGGGGCGTCGCCTGGCGCGACCGGGCGGCCCAAGACGCGCGTGAAGGCTTCGCGCGCCGCGGGTTCGACCGGGTCGCCCGGAAACGCCCAGGCCGCGTAGGCGAGACCCTGCCGGGCCAGTTCACGTCGCCCCGCTTCTGCCGCCGCAGTGCCGAGCCGCAGCCACGCTGCTGCGTCGTCGGGGCGAGCCGCGGCCGCCGACGCGAAGGCTGAGAGCGCGCTCTCGGGGTGACCTGCGCTGAGTTCGGCCTCACCGAGGGCGCCATACGCGCGGCGGCGTAGGGTGGGGGGTGCGCCAGGCGCGAGTTCCCTGAGGGTCGAGATCGCCCCGGTCGTGTCGCCGGACTTCATGCGCGCCGTGATCTCCTCGACCCGCGCGTAGCCACCAAGCGTCGGGTGGGCTGCCGCCGTCTGAAAGGCCAGGGCCGCGTCGGCGTACCGCCCCAGCCGCGTCAGGCACCATCCGAAGAGATACGCCGCGCGCTGAGCATCCAGATCCGGCCCGAACGCCATCAACGCGAGCCCGTCCAGCCCTTCGCGACACTGTGACTGCTGGACCCGCGTGACCAGGGGATCGAGATCGGCTTGGGCAGCCGCCGGCGCGGCGCCAGAGACCAGAACGCCCGCACATGCGAGCGCCGGCACCAGGACCAGTGCCAGCGCTCGTGGGAAACGCGGATCCGTCCGGAACATCTACATCTACATTACCCTATCGGGTGTAGCGTGAGACTGTCAGTTGCCAACAGGTTTCGACGCGCGGATCGTCGCGCTGAACAGTACGGGCGCGTACGCGCGCCTGGACAGCACCTCGACATCAGTGAATCCCGCCTGCCGAATCGCGTCGAGATACTCGTCGACCGGAATCGCCCCGCCGATACAGGCGGTCCATTGCTCGGCCGTCTTCATCCAGGCCGGCAGTGGTTCGGTGCTGACGATATCCGAGACGAGCAGGCGGCCGCCCGGGCGCAGGATCCGAAAGGCTTCGACGAATGCCGGGCGCTTGTCGGGGAGCAGATTGATCACGCAGTTGCTGATCACGACGTCGACGCTTGCGCCGGTCACGGGCAGATGCTCGATCTCGCCTAGGCGGAACTCGGCGTTGGTGACTTCCAGGCGCGCGGAGTTGCCGCGGGCCTTCGCGATCATCTCGGGTGTCATGTCGATACCGATCGCCCGTCCGCTCGGGCCAACCCGGGCCGCGGCGAGGAAGATGTCCAGACCCGCTCCGCTGCCCAAATCGACGACCGTTTCGCCGGGCTGCAGCGCAGCCGCGTCGATCGGCGCCCCGCAACCGAGCGATGCGCCCGCAATATCCTCGGGCACCGCCCGCCCATCGTGGAACGTAAGCGTCGCGCCGCCGCAGCACGACCCCGCGGCGTCACCTGAGACGGTGTCGCCGCAACACGATCCGCCGGCCGCGGCCCGCGCGTACCGCTCGCGCACGGCAAGACGAATGGCCTGCTCATCCATGTTCATGTTCACTCCTCCTGGGATCTGCTTCATGCGGATAGTTCGAGCACCATCACGGTTGACGACGCGCAATTCTCCCCGCGGAACTGTTCAGAGGCCAGCACCGCGGGTTTGACCTGCGCCCGCGTGATCGTGCGGAACCCGTGGCGTGCAAAGTAGTCGGCCGCCGTATCGGTCAGCAGATATACGGCCGGCAGACCCCGTGAGCGGGCGCGCTCGATCAACGCCGTGACCAGGCTGCGTGCCAGCCCGCGGTTGCGGTGGGAGGGGCCGACGGCGACGGAGCGCAACAGACCCGCGCCCACATACTCTTCGAGCGCGGCGCAGCCGACCACCCGGCCGTTCTCTCGGGCCACAAGGAAGCAGGTGATGAGACGGTCGACGTCCGAAGCGATGCCCGTGCCTTGCAGCAGCGCGCGGATATCCGGCAGGTCTTGGACGCGACCTTCATCAATCGTCAACGTAGGCATGCGATGATTCATCAATATTCTTCGATATTAAAGAAACCGCAGCATCTCTTGCGCGGCCCGTTTGAGCGTGTCCCGGCGCACCCAGTAATACGCCCAGTGACCTTCTCGGACGCAGTCGACAACGCCGGCTTCGCGCAGGAGGCGCAGGTGGTGGGAGATGGTCGGCTGCCCCACCGGGAAGGCCTCGGCGATGTCGCACACGCACATCCTGTCATGCCTGGACAATAGATCAACAATACCCAGCCGGATCGGGTCACCCAGCGCGTTGAAGAGCCCGCCGGTGGCCTGGAGCGCGTCGAGATCGACGGCGTCGGCATGTGATGTACACCCACACTGGGGACAACAGGCCGTCTTGGCCTGCGCGAGCTGTTGTGTCGCCATGCCTGGAAAGTTAACACTTATATTGATGAATGTCAATATTATCCCCTTGACGAAAGTACGGGAGAATCAAATGAAGTCCAAGCGTTTTGTAAAAGCGACAAGCGTATTGTCGTCAAAGGATCTGCGGGGCTGTTCTCCAGGTTTTTCGAGACTTGCTTTGAACGGGATTGGGTGCCGACTTGCCAGTATTTCGCCTATCCATTGAGGCCACAAATGTTCTCTCGTAACGGGATAGCCCCCGCAGAAAACACAAGTGCGCTTAGGTTTTTTAGTCATGGAACGATTAGAATGGAGGCACTATGGGAAAACGCGCAGACAACAAGTCCCCCAGACAGCGAAAAGAACCGCGCCAGAAAACGCACAAGGGATTGGAGATCCCAGTCCCTGCTCGTGGTCGATTCTTCGACGAGTTGGACCGCACGATTAAGAAGACCCCGGCGAAGTCTTCTGGACGCGGGACAACATCGCATTGAACATTCCACGTCGATCTTTCCGGTTGTTGTACCGGAAGGTGTATTCGTCCAAGTAAGCCTGCAAGTGCTTGCCAGACACACCGTGGTGAACGCCCCGCAAGCCGTTCTTCAGCAACATCCAGAACCCATCAATCGTGTTGGTATGCACGTCCCCATCGACGTAGACTTTCGCGGAGTGATGGACGCGCTTGTGCTGATACCCGCCCTTTTCAGTCGCGCGTACGCTGGCAATTCATCGGTATAGATCGTGGACGCAGGCAGGATGTGTTTGTGAATCAAGGGTACCGGCGTCTTCGCGGTTCCCATCCGTGGCGATCGTACAGGATGGTTCTGGCGGTCAACACGCCGACGGCTACCTGGGTCCCGCTCGATCATTGACAACATATGTTCCAAATAGTATATATTGAGCACATAGGCTATTCAGATCAAATGTGAGGTGCGGGATGATTTATCGGATCGCGGACGCCAAGCGACAATTCTCCGAACTCGTCAAGAGGGCGGCGTACAAGGGGGAGACGGTGACCGTCGGGAGCCGCGGGAAACCGGAGGCGGCGCTGATTTCGGTGGATGAGCTGCGGCGGCTCCGGGAACTGGAGATGGAGCGAGACGCTCGGCTCCTCGAGGAAGCTGTCGGAGGATCCGGGGGTGCGGTTGGCGTCCAGGAGCTTGTGAGGGAGTGGAGGCAAGCCTATGCGGGCGCGGAGTCTGCATCGGCGACACCCTCTTCCAGGAAACGAAGTTCTCGCAAGGCCGAAAGAAAGGCTCGTCGCTAGATGCCCTACGACCTGCGAATCGACAAGCAGGTCGTCAAGCACGTCACGCAGCTCGACTCCAAGATCTTCCGGCAGGTTGTGGTGCGGATACTGGAGCTGGGCCAGAATCCCCGGCCCCATGACAGCGAGGAGCTGAAAGGTTATCGCGACCCTGTCCTTCCTGGCCGGAAGGGGTTCCGCGTGGATCAGGGAGAGTATCGAATTCTCTATACCATCGATGAGGACCGGCGCGTGGTGGTTGTGTTTCGAGCCGGCCACCGTCGCGACGTTTATCCCAATCGGTGATCAGACGCCGGCTTCACCGAGCGATCCGCACGGCGTGGCGGTCCGGCCTGTACGATGACTCCTTGCGCCGACCCTATGACGGCGTCGTTACGTGTGTGCGCAGCGCGTCGAGGCTGAAATTCAATCGCTCGGCCATCTTCTCGAGGGCCTCGCGGACTTCGCCGGAGGAATCTCGCAGTCGGGGCGCCAGACGCACGTGGAATACGTTCTGCGCCTGCCACAGATTGACCGTGATGCCTGCGTCCCCGGCGTTGTCCAGCGTGCGCTGAACGTCGGCAAGCTGCTCCACCATGAAGACTCCGTCCGCCTCCCGCAGCACGCGTTCGATCCGCGCGCGCAACAACGGCTCGAGTATCTCGGAGGCCAGCGTGATCCCCCACGCGCGGGCCTCGGCGAGCGCATGCCATGCCGACGCGTTCAGCGGCTCGGGCGAGATGAGCGCCCGCCGGATGTCGATGGTGAGCACAAACTCTGCCGCGGCCAGAAACTCGCGCGGGAGGGGGACGTCCGCGTCCCGCACCGCGGCCATCAGCCCCCGGCTATCCTCGAAGAGCCGCCGGTAGGCCGATTCGATGGAGCGGGTCGTCTCCTCGGACAGCGCCGCCATGACCTGACGGCGCTCATCGGTGAACAGATCGCGCAGCGTGTAGAAGTCTCGGCCGCACACCACGTCCATCTGCCGGATCACTTCGGTGACGCCGGCCGTCTCAAACGTCTCGATCAACTGCGCCGCCGCGGTCTGGTGGCGGGTATCGTCCCAATCGTCGCGCACGCACGCGTGCACGTCGGTGCCGCCGACGTGGAGCACCGCGTAGGACAGGGTCGCCGTGTCGGCGGTCGCCGCCTCAGCAACGTCGACGCGGCCCACGAGCAGGACTCGCGCCCCGCGGGCGACGCGCTGGCCCTGCCGGCGGGTCACGCGGTACGCGTACACGGTGGTCTCGTCGGGATAGTCGCGGAAGAGTGCCGTAATGGCGTAATGTGCCGCAACTCGCCGGGCGTCCACGATAGCCGGCTTGACCAGGCGATCGTACACGGCCACGCCATCGGCGTAGGTCGGGAGGTTGCTCTCGGCCGGGCGGAGCCGCTCTAAGAACGGAGTGCTCAGCCGCAGGCTGAACGCTCCGGCTAGTTGGATCACCCGCGCGGCGTGCCGCAGGATCTGCACCGTCTCGATGCGGGAGAGTTCGTCGAAGAACCAGCCGTCCGACGAGAACATCAGCATGGCGTGGCGCTGCATCTCGAGGAGCCGCAGCGCGCGCCGCCGGTCGTCGAGTGCGCCCGGCCGCAGCGCCTGCACCAGCAGGAAGTGTTGCAACGCCTCGCTCGTGCGGCCGAGCAGCACGTCGATGTAGGCGTCGCGGGCGGCCCAGGGATCGTGAAAGACGTCCGCACCGGCACGCTCGAAGACGTCGTCGACCTGCTCCTTTAGCCAGTCGAGCGCAGCGCGTAACGGCGCCCGCCACCGCTGGTGCCAGTCCGACCGCGTGCGACACCCACAGTCGGCCCGCCACCGTTCGACCCCGTGCGCACACGACCAGGAGGTCAGGTCGCGAATTTCGACCTCGTGGGACGGTGGGTAGTCGGCCAGGAACGCCGCGTAGTTGGTGAAGGCCGAACCCTCGCGACCCTCCAACACGTGGATCGCATAGGCCAGCGCCATTTCCCCAAACTGGTGATGATGTCCATAGGTTTCGCCGTCGGTGGCGACGTGCACGAGCCGCCCGTCGGACCAGGCGGCCTCCGCGGCCGCGCCCGCCAGCCGATCGGCCATCGCCCCGCCGTTTTTGAGGAGTTCGCCAAAGGCGACTTCACGCGCAAGCGTGCGTTCATAGAAGAACACCGCGATCTGCAAACCTGGCGCCGGTTTACATAGATACGGACGCGTGACGTCCAGCATGTCCGGCGCGACATCGACCCACTCACCCGAGGGCATCGCCCGCATCCGCGCGGCCTGATGAGGGGAGAGGATCGTCAGGCCGATGCCGCACTCGGCCAGCACCGCCAGGGTCTGCCGGTCGACCGCCGTCTCGGGGAGCCACAGGCCTTCGGGCGGGCGGCCGAAGCGGTGCCGGAAGTCCGCAAGGCCCCAGCGCACCTGCGTCATCTTGTCGCGGCGGCTCGCCAGCGGCATGATCACGTGGTTGTAGGGCTGGGCCAGCGCGTTCCCGAACCCGCGCGCGTCCAGACTCTGCCGGTCGGCGTGCTGGATGGCCGCGGCGACGTCGGGCGCCGCCTGATCCAGCCAGCGCAGCAGCGTGGGGCCAAAGTTGAACGAGATCGTCGTGTAGTTGTTGACGATGCGTTCAATACGGCCGCGCGCATCGAGGATGCGCGCGGCCGCGTTGGGTGCATACGATTCGGCGGTGATCCGGGCGTTCCAGTCGTGGAAGGGCGCGGCCGAGTCTTCCACCTCGACGGCGTCCAGCCATGGATGCTCGCGGGCCGGCTGGTAGAAATGTCCGTGGATGCAGAACAGCGCGCTCACGAGAAGCGAGACGATCCCCGGGGCAGCACGACGATGCCTGATCCGTCGACCTGATAACGCTGTGCGTCGCGCAGGTGGTCGACCCCAACCACGTCGCCGTCCGCCACGACGTTGTAGCGATCGGCGATCACGCGCCGCAGATGCGCGTTGCGGCCGACGATGGTGTGGTCCATCACGATCGACTCTTCGACAACCGCGCCGGGCCCGACGCGCACACCGCGCCCCAGGATCGAGCGACGGACCGTGGCGTTTGCGATGTGGCAGCCTTCGCCGATCAGCGAGTCGGTGACGTCACCGGCGATCAGGTGCGCCGCCGGCCCGCCGTAGGCCGCGGTGAGGATGGGCCACTGCGGGTTGTCCAGGTCAAAGAGGGGCGCGGCGCCCAGCAGGTCCATGTGAGCCTGCCAGTACGCGCCGATCGTCCCCACGTCGCGCCAGTATCCCTGCTCCTCGTGGGGCTTGGCCCCCGGGACATCATTGGTCAGGAAGTTGTAAGCGAACACACCCGCGTATGGGAACAATTCTGGGATGATCGTACGGCCGAAGTCGTGGTCGGTGCTCCGGCGGGCATCTTCGATGAGGGTCTCAACGAGGATGTCGCGGTTGAAGATGTAGTTGCCCATCGACGAGAGGGCCCGCGAGGCGTCGCCGGGCATCGATTTTGGCCGCGTCGGTTTCTCTTCGAAGCCGGCGATCCGGCCATCGGCGTCGGCTTCGATGATCCCAAACCCCGAGGCCTGTTCGATGGGCACCGGCAGCGCCGCAACGGTCACCTGCGCGTCGCGTTCGACGTGATAGGCGAGCATTTGGTTGATGTCCATACGATAGATGTGATCCGCGCCGAAGATCATCACGATGTCGGGGTTGAAGTCCCGCAGGAGGTTGAGGTTCTGATAGACGGCGTCGGCGGTGCCCCGGTACCATTGCTCGCCCCAGCGCATCTGTGGCGGGACCGCGATGACAAAGTGGTCGGGCAGGCCGCCGAAGCGCCAGCCCACGCGCAGGTGCTCGATGAGCGACTGCGATTTGTACTGCACCAAGGCGTAGACGGCGTGGATGCCCGAGTTGACGAAGTTCGACAGCACGAAATCGACGATCCGATACTTGCCCCCGAATGGGACGGCGGGCTTGCCGCGTTCTTTCGTCAGGGGTTGCAGCCGTTCGCCCCGCCCACCGGCGAGGATGAATCCCAGGATGCGCGGTCGCGATGGGCGCGGCCGTGCCATTAGAGCGAACGCACCTCGCGGGCGGCCCGGACGTGTTGCACGATATCGGGGAACGGAAAATCCTGCGCTTCTCGTTCCGCGAGAAACGCTTCGTCGTCGCCCTGCGGCCCCTGACCTTCCGCGATGCGCCGGAACAGGTGCGCCAGCCGCGTGAAGTGCGCGTAGTGCTCCGCAAAACGAGTCTCGGCGTAGTTGCGGGCGGCCCACGTTGTGATGAGAAACTGCCAGTCCGAGGCCTGGAGCAAAAGCAGCTCGCGGGCCAGCTGCGCCATCGCGCGCTCGAGGAACGGGCGGTTCTCCCACGGTACACCGCTGGCAAGCGTCCAGAACTCTTCTTCGGCCGCGTAGGCCATCTCCCACGTCCACTCGGTGTCACGGTTGAGCCAGACGCGGTGATCGCCGCCTTCTCCCCACGAACCTTCGAGCAGGGTGATCGCTTCGGATGGCCGGTGGTCCTCGAGATAGTGGCCGAGCGTGTCGACGGTCACGCCATGCGACGGGAGCCGCGTCAGCACCTCACGGATGAACTGCGGACCTTCAAACCACCAGTGGCCGAAGAGCTCGGTGTCGTAGGGATTGCACGTCACGACCGGCTGCGAGGACTTTGCAGCCTCGGCGCGGAGTAGCTCGCTGACGAGGTGCGCGAAGTGGACCGCGTGTGTGTGCGCGACGGCCTCGGCAGCCTCGGGGTCGTAGAGCTGTTTGGCGCCCAGGTCGCTCTTAGGGTCCGTCACGCGCCAGTAGCGGATACCGCCTGGGAAGTGCTTCTTGTGGAACTCCAGATACGAGCCCTCACCCGGGTACCCGGCCTCGCGGCTCCACACCTGCAGCGTCGTGAGCGGATCGCGTGAGAACGCCACGGCTTCGCCGATGCCCCCGCGTGACGCGACGACGTACGGACGGTACGGCGAGCGGTCACGATGATAGGCGGGATGCTCGGCGCCGGCGCCCAAGGTGCGCAGCGCGGGGTAGTAGTCGCGGTAGGGCGAGAGAGGCTCCCCACCGCGCAGCAGGTGCGCGTCGGTGACGAAGAACCTGAGGTCGTGCGCGGCGAGAAACTCTTCGATCCCCCTGCGGCGCCGGCGGACTTGCCCCTTGAGCGGTCCGGCCGGTGGGGTCCACTCGTAGCGCGGCCGGTAGCCGCACTCGGGCAGCCAGGCGCCGCATGGAGGCGACCCAAAGTGCCGCAGGTGCGTGCCGCGCCCCACGCGTAACTGCAGATCGATCGACTCCTCGCGCCCGAGCAGCGGTAGATACCCGTGCGTGGCGGCCGAGGTGATCAACTCCATGGCACCCGACTCAGCCAGACGGCGGAAGGCCCCGACGACGTCGCCGTCATACGCGTGGAACTGTTCCAGCGTGTGTCGGTAGACGGTGTCCCAGTACCGCGTCAGGTCCGCGAGCGAGGACTCGCCGGCGCGTTCGAAGTGGGCTCGGTTCTCGGCAACGGAGTCCAAGCGTTGTTGCAGAAACGCCTCGATCTCGGAACGATATGAGGGATGGGCGAGCTGCTCGCAGAGAATCGGTGAGAGGTTGACAGTGACGGGGGCGCGCACGCCCTGTGCCCGTAGCGACTCGAGTTGCTCCAGCAGCGGCAAATAGCAGCCGATCGTGACTTCGGAGAGCCAGTCGCTGCCGTGCGGCCACCGGCCATGCCCAAGGACCAGGGGCAGGTGCGAGTGCAGTGTCAGGAGGAACGCTCCGCGAGCAGGGGCCATGATGCCTCCGGCTCACTTAGCGTCCAGCGAGATCAAATCCTGCCTCACGATGGACGCTGCCGGAACCAGTTGATCGTCGCAGCTAAACCGGTTTCCACATTGACGTTCGGCTCCCAGCCCAACCGCGCGCGCGCGCGGCCGGCCGCCAAGGTGATGTGACGGACATCGCCGGGCCGCGGCGAGGCGTAGCGCGGCGGGGTCGAGACGCCCGCGGCGCGGGCGAGGGTCGCGTACACCGTGTTGACCGTCGTGGCCTTCCCGGTGCCGATGTTGATCGCCCCGTCGATCCGCCGATCGGTTGCCAGGAGGTTGGCCCGCACGACGTCGTCGACGTAGACGAAGTCGCGGGTCTGTTCGCCGTCGCCAAAGATGGTGGCCGGCCGGGCGTCGAGCAGCGCGTGCGAAAAGATCGCCACCACTCCCGCCTCGCCGTGGGGATCCTGCCGCGGACCATACACGTTCGCGTAGCGCAGGCAGCACGCGCGCAACCCGTGTACCCGCTGGAACAACCCGACATACGCTTCCGCCGCGAATTTGCCGGCCGCATACGGTGAGAGCGGCTTGATCGGCGTGGATTCGTCGGCCGGCAGCGTTTCAGGGTCACCGTACAATGCGCCGCCGGTCGACGCAAAGACCAGCTGCTGGACGCCCGCCGCCACGCAGTGCTCGAGCAGACGCAGCGTGCCCAGCACATTCACCTCGGCGTCGAAGAGCGGATCCTTGACGGACGCGCTGACCGACACCTGGGCCGCATGATGGTTGACGATCAGCGGCCGCTCCTTCGCCAACACGTCGCGCAGCCCCAGGTCACGGACGTCCATCTGATAGAAGCGTGCGGCGCGCGGAACGAACTCCCGGCTGCCCCCCACGAGAGAGTCGACGACGATCACCTCGTCGCCGCGGGCCGCGTGGGCATCCGCGATCTGTGAGCCGATGAATCCTGCTCCGCCGGTTACCAGTACGCGCATCAGATACCCCTCACGGTCACTACGGCGGCCGCATGAACCCACGGCTCATATTCCCAAACCTCGGGAGTTACCGCTGACCGGTGTCGCGGCGAGACAGCCGCTGTAGGGTGGCGGCGTGCGCGCGCCGGGCGCGATCCAACGCGCGCACGCCGGCGGCCGACTCTTCCAACCCCGCGGCGTCGATGCGCCACTTGAGCCGGCGGATCATCTCGGCCCTGCTCATTTCCGGCGGCGTCCAGGCCGCCTGCGTGCCGGAGAGACGATAGCGGCGGGCTTCTTCGATCGCGCCCAACACTTCGCGCTGTCCTCCCCGGGGCAACGCCACGATCTCGTCGCGGAGGCGCCGGCGCCATTCCAACAGCTGGCGCAATTCGCCCCCCGAGAGTCGTCGCGCCGAATCGGGTGTTCCCACCGTGCTGTGTAGGTTCGCGTCGACTGCGGCCGCCCCTCTCAACGCGACACCATGCGCCGCACTATGCAAGGGAATCACCGCAGGCTGCCCGAACCTGTCGTCGATGATCCTCGACGACCCCGTCGCGCTCGCGCGTATCGACGCCGGCGGGATGCTCGGTCTGGTCGGCCGGTTCGGCGCGATGGCCGCCGACGGCTGGCGGGCCGGCAGCCTGACGCCACAGAGGGTTCGCCCATCCGCCGTCGTTGTCGCCGGCATGGGTGGCTCGGGCATCGGCGGTCAGTTGCTCCGTTCGCTCGTCGCGCCGCACTGCCCGGTGCCGGTGGTCCCCGTGGCCTCATCCACGCTCCCCGCGTTCGCCGGTCGCGGCTCGCTGGTCTTCGCCTGCTCCTATTCAGGTTCCACTGAGGAAACGCTGGCGGCATTTGAGTCCGCGTGTGATCGTGGGGCTTCGATCGTCGCCATCACGTCGGGCGGTCCACTGGCCGAGCGGGCCCGCGCACTCGGCCATCCGGTTGTTGTCCTGCCCGCGGGTCAGCCGCCACGCTCGGCGTTGCCGTATCAGTTGTTGGCGATGCTGCGGGTCATGGGTGATCTCGGCTTGGCGCAATACGACGAGGGACCGGTGAGCGAAGCGATCCAGGTGATTGGTCGGCTGGCGGTCGCGTGGGGCCCCGCGGCCGCGACCGCGGCGAATCGTGCCAAACAGCTGGCCCGGCGGCTGGCGGACGCGCTGCCGGTGATCTATGCGGCCACCATGGATCTGGCGCCGGTCGCGTACCGGTGGAAGACCCAGGTGAACGAGCACGCCAAGACATTTGCTGTTTTCAACGCATTCCCGGAGTTGAGCCACAACGAGACTGTTGGGTGGGCACGTGTCGCCGACATCGGGACTCGCCCCGCCGTCGTGATCCTGCGCGACCGGGACGACGGCGACCGCGCGGCCGGCGAGATCGAAGCGACGCGGGCGCTGGCCTTCGGCGGGGCCAAGAGCATCGATGAGGTGTGGTCGGAAGGCGACGGGTACCTGGCGCGCATGCTCTCCCTCGTCGTGCTCGGCGACTTCACCAGCGTGTATCTGGCCTGTCTGGCGGGGATCGATCCGACGCCGATCGACGTCATCACCGCGGTCAAACGGAGACTGCAGGAAGCCCGGAGAGCACGGGGAAACCTTACCACATAGGCACGAGCCACCGGAGGCTGCGGCGATGGCGCGCGTGTTCCTTGAAGGTGTGTCCAAGAAGTTTGGTACGGTCACGGCGGTCAACAACATCTCGTTGGAGATCCCCGACCAGCAGTTTACCGTCCTGGTGGGGCCGTCGGGCTGTGGGAAGACGACCGCGTTGCGGTTGATCGCCGGTCTCGAGGAGGCGACCTCCGGCAACATCTACATCGGTGATCGGTTGGTCAACGACGTGGCGCCAAAAGATCGAGACATCGCGATGGTGTTTCAAAACTACGCGCTCTATCCCCACATGTCGGTGTACGACAACATGGCGTTTGGCCTGCGGCTGCGCAAGTATCCTCGGCCCGAGATCGATCGTCGCGTCAAAGAGACCGCGGGACTCCTGGGCATCGAGCAGCTGCTCGAGCGCAAACCCAAGCAGCTGTCGGGCGGTCAGCGGCAGCGCGTGGCTTTGGGTCGGGCGATCGTCCGCGAGCCGCAGGTGTTCCTCATGGACGAGCCGTTGTCGAACCTCGATGCGAAGCTCCGGGTCCAGACACGCGCCGAGATCAAGAAACTGCAGGCCCGGCTGCAGACCACGACCATCTACGTCACCCATGACCAGGTCGAGGCGATGACCATGGGCGACCGAATCGTGGTGATGCGCGATGGGCTGGTCCAGCAGGTCGACGCGCCGCTGAATCTCTACGAGAAACCGGCCAACCTGTTCGTGGCGGGTTTCATCGGCAGCCCGGCGATGAACTTCATCGAAGCCACGCTCAAGCAGCGCAACGGCGGCACCGTGATCGACGCCGAGTCGTTTTCGATGGAAGTGCCGTCCGACCTCGCCGGCCTGGCGCGGGACTGGACCGGCAAGAAGGTCATCTTCGGCATACGGCCGGAGGACATCCAGGACCGCGTCTACGCCCGTGACGTCAACCCGGCGTGGGTGCTGCGATCCATGGTCGAGGTCCACGAGCCGCTCGGGTCCGACGTCATCCTCTACCTGAGCAGCGGCGCGCATTCGATCGTGGCACGCGTCGACGCGCACAGTCAGGCGAAGATGGGCCAGACCGCCGAGGTCGTCTTCAACCTCCGACGGCTCCACCTGTTCGACCCCCAAACCCACCAGGCCATCGTCTAATTCACCGCGCCGGCCCAAACGTGGTCGACGACATCAGGTACGCAGGAGGAGACCGCGGGTGTCTCCTCTTGCACGGCTTCACGGGATCGCCGCTCGAGATGGTCCCCTTGGCCGAGGCGCTCGCTCAGGATGGTCTGACCGTGCACATCGCGCGGCTGGCCGGCCACGGTACCTCACCGGAAGATCTTGCAAAGACGTCCTGGCAGGATTGGATCGCGTCGGCGCAACGCGCCTACGATGCGCTCGCCAAGCAGTGTCGCACGATCGCGGTCGGAGGATTGTCGATGGGCGGCTCGCTTGCCCTGCACCTGGCCGCGACCACGGCCGCTGGTCCTGCAACGGCTGCGCCGGCCGCCGTGATCGCCATGGCGACACCGGTCCGGCTTCGCCCGCTGCTGCACCGGCTGGCGCGCGTCGCGCGGCCGGTGCTGCCGTTTGCGCCCGTGGTGCTGCGGGTCGGGCCTCGCGCCGCCGACGTGATGCCGTACCGAGCGTCCTATCGACGAATCCCTCTTGGGGTGGTGGGGGACCTGTCGAGCCTCCTCGACCGGACGAGGGAGCTGTTGCCGAAGGTGCAGGCGCCGCTGCTCGTCGTGCAGGGCCGCTGGGACTGGGTGATTCCCGGTGAGAGCGCAGAGGTGATCTACAGCCGCGTCGCCTCATCCGTCCGCCGGCTCCTGTGGTTGCCCCACTCGAGTCATTTGGTGACACTCGATCGCGATCGGGCCGTCCTGTTCGCGGAAGTCCGCGGGTTTCTGCGCGAGCATCTGCCGGCGGTGTAGACGCACGGCGCGCAGCGCGCGTTCGACGGGGAGACCGCCATGGTGACATGGTCTCAAGGCGCAGAAGACGAGCAGCGGACCGAGCAGAGCAAGGTCACGATCCGTTGGATCGTTGTGACCGTGGCGCTCGCGGCTGTGACGTACATGCGGCGCACGGGCACCGTCGACACGCCCTGGCCCGTCATCGTCGCGTTGACCGCCGTCATCGCGGCGTTGAACCTGGGATTCTCGGCGGTGCTGCGCCGCGGCGCCCCCCGGTGGCTCCGCTACGTGACGACCGGCAGCGACCTGGCCATGATCTCGGTGCTCGTCGGCTATTCTGGCGGGAGCGCGAGTCCCTTCTACTACGTCTACTTCATCGTGCTGGTCAGCAACGCGGTGCGCTACGGGATGGCGATGGCCATTGTCGTCGCACTCGTGTACAACGTGGCGTACGTCGCCGTGCTGATGGTGCGCCCGGTCCCTGACCTGACGGCCGAGGGGGCTAAGATCCTGGCGTTTTGGGGAGTGGCGCTGTACGCGGGATATCTGGCGGCCCGCTTCCAGCGCCAGGCGCGCGTCCTGCAAGCGTATGAGGAGACCATCCTGTCGCTGCGGGCGCGGCTGGGCGAGCGCGAGGGACCTGGGGGGAGCGCGTAGTGCAGGCACGCCGCCTGCGGTCGCGCACCGTCGGATGGGGGCTCGTCGCCGCGGCGGTCTTCGTGATCGCGCTGGTGCTCGTCACCTGGAAGGCGACCAGCCCGCTCCTGTTCCTGCTCTATCCGGTGCTGGTGCTGGGCGTGCTGGCCCTGGTGGCGATGGCCGTGCTGTGGGCCTTGAAGCACTTCTAGACGACGGTACAATGAACCCGAGCCTATGCAGCGCTACCTGATTCGGCGGGTGCTGATCACGTTTCCGATCATGCTCGGCATCACCGTGCTGAGCTATGCC
Organism: bacterium; assembly: GCA_041497675.1. GTDB lineage: Bacteria > Sysuimicrobiota > Sysuimicrobiia > Sysuimicrobiales > Humicultoraceae > JBGPNN01. The sequence goes on along the minus strand of JBGQGY010000010.1, from coordinate 37,413 downwards.
ATCATGTCGCTCACCCCGGGCGACCCGGTGCAGATGCAGATCAGCCCTACCATGACCCAGGCCGACATCGAGATCAAGCGAGCGGCTTTCGGCCTCGACAGACCGGCCTACGTCCGCTATCTTGCGTGGCTCAATGAGCTGGCGCACGGCAACCTGGGGTACTCGTTCAGCAGCGGTGTGCCGGTGACGAAGCGCATCCGTGAGCGGGTGATCCCCACCCTGACGCTTACCATGACCGCGCTGATCTGTTCATACATCATTGCCGTGCCGGTGGGGATGATCGCGGCGACGCGACGCTATACCTGGATGGACTATGTGGCCACCCTCTTCGCGTTTCTCGGCATCAGCCTGCCCACGTTCTTCCTGGGGTTGGCGGGGATCTACATCTTTGCGCTCCGGTTTCGCGTGCTGCCGGTCGGCGGGACGATGACCCTGGGCAGCGAAGGCGGCATCCTCGACCTGCTGCACCACTTGATCCTGCCGGCCGGCGTCCTGGCCCTGGCCGGCGCCGGAGCCCTGACGCGCTATGTCCGCTCAAGCGTGCTCGAAGTGCTTGGGCAAGACTATGTGCGGACGGCGCGGGCGAAAGGCGTCAGCGAGCCGGTGGTACACCGCCGCCACGCGCTGCGCAACGCGCTGATTCCCGTTGTCACGCTGGCCGGGCTGCAGATCCCCGCGCTGCTCGCGGGCGCCGTGATCACCGAGCAGGTCTTCGAATGGCCCGGCATGGGCCGGCTGACCATCGAGGCGATCAACCAGCGCGACTACCCCGTCTTGATGGGGATTACGATTATCACGGCAGTGCTGGTGGCCGTGGGCAACCTGCTCGCCGACGTCACGTACTCGCTGGTCGATCCGCGCATCCGCTATGAGTAAGGTCCTGCCGGCGCAGAGCCTGGCCCAAAGAGACTCGCACACCTGGACCGAGTCATTCTGGAGCCTGGCGCTGCGGCGCTTCATGCGACATCGGCTGGCCGTTGCGGGGATGGTCGTCTTCGCGGCGATCGCGGCGATGGCGGTGTTTGCCGGCGTGATCGCGCCGGGCAGCCCCACCGCCATCGATGTGGCGGCATTCCAGGCCCCGCCGACGTCCGACCACCTCCTCGGCACGGACAGCGTGGGCCGGGACGTCCTGAGCCGCGTGATCTACGCGTCCCGCGTGTCGCTGACCGTCGGCCTGCTGGCCGTGGCAATGTACGTGACCATTGGGACGATTGTGGGATCGATCGCAGGGTACGCCGGTGGGACGCTCGACCTGGTCCTCAGCCGCGTGATGGATATCATGCTCTCCTTCCCGCCGTTGATCATCATCCTGTTCGCCGTCAGTGTCTTTGGCAAGCCCAGCCTGTGGAACGTCATCATCGTGCTTGGGCTGCTGGGCTGGCCGCCGGTGGCGCGGCTGGTGCGCGGGCAGATCCTCGCGCTGCGCCAACAGGAGTTCGTCCAGGCCGCGCGGGCCATGGGCGGATCTGATGCGCGCGTGGTCGCCCGTCACCTGCTGCCCAATGCCATGGCGCCGGTGCTGGTGGCGGCGACGTTTGGTACCGCTAACGCGATTCTGGTCGAGGCCGCGCTGTCGTTCCTTGGAATGGGAGTCCAGCCGCCGACCCCGTCCTGGGGTAATATCCTGACCGATGCCCAATCGCTGACGGTGCTCGAACGCATGCCGTGGCTCTGGGTCCCGCCGGGGTTCATGATCTTACTCTCGGTACTGGTCATCAACTTCGTTGGCGACGGGCTGCGCGACGCCCTCGACCCGAGCCTGAAGCTGTGAGGACGGTGGAGGAGTCGGAAGCGTTAGAAGGGAACCGAAGTCATGCGCAACCGTGATACCGAGTCCCAAAGAGGGGGGAGAATCATGAGGATGCGACTGCGGACGGTGGTCGTCCTTGCTTTGGCCGCCGCTCTGCTCTTGCCTGCGACCGGGTTTGGCCAGCAGCGATCCAGCCTGGTCGTCGTGGCGGGCATGTGGAGCCCCCCCAACAAATTCAGCCCAATCAACACCGACAGCTCGTACGGCTACTACGCCGTCAAGTTCATGTTCAATACGCTGATGGACGCGCGGCTGGACGACAACCAGCTGAAGTTCACCGGCGCTCTGGCGACGAAGTGGGAGGCCGCGGCCGATAACAAGACCTTCACCTTTACAATCTACCCCAAAGCCGCGTGGCACGATGGGAAGCCGGTCACGGCTGAGGACGTGCAGTTCACGGTGATGACCATCAGCGACCCTAAGACCGAGACCAACCGCGGCAATTCAATCGCCTTCATCGCCGGGCTCGATGCCACGGGCAAGCGGGCCCCCGGTGGGCAGCTGGGGTTTCGCATCCTCGGCCCAAAGCAGTTCGAGATCAAGACCGAAAAGCCGACGGACCCGCTCGCAGTCTTCGAGAAGTTCGGGGCGGGTCTCTACATCCTCCCGAAGCACGTCCTGGGGAGTGTCCCGCCGGACCAACTGGCCCGGCATCCCTTCTTCCAGGAGCCGAAGGTCGGCAACGGGCCGTACAAGTTCGTCCAGTACAAGACCGACCAGTACGTCGAACTGCTGGTCAACGAGAACTACCACCTTGGGGCTCCAAGCGTCCGCCGCCTGTTCGTCCGCATCATCCCGCCGACGACCATGCTCGCGCAGATCGAGCGCGGCGACCTGGACGTCTCGGCCGGGGCCGGAATCGGCACGATCCTCACCGACGACTGGGATCGTGTGAAGGCGATGGGGCACGTGCGGGCCGTGTCGGTCCCCACGCCCGGCTATCAGTTCATGGGGATCAACTTCACCCGGCCCTACCTGCAGGACAAGCGCATCCGGCGGGCGATCGCGCATGCCACGAACCGCCAGCTCATGGTGAGCCAGCTCCTGAAGGGCGAGGGTGAGTTGGCCGAGGGTCCCATCTGGCCCAGCAATCCCTACTTCAACAAGAATGTGAAGCCGTGGCCGTACGACGTCGCCCGCGCCCGAGCCTTGCTCCAGGAGGCAGGGTGGGACTTCAACCGCACGATCGTCATCCGCGTGCCGACCGGCAACATCATCCGCGAGCGTTCAGCGGACATTATCCGGGAGAACCTGGTCGCCGTCGGCATGAAGGCGGAGATTCAGAAATCGGACTTTCCCACCCACCTGGCAGCGATGTATGCGGCCAACTACGACGTTGCACTCGTGGGATGGTCCGGGGGGGTCGACCCGGATGTGGCGTCGCAGTTCCGCACCGGAGCGACGTACACCAGGCTGATCCATATGTCGAACACACAAATCGACCAGCTCCTGGATGAGGGTCTGGCGACCGCGGACACTGCGAAGCGACGGGCGATCTACAGCCGTTTCCAGGAAGTGTTCGCGGACGAGCTGCCGTACGTGGTCCTGTACTATCAGAAGGGCCTGACCGCCATTACCAAACGCATGAGCAACGTGCAGTACAGCGTCCCCGGCTTCTACGACTTCCAGACGCACGGGTGGGTTGCGGCACCGCAGTAACCTGTTCCCACGTGGGGGGCGGCGGCCAGCGCCGCCGCCCCCCACGGCCGTACAGCCTGACCTGAGTCAGCCTCGCCGTCTGACCCCGCATCGGAGGATTGCGTAAGTGCTTGAGACGCTCCCAGTATTCGACTCCGCACGGCGTCCGCCGCTGGTGATCGAGGAACTGGTGCAGGCGATCCGGTATCGTGATTTGATCAAGCAACTGATTCGTCGCGACGTCCTTACGCGCTACAAACGGTCGGTGCTGGGCGTGGCGTGGACGATGCTGACTCCCCTCGGGATGATGGTCGTGCTCTCCCTGGCGTTCTCCAGCCTCTTTGGCGGAATGCGGGCGTATCCGGTCTATGTGCTCAGCGGGCTGATCGCCTGGAACTTCTTCGCCCAGGCGACCACAGCGGCCATGACCCACCTGACCTGGGGAAGCGCCCTGATCCATCGCATCTACGTCCCGCGCACGGTGTTTGCGGTGGCGTCGGTCGGGACCGGTTTGGTCAACCTGGTTCTTTCGCTGACACCGTTCGCGCTCGTGGCGTTGATCACCGGCAGCCCTCTTCGGCCCACCGCGTTGTTGTTGCCCGTGTCCATCTTGCTCTTGGCGCTGTTCACGCTGGGTCTCGGGCTGCTGCTGTCCACGATCGCCGTGTACTTTCCCGATGTGGTGGAGATGTACCAGATCGTGCTCCTCGGCTGGATGTATATGACTCCCATCATCTACCCCGAGACGATCGTGCCGCAGGCCTACAGGTGGCTGATGGTCGATTTCAACCCCATGTATTACCTCGTGCAGGTGTTTCGCCTTCCGCTCTACAACGGCGTCTGGCCGCACCCCGCACACCTCGCGTCGGCTGCGGCGGTCGCGGTGGGCACACTCGCAATCGGGTGGACGGTGTTCACACGGAAGGCCGATGAGTTCCCGTACCGTGTCTGAACCCGGCGACCCGATCATCGACATCGAGCAGGTCGGCGTCCGATACCGCGTACCCCACGAGCACATTGGAACGTTCAAAGAGTACGCGATTCGCTGGATGCAGCGCCGTGTCGACCACCACGAATTTTGGGCCCTGCGCGACGTGACCCTGCAGATTGATCGAGGCGAGGTGTTGGGGGTCGTTGGGCGAAACGGCGCCGGGAAGAGCACGCTCTTGAAGGTCATCTCCCGCGTGCTGCACCCAACCAGTGGACGGATCAGGGTTCGGGGGGGCGTGGCGCCGCTCCTGGAGCTTGGGGCCGGGTTTCATCCCGAGTTGACCGGTCGGGAGAACGTCTTTCTCAACGGGACACTGCTCGGACATTCACATCGAGAGATCACAGAGCGGTTTGCCGACGTTCTGGAGTTTGCCGAGTTGAGCGAGTTTATCGACGCCCCGCTCCGCACGTATTCGAGCGGTATGACCGCCCGGCTGGGGTTCGCCGTGGCGACGACCTGGAAGCCGGACGTGCTGCTCCTTGATGAGATCCTTGCCGTTGGCGATGAGGCGTTTCAGGCGAAATGCCGGGAGCGTATCGCGTCGTTCCGTGACAGCGGCACCACGATCCTCCTGGTGACGCACGACCTCAACCTCGTGCAGACACTCTGTCAGCGAACCGTGTGGATCGATCATGGAACGGTGCGATGCGTGGGACCATCGAGAGACGTCGCGAGAGCGTACTCAAGCGTGTAGATGGGAGAGAGACCGGTCCCCGACCGCGCCCAGCGCCAGCAGGGCAAAGAATCCAAAGCTGACATGGACGTACATGAACGTGCCATCCACCATCTGGGTGGCGAGTAGCGTGACCAGGGCTGGCAACACGGCGGCGGCGGCGGTCCGTTCGGGCGACCCATGCGGGGTTCGCATCACCCAGCGCCAGGACGAAGCCAGACCCGCGGCGCAGAGGGCGACGATGGCCACGAGTCCAAGCACTCCCGTCTCGACCGCCGCGTTGAGCAGCAGGTTGTGGGCGAACGGGGGCGTGAGGTCCCGCGCGTAGGGCAGGCGGTACCGGGGATACGCCGACGCGAACGTGCCGAACCCGGTGCCGACCAGAGGATGATCACGCACCATCTTCGGCACCGCTTGCCAGATCGCGATCCGGTTCTTGTTCGCTTCGAGGCTGCCGATAGAGCGAACCTCGGCATACAACTCCGGCCACCGCGGCAACAGCACCGCCCCCAGTGACACCAGGAGGAGTATCAGGAGTCCCAGCGCGATGCGCACGCGCCGGTCGACTCCGACCGCCAGCAGCGTGACCACCCCCGCAGCCGTGCTGATCCAGGCGCCTCGGGACCACGTCGCGACCAGCCCTGCGAGGAGCACGGCGACTGCGGCCGCCAGGAGCCACGGCCGTCCCCATGCCCGGCTGACGAGCAGGCTCAGCGCGATGACGGCCGAGGCGGCCAGCGTGGTACCCACGCCGTTGTTCCCCAGCATGGCCGTCCCCGGGAGGACCTGCCCGGTGGGATCAAACTGGATTACCACCCACAACGCGGCCGCGACGCCTCCGGCGACCCAGATGGTCAGGAACCGCAGGCACCCGTCGGTGCCCCCGACGGCGTAGGCCGCGACGGTCCGGACAGAGAGGGCGATGGTCAGTGCGAGGGTCACCGACATCGCCACCGACGCGCCGCGCCATTCGGAAAACAGCGCGGACAGGAATGCGGCGGCGACGAATGCGACAAGGGGTCGGTCAAGCGACGTGGGGACCCACCGCCAGGTCTTCGAGATCGCCTCGCGCACCGCGACGGCCAGCATCCACACCAGGCCGTGCGTCGCGTAGCCGGCCGCGTACATCGCCGCGGTCGCCAGAAGGACCGCGTTGCGGATCCGCTCGGTCTGCACGGCGTCCATTATACGATTTCTGAACGCACGTGCCTCGAGTGGACTCGCCGCTCACGCTCATGATGTCCGGAGGTGCTTGACCGCGACTCGACGAACTGCACCGACCACGCAGATGGGCACCAAGCCAAGAGTGCTATTGCTCATTACGCTCGCCGATTGGGGGGGCGCGCAACACATCGTGTTTCTCCTGGCGCGCCGCTTCCACGAGCGGTATGCCTTGAGCGTGGCCTGTGCTCCCCATGGGGAACTCGTCGACAGACTCCGGGGCCAGGGGATCCGCGTCATTGGTATTCCGGAGTTTGTCCGGGACCCGCATCCCTGGCGTGACGCCGTGGCGCTGTGGAGACTCCTTCGTATCATGCTGAAGGAGCGGTTCGACCTCGTCCATACTCACGGGACAAAGGCGGGGTTGCTGGGGCGGGTGGCGGCCAGGATCGCCCGCGTGCCGGTCGTGCTGTTCACCGCCCACGGGTGGGCCTTCACTGACGGTCGCGCCAGCTGGAAGCGATGGCTGCTCGCGTGGATGGAGCGGTTCGTGGCCCGGTGGAGCACCAGGATCGTGTGTGTATCGGCGCACGATCGGCGGCTGGCCGAACAGTTCGGCGTCGGGGGCCAGACCAAGCTTGTGTTGATCCGCAACGCGATCGACCCCCTCGGCGCTCCGCAACTCGACGCCGACGCGTTCAGGCGAACCCTCGGAGTGAAGGGACTGCCGGTCATCGTCTCTGTGGCACGGCTGGCCATTCAGAAGGACCCGATGACCCTGCTCGATGCGGCCAGGCGTCTGGCCGCCGGCACCGTCGTGCTGGTGGGGGATGGACCGCTGCGCCCGGCCGCAGAGCGGTACGTGCGGGACCACGGTCTTGGGGACCGCGTCACTTTTTCAGGCATGCGGAGAGACGTCGCCAGCATCTTGGCGGTCTCGGACATCTTCGTCCTCGCCTCCAGGTACGAAGGACTTCCCCTGGCCATCATCGAGGCGATGATGGCCGGGTTGCCCGTGGTCGCGACGCGCGTGGGCGGCGTGGCTGAACTGGTGGAGGACGGCGTGACAGGGCTGATCGTGCCTCCCCGGGATGGTGAGGCCCTGGCCGGGGCGCTGCGGAGGCTGCTGGCCGATCCCGAGCTCCGCCACCGAATGGGTATGGCCGGAAGAGAGCGGGCGTTCAGGGATTTCGCGGAGGACCGCATGGCCCGCGAGACACAGAAACTCTATGAGGAACTTCTGGGGGCCCGGGTGACGAATGGGGCGCGCTCGTGGGCAGGGACATCGCCCGAGTATCGCCGATGAGGTTTCACGCGGCGTGAAAGTCGTCGTCACGGGAGCGACGGGACAACTGGGCACCGAGATCGTCAACGCGCTCGCCGGCGAGCATGTGGACGCTTTCGGTCGGCTGGAACTGGATCTGTGCGATTTCGTGTACTCACGCAGCAGAATCTCCGGCCTCCATCCCGACGTCGTGGTCAACGCGGCAGCGTTCACCCGGGTGGACGACTGCGAGACTGAGCCGGAACGGGCCTTTTGGGTGAATACCTATGCCGTACGCAACCTGGCGCAGGTGTGCGCGGATATCGGTTGTGTGCTCGTACACGTCAGCACCGACTATGTCTTCGATGGGATGAAGACCACGCCATACACGGAGGACGATCTTCCAAACCCACTGTCCGCCTACGGCACCTCCAAGCTGGCCGGTGAGTATTTCGTCCGCAACCTCGTCCCCCGGCACTACGTCATACGCACCTCCGGTCTCTACGGGAAGGCGGGTGCCGCCAGCCTGCGCGGCAACTTCGTCGAGACGATGCTGCGTCTCGCGGACGAGAACCAGCCGATCCGCGTGGTCGAGGAGCATGTGCTCACGCCGTCGTCGGCGCGCGACGTTGCCAGGAAGATCGTCGACGTGCTCCACACCGACCGGTTCGGCCTCTACCACGTGACAAACGCCGGGCAGTGTTCTTGGCTGGACTTCGCCCGCGCGATCTTTGCGCTTGCCGGGGTGACGCCCCGTCTGGAACCGGCGACCGCGACCCCCGCGGCGCGCGCGCGCAGACCCCGCTACTCGGTGCTCGCCCATGCCCGGCTGGCGGCGATGGGGGCCGATGACCTGCCGTCCTGGCGGGAGGCCCTGGCCGCGTACCTGCGCGAACGCGGGCGCCTGGCCTCCCCGGCCGTCGGCCGGGGCGCGTCCTAGGAGCGCCACATGAAGGCGTTGGTACTCGCCGGCGGCAGAGGCACCCGGCTGCGGCCTCTGACACACACCACTGCCAAGCAGCTCATCCCGGTGGCGAACACGCCGATCTTGTTCTTCGTGCTCGAGCAGATCGTTCGTGCGGGCCTCACCGACATCGGCATGATCATCTCACCGGAGACCGGGGCGATGATTCAGGAACGCGCCGGCGACGGGGCGCGGTGGGGCGCGAGGATCACCTACATCCAGCAGGAAGTCCCCGGCGGGCTCGCCCACGCGGTGAAGACCGCGCGCGCGTTTCTGGGAGGAGAGCCGTTTCTGATGTTTCTCGGTGACAACCTCGTCCAGGGCGGTGTGAAAACCCTGTGCCAGGAGTTCCAGGCCTCGCATGCCGACGCGATGATCCTGCTCAAGGAAGTGCGCGACCCACGCCCCTTCGGCGTCGCAGTGACCAACGGGTCGGGACGGGTCATCCGCTTGGTCGAGAAGCCCGCCGACCCGCCGAGTTCACTGGCCCTGGTCGGCGTCTACTGTTTTCAACCGACCATCCATGCCGCGATCGACGGCATCCGCCCCTCGTGGAGGGGCGAACTGGAGATCACCGACGCGATCCAGGGGATCATTGACGCCGGTGGTCGTGTCGAGGCCCGGGTGTTGGAGGGTTGGTGGCTCGATACCGGCAAGAAAGACGACCTCCTCGAGGCGAACCACCTGGTCCTGGACGAATACGTGCAGCACCGTGTGCGTGGGTCGGTCGATGACGCGTCGCAGATTGCTGGCCGGGTGGACATCGGCGTGGGGACGGTCGTGGAGCGAAGCACGATCAGGGGTCCGGTCGCCATCGGCACGGGGTGCGTCATCCGCGACGCCCGGATCGATCCCTATACGGCAATCGGCGACGGCGTGCACGTCGACCGGGCGACCATCGGGCACTCGGTGATTTTGGACAAGTGCCGGATCGTCGACGTCGAGGCCTTGTATGACAGCGTGCTCGGCTGCGGGGTGACCGTCCGCCGGGACGAACGCGGGGGCCGGAAGCTGCGGCTCTTCGTGAGCGACGACTCCGAGATCACGTTGTAGATCACGACGCGACAGGGAGCGGGGGCGGCGGGGATGGAGCTCATCGAGGGGGTCGTCGCACGGGCCCAGCGGCTGATTCCCGACGACCGGGGATTCCTGATGGAGATGCTCCGGAGCGATTGGCCGGAGTTCAAGCGATTCGGGCAAGCCTACATGACCGCGTGTTACCCCGGGATCGTCAAGGCCTGGCACGTGCATACCAAGCAGTGGGATCATTTCTCCTGCGTCCACGGAACGGCAAAGGTCGTGCTCTATGACGCCCGCGAGCGGAGCGCCACCACCGGGCGCATCAACGAGTTCTACATTGGACCGCTCAACCCGCGGCTCGTGGTCATTCCGCCGCTCGTCTACCACGGCTTTACGGCCGTGGGCGTCGAACCGGCGCTGATCATCAACATCCCCACAGAACTCTACGACTATGAGACCCCAGACGAGCACCATCTGCCGTTTGATGACCCATCGATTCCCTACTCGTGGGCGCCGAAGTCTCGATGATCGCCGCGCTGAGGCTCCGGCTGCTGGTCACCGGCGGGGCGGGCTTCATCGGGAGTCACTTCGTCCGGCACGCGCTTCGCACCCGGGCCGGCTGGGACATTGTCACCCTGGACAAGCTGACCTACGCGGGGAATGCGGCCAACCTGACCGACCTCGAGACTGAGGGTCTGGCCGCCCGGCACCGGTTCGTGCGCGGGGATATCGGCGACGCCGATCTGGTCGCGAGGCTTCTCGGCGGCGGCATCGACATTGTCGTCAACCTGGCAGCCGAATCCCACGTGGACCGCAGCATCCTCGATTCGGCGCCATTTCTCCGGACCAACGTGGTCGGCACCGAAGTGCTGCTCGCCGCGTGCCGGCACGTGGCGGTGCAACGGTTCGTCCAGGTGTCAACCGATGAGGTGTATGGTCCGGCCCCGGTGGGGACGGCGTTTACGGAGGAAGGACATCTCCATGCGACCAGCCCGTATGCAGCCAGCAAGGCGGCAGCAGACCTCCTGGCCCTGGCGTTCTTCCGGACGTACGGCGTCCCAGCGGTCATCGGTCGCTCGACCAACAACTACGGGCCGTTTCAGCACCCGGAGAAGTTTATCCCCCAGGTCATCACGAACGCGCTGGAGAGCGAGCCTGTCCCCATCTACGGCACCGGGCAGCAGGTACGCGACTGGATCTTTGTCGAGGATCACTGCGAGGCATTGTGCCGTTTGGTCGAAGCCGGTGTGCCCGGCGAAATCTACAATATCGCCGGCGGTACGAGTCTGACCAATTGGGACCTGGCCGTACGCCTGCTGGGGATGCTCGACCGCCCAACCTCGCTGCTGCGGTGTGTGACCGACCGACCCGCCCATGACCGGCGCTATGCGCTGGACGATCAGAAGATCCGTACCGCGCTCGGGTACCGTCCGACGTGGACCCTCGATCGGGGCCTGATCGCCACCGTGGCCTGGTATGCGCAGTGGCCGGACTGGTGGCAGTCCATCAAGCGCGGCGAGTACCGCGCGTTCCACGAGGCCTGGTACTCCAACCGGTGAGAGGCTCGATCTGGCCCCGCGTCTACAATTTTGGTCGCCGCGTGTTGCCGGGGCCCGTGAGGTTCTGGATCAGGACCGTCGTGCTGCGCCGGTCCGTGCGGGTTTTCGACTTTGAGGATCTGCTGCTGCCGTCGGCGGCCGCGCCTTCCTGCGCACCGGCTTCTGTGCCGCCGGGCACACCGTACGACGTGGTCTATTTCCCAATCGTCGACTGGGGCTTCCGGTTTCAGCGCTCCCAGCACCTCTGCACCCAATTTGCGAAGCACGGCCACCGCGTCTACTATGTGAAGCCATCGTTTTCGCGGGCCGAGGCCGCGACGCGTGGAGAACACAGCCGGCGCGTGTACGATCTCGCCCTGCCGGGGCCGAGATGGCTCAACGTTCACGTGGATGCGCTAGATGCCCGCATGACCAGACGGTTGGTGCGGGTCCTGTCGGAGTTCCAGAAGACCCAAGGTCTGCGGGATGTCGTCTGCGTCGTTGCGCTGCCGTTCTGGGGACCGCTGGCCATCCGCCTCAGGCAGACGCTGGGGTGGACCCTCGTCTACGATTGCATGGATGACCATGCCGGGTTTCCGACCAGCCATCCGGAGATGGTGAGGGCGGAGATGGACCTGGTGGCCCACAGCGACCTTGTCGTGACCACCGGCCGCGTGCTCTATGAGCGATGGTCACCGTATGCGTCCCGCTGCGTGCTGATCCCCAACGGCGCGGACTTCGATCACTTCAGTACACCCGAAGATGCACCACCCGCAGACGTGAGCACGTTGCCAAAGCCGATCATCGGGTACGTTGGTGCAATCGCGGAGTGGTTCGACAGCCGCCTGGTCGCCGAACTCGCGAAGGCACGCCCGGGGTGGTCCTTCGTGCTGATCGGCGGCACAGACGGCGGTGATGTGCGGGCGCTCCAACCCCTCCCCAACGTGCACCTGCTCGGCGAACTTCCCTACGCTGGCCTGCCGGGCTACTGTCAGCACTTCGACGCGTGTATCGTGCCGTTTACGCTGAACCGGCTCACCGAGGCCACGGACCCGGTGAAGGTCTATGAATACTTGAGTACCGGCAAGCCGGTGGTCACCGTTCCGCTCCCGGAGGTCGCGCCGTTGGTTGCAGACGGGCTCGCGTACGAGGGACGCGGAGCCGCCGCCTTCTTGTGTGCCCTCGAGCAGGCCCTGAGCGAGGATGGTCCGGAGCGCCGGGCCGCGAGGACCGCGTTTGCCCGCCGGCACACCTGGGAGGCGCGCCACCTGGCGCTGAGCACCGCGGTGGCTGGCGCCGTGGCGAAGGCGAGCATCGTCATTGTCACGTACAACAAGGCCCACCTCACGGCGCAATGTCTACAAAGCCTGTGGGAACGGACTTCGTACCCCAACCTCGAGGTCATCGTCGTCGACAACGCGTCCCAGGACGACACCGCACAGATGGTGCAGGACATGCAGAGGGTCCACTCGAACCTGCGTCTCATCCGAAACGCCGAGAACCGAGGATTCGCGGCGGCAACCAATCAAGGCCTGATGGCGTCCTCCGGCGAGATCCTCGTCTTGCTCAACAACGATACCGTCGTCACCCATGGTTGGCTGGGTGGTCTGGTGCGGCATCTCTCCGCCGACCGGTCTATCGGGATGGTCGGACCGGTGACGAACTTCTCGGGCAACGAGTCACGCATCGAGGTGTCGTACGCATCTCTGGAGGACATGCACGTCTTCGCACAGACCTACGGTGGGGCGCACGCCGGCGAGACCCGCGTGCTCCCCATGCTCGGGATGTTCTGCGTGGCGTTTCGGCGAGACGTCCTGGCGCGGGTCGGCCTGCTGGATGAGCGATTTGGGGTTGGGATGTTCGAGGACGACGACTACGCGTGGCGGGTGCGCGCGCTCGGATATCGCATGGTCTGCGCCGAGGATGTCTTCGTGCATCACTTCGGCCGGTCGTCGATCAAAGACCTGGACACCACCGTCTACGACACCCTCTTTGACCGGAACAGGGTGTTGTATGAGCGCAAGTGGCAGACGGTGTGGGAGCGCCACCGCGTTCGGCGTCAACCCCGGCGGTGGTAGACGGTGCATGCGCCCGCGTCTGCGCCGCGGATCATCTGCTCCTGAACGTAACGCGCCAGCTCGTCCGGGCGAAGCGCGATCGGACCCCGCGCCGCGAAGCAGACCGTCCTGATGCGGCCCTGTTCGATCGACGCGATGACGTCGCGCTGTCCATGCGGGCCGAAGGTCGTCACGTACGGGTAGTCGTAGGGCGTCGGATTCCTCAACCCCGTCAACAGATAGTAGAAACCGGCCTCGGGGATGAGGAGGAATGGCTGTTCACCCGCCGCGGCCAGCATCCGCGCGCGCGCGGTGAAGTCTTCTTTGGTGGCGGTGGGGATCAGCGCCCCGCGGAAATGCGGGAGTGTTGAGACCTGCATTGCTCCCCGCCCGACCTGGACGGCCGGCGTGATCAGGGCTTGGGCCAGGCCGAACCCAAACCACGCCAACAGCGCTGCGGTCCCGACACGCTTCCACGCTGCTCTGCTGGGCCACGCCTCACGAAGGCCATACGCGAGGCCGACGACAAGCGGGGGCATCGCGTGGATCATGTGCTCGGTGTCGGTCCGGGGCAACACGCCGAGGACGCCGGCCGCGGCGAACACGAAGACGATCGTCAGCGTCGCGCGCCGCTGCCGGTCGACGCGGAGCCAGGCGGCCAGCAGGGCCGCCGCTGCCAGGGGTGGGACGAGGTACCGGTCCAGGTCATACGCGACCGGGAGGCTGTGCCACAACGACAGGGTAGGCAACAGGCGGACGAGCTGGATGGAGCTCTCCAGATATCCGACCCCTGCGTGTTCGAGGTAGGTCACCTTGTTGAAGAACCCATCGGCCAGGAATCGCTCCATCGCGCCGTCAAGCCAGATGGGGACCATCGGGAGCCCTGCCGCGAGAGCGAACGCCCCTCCGGCGACGACCAGCCTTCGACCCAGCGCGCGCCAACCGGGGTGGGCAATCGCCAGCGAGGCGAGCAACGCGGCCGCCGCGTAGGCGCCGAGGTTCTGTTTGCTGGCGAAGGAGAGACCCGCGGCGAGACCGGCCGCGACCAGCGCCACTCGTGAGGCACTCTCCTGCCAGCGGAGAACCGCGCTCAGCGTCGCCAAGAGGAAGACGGTGCTCAAGCCGGAGTACGGAGCCATCTCAGGCCGGCCCAGCGTCAACAGGGCCACGATCAAGAGGACCGGGAATCCCCGGCCCCCGAGCTGCCGGTCGATTCGCACGACCAGCAGCGCGCTGAACGCAAAACACAGCCCCACGACGGCTTTGATGACGAGGATCTCGGCGCCGAAGAGGCGTACGGCCGGGGCCGTCATCTGTACCGACAGGGGCGTCACGCCGAAGAAGACGTCGCGGTACAGGACCTCGCCGGACGTCACCCGGTGCACGACCTGTAAGAACCAGGCCTCATCGTACGGGGTGAGCCCTCTGGCGAACCCGCCGGCGATCGAGAGGAGAACGCTCGCGACAAACAGACCGATTCCGGTCAGGAGATCGCCGCGCCTCAGGGCCGGACGCCCTTGAAGAGTTGGAACGGGCGCAGACCCTTCCACACCGGCACCGCTTCCAACACCCGTTCCAGCCTCGCGCCCCAGGGCCGGTTTACGACGAACGGGGGCAGGAAACCGAAGCGGGCCATCGCTGGGTGATGGAGACCTGCTTCGCGCATCGCCTGGAAGATCGGCCCCCTCCGCATGGTGGTCAGGCCGTACTCTCCCTGCCGGCTCATGCCGGGCGTGACGAAGATCTGAATGTAGTAGAGAGGATTGAACGGGTTGGGTTCGAGGAACACCATCCGGCCGCCCGGTTTCAGCAGGGGGCTGAGACCCACTAGGGCGCCGTCCAGTGTGGCCAGGTGGTGGAGGACGAAGAAGCCCAAGACCGCATCGAACGCGCCCTCCAGACTCGCCGGCGGTTGCCGGATGTCGGCGCAGTGCAGCGGGATGTCGAATCGTCCCCCTGCATACCCCCGGAGCCGGTCGAGCAATACCTGCGAGATGTCAAGCCCCTCAACTCTCACGCCACGCTCAGCGAGGATGAGCGTGTAACGCCCCATGCCGCAGCCGACGTCCAGCACGCGGGCGCCCGGTGCGATTCCGGCGAACCGCATCGCCTCATCCACGTGCCGTCGGAGATACGGGGAGCCCGTCGGCACCATCCTGGGTTTGTCCGTGAGTTCAAAGTACTCTTTCTGACGGACGTTATGGGGATCGAGATCGATCGAGGAGGGCCCGGTCATGTTCGCGCTCCCCGGTCGCGCAGTTTGTGCCCCAGCACCCAGGTGAGCGCCTGCCGCGCGACCTCCAGACGACCCCAGGACGTGTAGGCCGACCGGCCGGCCGGTCGCTCTGCGCGCCGGACGGGGATCGAAGCCACAGGGAGGCCGGTGCACCCGATCATGGCCACAAGGTGGGGCCGCGGGTTGTCCAGCGCTAACACGCGCTCGAGCATCTGGCGGTTCATCGCGACGTAGAGACCGGCGTCTGCGGGCACACCGCACAGCAGGTGCATGGTCGCCTTGAAGAGGCGCGAGGTCAGCAGGCGCAGCGGCGACTCGTACCGGCCCCGCCGTCCGGCGAAGACCGCGGCCGCGCCGGCATTGGCCGCGGCGAGCAACAGTGGGATCGCCTCCGGTGGATCCTGCAGATCGGCATCCATGACAACAACCCAGCGTCCGCGCGCGCGCCGGAGTCCGGTCAGGACGGCCCGCTGCTGTCCGACGTTCTGCTCAAGCGTCAGAACCACAACGCGCGGATTCGTCTGTGCCAGTTCTTTCAGGACGGTGCCGGAGCCCTCGGGACAGGCGTCGTCAACAAAAATGAGTTCGTAGGGCCGCCCCTGCGCGTCCAGGACGTCGCACACTCTCCCGCATAGCGCGTGCAACATCTCCCGGTTGCGGTACACGGGGAGGACGACACTCAGGTCCGGTCCGTCGGTGCCCATCCTAGCCGCGCGCCGCCGTCACCCCGTTGGGGGTGTGCTCGTGAACACGGAACCACTCGGTGGTCTTCCTCAGCCCGCCTGAGAGGTCGTGTTGCGGGCGCCAGCCCAACACCGCCGCGGCTTTGCGAATGTCGGCAACCCAATAGCCGGTGTCGGCGGGCTGGGCCGGGTACTCGCCGACGCGCACACGCACCGTCCGGCCGGTCAGCTGCTGCACCTGGTCGACGACGTCCTCGTTGCTCCATTGTTGTCCAGAGCCGACGTTGAACACCTCGCCGTCCGCGTGACCCGCGGTGGCGGCGAGCAGCATGGCATCGACGACGTCTTCGACGAACACGAAGTCATGACGGACGCCCGGTGCCGTCAGCACTACATCCGCACCGCGTAGGACGGACCGGATGACGGTAGGGATCAAGCGCGAGGGATTTTCCCAGCAGCCGTACACTGAGAACAAGCGCAGGACCACGATCGGCCGGCGTTCCGCTCGGGCGTGTTGCAGGCAGAGCAGGCTTGCTGCGGCCTTCGCGACGCCGCGGAACGTCGTCGGCTCCAGCCGATCGGTCTCGGCGTGAGGGACGATCTTTGGCCCGTATTCCAGTGAGCTGCCGGCGACGACGAACCGCCGGTAGTCCAGCGGCGCCAGCGCTTCCAGCAGATTCGCGGTCCCCAGGACGGCAGACGCGAGAAGCTCCGCGCGCGCCTCAGGCGTCGTGGGGTGCCCGCCGGGCGCGGCGAGGTGAAAGACGACATCCGGTCTGGCGGCATCGACCGCCAACTGCAACCGATCGCGGTCGGTCAGGTCCGAGACATGAAGGACCAATGCGGGCAGGTCGTCTTCGATTCTCCAGAGGCGTGTGGTCGGGCGCACGACCGCGTGGACCCGCGCACCGTGCCGCAGGAGCTGCTTAGTCAGGCTGGCGCCCACGAAGCCCGCCGCGCCGGTGACGAGCGCGCGCTTATCGCGCAGGCTATCCACGCGGTAGTGGTTCCGCGACCCGCCGCAGCTCCCCAGGCCACGCCCGGATGGCGGCGTCCAGATCGGCGCGGTTCCTGGCTAGGTCATCGGATGTCCGCCGCTGCGCGTCCTCAATCGCCGCGCGCAGGCTGGGAATTTCCACACGCAGGTCCCGACCCTGGATATCCCGGTGAAAAGAGCGACGCAGAAAACTGAACCGGCACTCCAGCCGTGCCATCTCACCGATAAGGAGCCGGCAGGGAATCGGGAACCCCGCGTCAGGCAGGGTCAGGCCCGCAAACCCGAACGGCGCGCGAAATACTTCACGGATGCGTTCCACGGTGCCGTCGACGACGGCGGAGAAGATGTTCGGCGTACGGCGCTCGATCGCCAGGTCGTTCAACCCGACGTAGACACGCGACAACGGCAGGCGGGCCAACTCCCGGCAGATGCGCGTCGCCGCCAGCGTTTCCACGAGGATGCCGACCCCACAGCGTCCGTTGACCTGCGCGAGTACGGCTTCGACTTCCGTTACGGATCGGACCATCGGCAGGAGGATATCGTTGACGCCGGCGTCGATCGCCTGCTCGACCTCCGCGGCGGTCGTCGCGCCGTAGCTGTTAATTCGACAGATGACCTGGGCGTCGGTGGAGACCCGAACCCGACGCAGGTCCTCGAGGGAGTCCCCATTGATCTGGGTATCGGCGCCCGCCTGCCGCGCGGGCTTGCCGTTGCGTTCCCAATCGACGGTAATGCCATCCACACCCGCGGCCACTGCTTGGTGGATGAAGGCAGGATCGGTCGAGAACAAGAGTAACTCGAATCGGGTCTTCACGCGGCAGCCTTCCGGCACACGGCGACCAGCGACGATCCCCATGGCCAGGGGATCACCGCACCGAGCCGCACTTCCGTCAGGTTCACCCACGCCAACAAGCGGCTCAGAGTCTGCGACGGACGATCCTCGAGGTCGCGCAGGTACGGGCCGCCGCGTCCCAGCACACGGGTGACCGCCACGAACGGGAAGAGCAGACATTGATAGTACTGCACGGCCAGAACCGCAAGCCGGGCACCCGTGATCGCCTCCACGAGCTGCCGGCGTCCGTAGCGCCGCAGATGCCCGGCGGCCTCGTCCCGATAGCTCCACAGCCACCGGACGGCCGGGACGGTGATGATGGCGACGCCGTCGGGCCGCAGCACCCGATGGACCTCGGCGAGCGCCGCATGATCGTCCACGTGTTCGAGGACGTCCAGCAGGAGCACAGCGCCGAACACGTTGTCGGCGACCGGAAGTCGCGTCGCATTCGCTCTCATCAGGATCGCGTCCGGACTTTCTCGCCGGGCGTTATGCAGTCCTTCAGCGTGCAGGTCGATCCCGACGACTCGGCGGAATCGCGGCCCCAGCGTCTTGAGCATCCCCCCGGTCCCGCAGCCCACGTCGAGGGCCATCTGGTCGCTCCCGGCGAGGTGTCGGTCGAGCAGCCGCTGGATCAACGCCCGCCGGCCGGCGAACCAGAAATGCCAGCCTTCGAGCTGTGCCAGACGTCGCAGACGCTCGCTGCTGAAGGTCACACCGATACTCCACCGTTTCCCGAGCCAGGTCTTTGTCTGAGTCCCGCCGGTAGTGGAGCATTCTGCCGTCGCGCGCACGGTCCCTGTCAGGGGAGGAGTTTCGGCCGGAGCCCCGCACTCATAGGACCGATGCGGATCCTGTTGACTTACGTGACCATCGGTCGCGGAGGCGACGCGGTTCAACTGCTTGCGTTGGCCGAGGCCATCCGCAGTGGGGGACACGATGTGTCCCTGGTTGGCGCCTATCCCATCGCGCCCTACACCTTCGATACCGTGGGCGGGCGTGTCAAGAACCTGATCCGCCGGCTTCCCTGGTGGGTGCGGGATCTGCTCGAATTTGGTTTCGACGCGCGGGCCACATGGCGCGCCTCCAGGGTCGCCGGTCGGCAGGGAGTCGACGCGATCTTCCACCGCGCGTCGGTCTACGACGCGGGAGCCGCGTACCTCGCGCGGCGCCTACGGGTTCCCCTGATCCTGTATCTCGACGCGCACGTGGAGGTTGAGCGCGCGTTTCGGGGCGAGGGGTATTGGCGCGCGCCGCACGCGCGGGCCATGAGGGTGCTCGGGCGAGCCGCGGACGTGATCGCGACCCCCTCGCGGGCCGTTGCGGACTACTACGTGGGTCTTGGACTTCCCGCCGATCGGATCGAGATCGTGCGGAACGGAATCGGCGAGAGACATCTGCGCATGGGGCTCGAGATGGCGGACACCCATCCTCCGCTGGCGGACGCCGTGGCGGACGCCGGACAGTGCACGCTGGGATTCGTGGGGAGCCTGTCACGGTGGCACGGCGTTGACCTGCTGTTGGACGCTCTTCGTATCCTGCGCGAGGGGCGGCCGGCCGGCGGGAACCCGCGGCTCGTGATCGTGGGGCGCGGCCCAGAGGAGGACGCGCTCAAAGGGCGCGCCCGTTCCCTCGGCGTGGAAGGCGCGGTGGAGTGGCGTGGCGCACTCTCCCACGACGATGCGGTGCGTGCGATCGGCGAGTTCGACATCGCGATCCTGCCCGCAACCCTGCCCACCGGCGCGCCGATGAAGCTGTCGGAGTACGCCGCGATGGCACGGCCGATCATCGCTCCCGATCTGCCCAACATCCGGGACCTGTTCACGGACGGAGAGGAAATCCTGCTGGTCCCTCCCGGCAGCACCGGCGCGCTGGCCCAGGCGGTCCGATCGCTTGTGGCCGATCCGTCTATGGCGCGCAGGATCGGCCGAGCGGCCCAGCAGCGGGTCAAGGGCTACACATGGGAGCAGGCCGTCGACCAGTTGATGCGCCGCCTGGCCCGGAGCCCACGGAGGAACCCTCACGATGAATGACGTGCTTGCGCACCTCGATAGTCACTTTGATGCGCACCTGGATCGTGTGCGCGCCTATGTCCGCCAGCCCAGCATCAGCGGCGAAGGCAAGGGTATGGCCGAAATGGCGGGGATGGTCGCCGGCAGCATCCGTGAACTTGGCGGCAACGCCGAGGTGGTGCCCACGCCCGGCTGGCCGGTCGTTCACGGCACGATCGATGCGGGAGCGCCGAAGACGTTATTGATCTACGGGATGTATGACGTGCAGCCGGTGGAGGGGGAGGACTGGCTCGCGCCGCCGTTCGAAGGGCAGGTGGTCGACCTGCCTGATTTCGGGTCCAGCGTCGTCGCCCGCGGTGTGTACAACACCAAGGGCCCGCTGGCAGGATTTTTCAACGTGGTCGAAACCATCCGTCGCGTCAAGGGACGCCTGCCCGTCAACTTCAAGTTCGTCGTGGAGGGCGAGGAAGAACTCAGCAGCCCCAACCTCCCCGGGTTCATCGAGAAGCACAAAGATCGCCTCGGCGCCGACGCCACCTACTTTCCCTTCTACTGTCAGGACCGGCACGGCAAGCCGCACCTATGGTTGGGCGTCAAGGGCATCCAGTACTTCGAGGTCTCGTGCCGCGGTGGGACCTGGGGCGGCCCGCGCACCCGGGGTGTGCACGGGAGCAACGCCGTCTGGGTGGGGAGCCCGGCCTGGCGTTTGCTCAAGGCGCTCGGCACGATGATGGACGAGAACGAGAGGATCCTGATCGACGGGTTCTACAACGACGTGGCACCGCCCAGCGCCGAAGATGAAGAGCTGCTTCGCGCGCTCGCCAAGACCTTCGACGCGGCCAATGAGTTGTGGAACTGGGATGCAGGGCGCTTCAAGCACAACGAGCAGGGCGTCGACCTCTTGCGGCACTATCTCTTCGACCCGACGCTCAACATCGACGGCATCTGGGGCGGGTACACGGGGCCGGGGATGAAGACCCTCCTGCCGCACGAGGTGCGGGTCAAGATGGACGTGCGCATGGTGCCGAGTATGGAGCCCGCGCGCGTGCGCGAGCGCATCGCGGCCCATCTCAAGAAGATTGGGCGCGAGGACTTACAGGTGCATTTCTACGATGGCTACCCGCCGGCGAAGACCAGCGTGCGCGAGCCGGCCGTGCAGGCGCTCGTCAAAACGTTCCGCGAGTTGGGTCACGAACCCGAGATCTGGCCGCACCTGGCGGGGTCGGCGCCTTTTTATCTGTTCAGACGAGTCTTGAACCAGCCGTTCGTGATGGGTGGTCTGGGCCACGGCGGCCGGCCGCACAGTCCGAACGAATACGCGACGCTGGCGGGGATGCGGTTGTTCGAGAAGTCGGTCGCGTCCTTCCTGTACGCGTTCGCCGGGGCTTAGACGCCGCCCGCCGGCGCACCTTCGGTCGGGCGCCGCGGGCCACGCGCCTCGGCAAAGGCTTCGAGGTCGGCGCGCGTCGTCAGGTCGTTGAGGGTTTCCTCGAGGCGTTTCGAGAGGGTCGCGAGGTCCTCGTCGGTGGCTTTTTCCGGCACCGTGATCATCTCGCCGATGGTCAGCACCGCGCCTGAGAACGGCCGCGGGATCTCGAAGTGATCCCAGGAATCCATGATCAGGGCGTCGCGTAGCGAGGCGCCCACGGGGACGAGCGCCACGCCGGCGCGCTTGGCGACAAAGGCGGCGCCCGGTTTCGCGCGATACGAAGGACCGAGCGGTCCGTCCGCCGCGATGATGCCGCCGGCGCCGGACTCGAGCATCTGCAGGAAGCGGATGACGCCGCGCGACTCGCTGGCAAACTGGGCGGCGTCGAGCACACGGTAGCCCATGTGCCGGAGCGCCGCCAGCGTGAAACGCCGCACATGCTTCGGGAAACCGCCCCACGACGGGTCGCGCGGCTGGCTCGTATAGATCACCAGCGGCGCCCCTTGAAAGAACAACACCGGGACCAGACCCTTGCCGTGCCAGACGACAAAGAGCAGCCGCCGGCCGCTGCGACGGGCCTCCGCCAGAAACTCGTTGCCGTAGATACGGACGTCGAGAGTGCTGTCGACCAGCCGAAACACTCCCAGCGCGACAAGCGCCGCGGCCGACACCAGCCCGTCGGAGAAACGCCGGCCGATCGCCGCGGCGGGCGAACCGGCCGGCGTGCGCGCCGGTGCGCTAGGTCTTACCGCCGTCGCCGTCCCCTGCGGCCTTCCCCACCATGTCACCCAGCGGGCCCATCAGCCGCGTGAACTCCATCGGGAAAATGAACTTGGTCGCCGGGCCGGCGCCGAGCGCTTTGAGCGTCTCGAGATACTGCAGCGCCATCGTCTTGCTGTCGATCGTCTTGGCAATCCTGAAGATCGTATCGAGCGCGAGCGAGAAGCCCTCGGCACGCAGGACCGCGGCCTGCCGCTCGCCTTCGGCCCGCAGAATGGACGACTGCTTGTCGCCCTCGGCGACAGTGATCGTGGCCTGCTTCTTGCCGTCGGCCTCGGTGACGACCGCGCGGCGCGTGCGCTCCGCCGACATCTGGCGCGTCATGGCTTCCTGCACGTCCTTGGGCGGGAGGATCTCGCGGATCTCGACGGTGGTGACCTTGACGCCCCACCGCTCCGTGACCTCGTCGAGTTTGGTGCGCAGCACGCTGTTGATCTGCTCGCGCCGAGCGAGCACATCGTCCAGGCTGATGTCGCCAATGACGGCGCGCAGGGTCGTGGTGGCGATGCCGCGGGCCGCGCCGGCGAAGTCGCCGACCTTAATGACGGTCAGGGCCGGGTCCATGACCTTCCAGTAGATCAGGAAATCGATGTTGATCGGCGCGTTGTCACGGGTGATACACGTTTGCGACGGTATTTCGAGGAACACTTCGCGTAGATCTACCCACACGGCGCGGTCGATGATGGGGACCAGGTAGACGACGCCCGGGCCCTTCTGGCCGATGCTGTTCCCGAGCCGGAACACGACCAGTCGCTGGTACTCTCGGACGATCTTGACGCCCGCGTAGAGCAGCCAGATCGCCACCAGGACAAACGCGAGCCCGTAACTGAATGTAACCCCGGTCATCTTTGCACCTCCTCGAACATGCGCGGAGCGTACTTCTGCCCCGCGGGGTTCGCTTCCTTGTGCCTAAAGGGTCGAAGGGTCGATGCGTCGTTGGATGAAGTTCGTGTAGACTTCCCCGCGGCGGAAGAAGGCATTGTCGAGTACTTTCAAGTGGAAGGGGATCGTCGTCTCGATGCCGCCGATCTCGAACTCGGTCAGGGCGCGCCGCATGCGGGCGATGGCCTCCTCGCGGTCGCGGCCCCAGGTGATCACCTTGGCGACCAGCGAGTCGTAGTGCGGCGGGATCGTGTACCCGGGAAAGCAGTGGGTGTCGACGCGGATGCCGGGCCCACCGGGCGGATTGAACGTGGAAATAAGCCCGGCCGAGGGCCGGAAGTCGTGGCGTGGGTCCTCCGCGTTGACGCGGCATTCCAGCCCGTGCCCGCGAAGCTCGACGTCGCGCTGACCGATACCGAGCCGTTCGCCGGCGGCGATCCGGATCTGTTCTTTGACCAGGTCGAGACCGGTGACCACCTCGGTGACCGGGTGCTCGACCTGAATCCGCGTGTTCATCTCCATGAAGTAATAGTTCTCGAACGCGTCCACCAGAAACTCGACGGTGCCGGCGTTGGCATAACTGATCGCCTGGGCCGCCCGGACCGTGGCTCGGGTGAGCCCGGCCAGCGTGCGCTCGCGGAGACGCGGCGGCGGGGACTCCTCGATGAGCTTTTGGTGCCGCCGCTGGATCGAGCAGTCACGCGCGCCCAGGTGGAGCACCGTGCCGTGCGTGTCGGCCAGGACCTGCACTTCGACGTGCCGCGGTTCTTCGATGTACTTTTCGATGTACACGCGGCCGTCGCCGAAAGCCGCTTCGGCTTCTGCCTGCGCTGCGCGCAGGCCCGCGGGCAGGTCCTGCGGGGTATGGACGGTGCGCATGCCCCGGCCGCCGCCGCCCGCGGCGGCCTTGATGATCAGCGGGTAGCCGACGGTCCTGGCCGTCGCCAGCGCCTCGCGCTCGTCGGCCACCGGACCGTTGCTCCCGGGCACGACCGGCACGCCGGCTTTCTGCATCGTCTCGCGCGCAACGACCTTGTCGCCCATCGACTCGATCGCGCGGGCGGGGGGACCGATGAACGCGATCTCGTGGTCGCGCACGATCTCCGCGAATCGCGGATTTTCCGCCAAAAACCCGTAGCCCGGATGGATCGCGTCGACACCGAGCAGTTCGGCCGTGCTCATGATGTTGGGGATTTTGAGGTATGATTCCGCACTCGGGGCGGGGCCGATGCAAAACGCTTCATCTGCGATCTTCACGTGCAGCGACGACCGGTCGGCTTCGGAGTACACCGCGACCGTGCGGATGCCGAGTTCACGGCACGCGCGGATCACACGGACGGCAATCTCTCCGCGGTTGGCGACGAGCACCTTGCGAAACATCCGGGTTGACGCGTCAGGCGCGCGGGGCGGTGTCGACCACGAAAAGCGGCTGTCCGTACTCGACGGGGGAGGCGTTGTCGACGAGGACCCGGGCGATCCGGCCGCGGACCTCGGCCTGGATCTCGTTGAATAACTTCATCGCCTCGATGATGCAGACGACCTGCCCCTCGTCGACCGCGTCGCCTTCTTTGATGAAGGGTGGGGCGTCTGGCGAGGCGGCGCGGTAGAACGTGCCGACCATGGGCGCCACGATCGGGGCCATGTGATCATCGTGCGGCGGCGTGGTCGTTCCCACAGCAACCGGTTGGCCCGGCCGTGACGCGGCGGCCCCGGCGCCGGCCGGTGGTGTCGCGTGGGCCATCGCGTTGCCCGCTCTGCGCACTTTGATCTTCAGGGAGGGGGTCTCGACTTCGAGTTCGGTGACGTCGGATTCGGTGGCGATGCGCACCACTTCGCGGACCTGTTCAAAGTCGATGCGATCGGTCATGCGGGCTCCTCATACTGGCCGATGCGCCGGTACTTGTCGTACCGGCGGCGCAACAACTCGTCGATGGGAATGGCCGTGGCCGCCGACAGGTGGCGACGCAGGGCTCCCCGCACGGCTTCGAACACCGCCGGGGCATCGAGGTGCGCGCCGCCTCGCGGTTCGGGGATGACCTCATCGACGATGCCGAGCGCGTGCAGGTCGGCAGCGACGAGCCGAAGTGCGGACGCGGCCTCGCGTGCCCGTGTCGCGTCGCGCCACAGGATTGCGGCGCAGCCCTCCGGCGGGATGACCGTGTAGATGGCCTGTTCGAGCATGAGGACCGTATCGCCGACCGCGATCGCCAGCGCGCCGCCGCTGCCGCCCTCACCCGTGATCACGACGAGTACCGGCACACGCAGCCGGGTCATCTCGGAAATGTTGCGGGCAATCGCCTCCGCTTGGCCGCGCTCCTCGGCCGCGTCGCCGGGATAGGCCGCGGGGGTGTCGACGAAACTGATCACCGGGTAGCCGAACTTCTCGGCCAGTTTCATCACGCGCAGCGCTTTGCGATAGCCCTCTGGATACGGCATCCCAAAGTTGTGGGCCAGATTCTCGCGTGTGTCCTTCCCCTTGTGGGGTCCCAACGCGGCGACCGGGCGCCCCTCGAACCAGCCGATGCCCGCAACCAGCGCCGGATCGTCGCGGAACAGACGGTCGCCGTGCAGTTCGGTGAAGTCGGTGAGCAGCGCCTGGATGAAGTCTTGGGCTTTGGGCCGTTGAGGATGCCGGGCGAGCGAGACGGAGTGCCACGCGACGGGCACGTCGAGCAAGGCTTCGCGCAGTTCCTCGGCGCGGGCTTCGAGCGCGCGCACGACCCCGGCCTCTCCGGGCGCGTTCTTTTCCGCGCGCCGCCGGTGCGACTCGAGTTCGCGCTGGATGTCGGCCATCTGCGCCTCGAGAGCCTCCGCGCGCGCCTCGGCCTCACGGTTGCGGTCGGGGAGGATGGCCGGCATTGGTTTATCGCGTCTCCGGCGGTGCCTGGGCCGAGGTCAGGGCCGGCTCGACCACCGGCGCGCGCGGCGCCCCGAAGAACCGCAGCAGGCGCCCCAGGGTCGATCGCATCTCCGGTCGCGGCACGACCAGGTCGATCAGTCCGTGCTCGAGACAGAACTCGGCGGTCTGGAAGTTGTCGGGGAGCTTGCGCCGGATCGTTTGTTCGATGACACGCCGGCCCGCAAAGCCGATCATCGCACCAGGTTCCGCGATGATGACGTCACCCTGAAAGGCGAAACTCGCGGTGACGCCACCGGTCGTTGGATCGCACATGACGGAGACAAACACGAGCCTCGCGTCCTGCATAGCGGCGATGGCGGCGCTGGTCTTGGCCAGCTGCATCAGCGACAACGCGCCCTCTTGCATGCGGGCGCCGCCTGAGGCCGAGAAGATGATGAGCGGCAGGTGCAGGTCGAGCGCGCGCTCGGCGATCCGCGTCACCTTCTCGCCGACGACCGAGCCCATCGATCCACCCATGAAGAAGAAGTCGAGCGCGCCGAGCGCGCACCGGTGCCCGTCAATGGCGCCGGTGCCGGTGATCACGGCTTCCGGGTTCCCGGTCTTCTCGCGCGCCTCGTCGAGCTTCTCCCTGTAGCCGTCGAAGTGCAGGGGATCGCTGGACGTCAAACCCGCGTCGGTCTCCTCAAAGGAACCGTCGTCGACCGTAATGCCCAGTCGTTGCTCGGCGGTGAGCCGGTGGTGAAAGCCGCACGTCGGGCAGACCTTCAGGTTGCGTTCGAGATCTTTGTGGTAGACGACGGTCGCGCACCTGGGACACTTCCCCCACAGCCCGGCGGGGACGTCACGGCGCTCGATGGACGCATACTTCGGACGGCGCAGCCAGTTCAGCATGCTAATAGGCCATTATACCCCGGTCGTCAGTCGACCGTCGACCACTCGAACGAAGTGCGTGGCGCCCATGTCGGCGAACAACCCTCGGGCGCGTTCGAGCACCGGCCGGGCGCGCGCATCATCGTGCAGAATCTGCAGGCTCTCGCCGTACTTCAACAGCGTCAGGGCCAGATCGAAGCGATACTCGCGGGCCTCCAGGATCTCCAGGCTCTGGCGGAATAGTTCCTCCGCTTCCTCGCGCCGGCCTTGCGCGGCGCGCACTCGCCCCAGCGTCGCACCATGCGATCCCTTTGCAATGGGTTCATTGTGCTCCGAGATCGCCGCATAGGCCTGCTCGGCCAACTCCGATGCGGCCAGCAGATCCCCGCGCGCCATGGCGACCTCCGCGAGCCCGCGCAGCAACAGCGTGCCCTCGGACTTGGCGCCGTGCTCGCGACGGAGCGCCCGTGCCGTCTGGAGCTCTCGCTCCGCGTCGTCTACTCGTCCCCAGCGGAGATGGTGCATGGCCAGGTGTCGCCGCACGTTCGCCTCGGTCATGCGGTCGCCGAGTTCCTGACGGATCGCGATCGCCTCGTGAAAGCGACGGATGGCTTCCTCGGAATCCCCTTCCATGTGGGCCAACAGCCCCAATGCCGTCGCGCTGTAGGCCTGGCTGATCCGTTCGTGGTGCGTCCTGGCAAACTCATGCGCGTCGACCAGCCACTTTCGCGCCTCGGCCAGGTTCCCCGTGTCCATGACGGTGCGTCCATACCAGGCCATGCAGCGGGCAACACCCTGCCCGTCGTCCATCTCACGGTACAGGTTCAGCGCGTGGCTGTAGGCGGTTTGCGCAGTCGTGAGCTTGCCGCGGAGATCCTCGGTGATCGTGCCCAGGATCTCGAACGCCTCGGCCTGCCCGCGCCGGTCATTGAGCTTCTCGAAGAGCTCGAGGGCGCGGCGCAGCGCGTCTTCAGCCGCCTGCAGCCGGCTGCGGTCGTATTCGGCAAAGGCCCGGTTCAGCCACGCCCGCGCCAGCAGGTCCTCGCGCCCCAGCGCCGGCGCGCGGTCGAGCACGACCTGCGTGTCTTTTTCAATGATCGCCGGTGACGAGAGCCACTTGACCGCCTCGGTGCGGTCGATCAACAGTTCCAGCAGCGTCGCGACGTCATCGTGCAACCCGGCGTTTTGCATGACGGCCAGCGCACGCTCGGAGAGGCGCCGCGCCTCCGGAAAGGTGCGCATCGCTCGGGCGCGTTCGCCGGCCCGCCGCAGTACCGCGATGGCCGTGCGCGCCAGATCCGGGGCCCGATCGCCCGTCTCGAAGCGGTAGCGCCACGCGTGCTCGTAGTGGCTCGCCAGGATCCCGACGAACTCGTCGTTGGTTTCGCCGACGGTGCGTTCCAGCCAGCCCGCGAACTTCAGGTGTTTGTCGGCCCGGGCCGCCTTTGGCACGGTGGAGTAGGCCACTTCGCGGATCAGCGCGTGTGTGAACGCGAATTCGCGCTCGCCGGCCACCGACGAGGCCGGTCGCTCCTCGATCAGATCGCGTTCCTGCAGCCGCGCGAGCCCTGCGGTGGCCTCGGCCACGGTCAGTTCGCTGGTGGCGACCAGCGCCCCCAGCCAGAACACCCGGCCCGCCACCGACGCGTCCTGAATCGCCCGCTTTTCCAGCGGCGAGATGAGATCGAGGCGAGACGCCAGGATGCCGTGGATCGTGTCGGGGATACGGATCTCCGGCCGGCGAGACGCCCAGCGCCATCCGCCCTCGTCACGCACGAGCCCGCCGCCGTCGATCAGCATGCGCAGGATTTCTTGAATGAAGAACGGGTTGCCCTCGGCGCGAGAGAGGATCGCGTCGCGCACGTCGGCGAGCGTCGCCTCGTTCTTGAGCAGTTCGGTCATCAGCCGCCGGCTGAAGTCCGCCGACAGCGGGGCGAGCCCAACGGCGGTGTAGTTGCGCAGCCCGGCACCCCATTCCGGGTAGCGTTCTTGCAGCTCTGGCCGCGCCAGACACAGCAGCAGGATGGGCCCTTCGCCGCCCCGCAGCACGAGGAGCCTGAGTAGGTCGAGCAGGCTCTCCTCCGCCCAGTGGAGATCGTCGAAGACGAGCAGCAACGGGGCGGTGCGGGCCTTGGCCATCAGGAAGGCCCGCAGCGACCGCAACAGCGCGTCGGCGGCCGAGCGCGGATCCGCCGCGCCCCTCGACTCGCGCGCCTGCGGCTCGGCGCTGCGATCGCCCACCAGGGTCGACATCACGGGCGCGCCAGAGGCGTGTCTGGTCGTCTTCACGCCGAGGGCCGAAGCCAGGTCGGTGACGATGATCTCGCTCTCTTCGGTGCCGAGCAGCGGCGCGCACGTCGCGAAGACGTGGACCCGTAGCTTCTCGAGCACGACCGGGGCGGGGTCGTTGTCCTTGATCCCACACTCGGCGCGGAGCATCTGCGCCAGTGGCCGGTACGTGAGACCCTCCCCGTAGGCAGGACACCGGCCCCGCAGCACGCGGGGCGGTACCGGCGATCCCCGCAATACCTCAAGGAGTTCGTCGACCAGCCGGGACTTGCCGACCCCGGCCGTGCCGATGATCGTGACCAGGTGGGGGGTGCGGCCGTCGACGACCCGGCGGTACAACGCCAGCAGGAACTGCATCTCATCTTCGCGGCCAACCAGCGGCGCGCGCAGCCGCGTCCCCGCCGGGCCCTCAGCCAGACCGGTCAGTCGCCAGCGCGCGCGATCGGCGAAGTCCCCGCCTTTCGTCGCCGGCTGCGGTTCGTACTGGACCGCCGGCCGCGTGGCGACGAACGTGCGCTCGTCCACTACGATGCCGTCGGGCGGCGCCTGAGTCTGGAGCCGCGCCGCCAGGTTGACGACCTCGCCGGTGACCATGAACTCGCCCGCGGCGACCCGGCGCGGATCGGCCACCACCTCACCAGTGCTGATCCCGATCCGGATGTGTAGGTCGGCGGTGAGACGGGTATTGAGGGCCGGCATCCGCGCCTGCATCGCCATCGCGGCGCGCACCGCACGCTCGGGATCATCCTCGTGGGCCTGGGGGAGACCAAACACCGACATCACAGCGTCACCGATGAACTTCTCGACGACCCCGCCGTGGCGCTCGACCTCTTGCCGCATGGCGGCGAAGTACTCGCCGACCATCGTGCGGGTCCGCTCGGGGTCGAGCCCCGCCGTCAGGGGCGTCGACGCCACCAGATCCGCAAAGAGCACGCTCAACACACGGCGCTCGACCTGCGTGGCCTCCGACAGCGGCGTCCCACATTGCAGGCAGAACTGCGCGTCCGGCGGATTGCTCGTGCCGCAGGTGGAGCAGGTGCGGTGGAGGGCGGTCCCACAGCGCATGCAAAACTGCGCTTCGGTAGGATTCTCCTTGCCGCAGCGGGGACAGACGGTCAGGAGTTCACGAGCCATACTATCTATAACCTCGTTCTGGCGCCGACTGTTTCCGTTACCCTACCACATCGCGGAAGATGCGCAAGAAGTTGGCACCGAGGAGCTTGATAATTTCGTTGTCCGAATAGCCGCGTCCGACCAGGGCCCGGGTGATGTTGGGCCAATCGCACCACGACTGATACCCTTCGACGCGCGCGCTCCACGACGTGCGGTGCTCCGGCCGGAATCCGATCCGGAGCATCTCGGCATCGAGCATGGTCTCCAGCGATTTTGGGAAGACCGCGCCCCAATCGGTGCCGATGCCCACGCGGTCGATGCCCATCACTTCCACCGCCCGGTCGACCTGCGCGACAAAGTGCGCCAGCGTCGCCGTGGGTTCCTGTGTGATGAAGAACGGCACAATCAACACCCCGAAATACCCGTCGCGCTCGGCGAGCGCCCGCATGATCTCTGTTGTCTTGCCCCGGTCGTGAGCGCTTAGCTCCCGCGAGAACGAATGGGTGATGGCGACCGGTCGCGTGGAGGCGCGAATGCCGTCCATGGTTGTGCTCAGCCCGCAGTGGGACAGATCGACGAGGATGCCGCGCTCGTTCATCCGCCGGACCACTTGAAGGCCGAAGTTCGACAAACCGGCGTCGGTACGTTCCGTGCACCCGTCGCCGATGAAGTTGCGCATGTTATACGTCAACTGGACGATGCGCACCCCAAAATCGTAGAAGAGGTCCAGCGCCGCTAGGTCCTGCCCGAAGTGCGTCGTGTTCTGGAAGTTGAGGATAATGCCGTGGTGACCGCCGGCTTTGGCCCGCTCGATATCGGCCGCGCGGGTCACTTTGACCAGGCGGTCTGTGGCGTCGAAGCGGCGCGTGAGTTGCGCCAGCCCGTCGACGGCGCTCTCATACGAGAAGGGGATCCGGCCGAACGGCCCCACGGTGTTGCTGATCACGTCGACGCCGCTACGCTCCCACCAGGTCCAGTACTCGGGGAGTCGGTCGCGCGCAAGCGCCTCGGTAGCCATGCGGTCCATTTCGGCGATGACGTCCGGCGTCTCCGTCTGGCGGGCAGTCAACGCCGTGAGCCGTGCCAGCATCTCTGGGGAAAAGACCGATGGTTCGCCGGACAGCGTATCAATGATCAAGGCCTCGCGATGCAGGGCGGCGGCCCGGGCTTCCTGTTCAGAAGATAGCGTGATCATCCGTCTCACCTCGCTGGAGGGAGTTCCGCCGCCCGGCCGGGCATCCTTCTGCTGTCGGGCATGGTGCCGTGGGAACAAACGCTCGAACACGCGGATTGATATAATGGAACGGGTCCAAAAGGAGGAACGTGTCGTGTCTGTGAGTTCCGCGTCTGTGAGTTCCGCGCCAAAACGATCGAGAAACCGCAGCCTGTCGCTGCTCGCCGTTCTGTTGCTTGGAGGCGTGCTGGGTGGGTACGTCGGCCCGCGGTACGGATTCACACTCGGGCCGCAGGTCAGCGCCGTGACACCGCCGGCCGCTCAGCCGCCCGCCTCGCAGCCCCCGGCAAACACCACGCAGCCTCCGGCCGGCGCGGCGCCGCCCGCGGTCCCCGGGGCGCGGATCGTCGAAGCCGAAGAGTCTACGATTATTCGCGTCGTCCAGAAAGCGCGACCGGCCGTTGTCAACATCAGCGTGACCGCGCAGGTCGCCACGCCGTACGGTCTGTTCCCACGCGAAGGGCAGGGTTCGGGCGTCATCGTCCGGGCGGACGGGTTGGTCCTCACCAACAACCACGTCATTCAGGATGCCCTGGAAATCACCGTCACCCTCCTCTCGGGCCAGACGCTGCGGGGGCGCGTGCTGGGGGCGGACCGCTTTTCGGATATCGCGGTGGTGAAGGTTGAAAGCCCGCGGCCGCTGCCCGCGGTGACGTTTGGCTCGTCAAACACCCTGCAGGTGGGGCAGAGGGCCATCGCCATCGGGAATCCGTTTGGGCTCGGCAGCACCGTCACCGTCGGCGTCGTGAGCGCGCTCAACCGCAGCATCCAGGCCAGCCCCGACTTCACCGTCGAAAACTTGGTGCAGACCGATGCCGCGATCAACCCGGGCAACAGCGGCGGTGCGCTGCTCGATTCGGCCGGCCGGCTGATCGGGATCAACACCGCGATCATCCAGGGCGCGCAGGGCATCGGGTTTGCAATCCCGATCGATCACGCGTCGCTCATCATGGAGCAGATCGTCGCGCGCGGGCGGGTCGTCCGGCCGGCGCTCGGCGTGCAGATGGTCGGGCAGATCGATCCCGAGACCGCCCGCGCATACAATCTTCCGGTCACGTATGGGGTCGTCGTCACGCCGGTGACCGGCAGCCCGGCGGAGAAGGCCGGCATCAAGGCCGGCGACATCGTGGTGGCCATTGACGGGAAGAAGATTGAGACGCAGAGCGATCTGCGCCGCGAACTGTTTCGCAAGAAGCCGGGCGACACGGTGAGCGTCGAGGTCGTCCGCGAAGGGAAACGTCTGACGTTTTCGGTCACCCTCATCGAACTGCGCGGCGGCATGCCGCTCATGAACGGGGCCTGACCGCTGAGCACCGTTACGCGATCACGCCCGGGCCGAGATGCAGTGCGCGCAGCCGCGCGAATGTGCGTCGTCGACTTCCCCGGCCCGGCGCCGGCGTCGGGGTTGGAACGGCTCATTGCCGAACGGCACATCGGCGGCGTGGTGGTGTTTCGCAAGAACGTCGAGTCGCCCGCACAGATGGCCGGGCTGACGACCGCGTTGCAGACCATAGCGGCGAGCGCCGGGTCGCCGTCGCTCTTAGTCGCTATCGATCACGAGGGTGGCGTCGTGAACCGCTTTGGCCGCGGCGTGGCGGGCGGCGGGACAATACGCGTCACTCCGCTCCCAAGTCCGATGGCGTTGGGCGCCGCAGGCTCGACCGCGCTCGCGCGTGAAGCCGGGCTGGTCGCCGGGCGCGAACTGCGCGCCATGGGGATCCACCAGAACTACGCCCCCGCGGTCGACGTCAACAACAATCCGGCGAATCCCATCATCGGCGCACGAGCGTTTGGCGAGTCGCCGGTCCTCGTCGAATCACTGGGGCTCGCGTATATCGATGGTCTGCAGAGTGTCGGCGTGGCCGCCACGGTCAAGCATTTCCCCGGGCACGGTGACGTGACGGTCGACTCGCACCTCGCGCTACCGCGTGTCGATCATCCGCTGGCGAGGCTGGAGCGCGTGGAGTTGCCGCCGTTTGCCGCTGCCGTGCACGCCGGCGTCGCCTCGGTGATGCCCGCCCACATCGTGTATCCGGCGCTCGACCCCAGCGGGGTGCCGGCGACGATGTCGGCGCCGATTCTGACCGGGATCGTCCGTGAACGCTGGCATTTTCAGGGATTCATTTGCAGTGACTCGCTGCAGATGCGGGCCATCATCGACAACTATGGCGTGGGCGACGCCGCGGTCGCAGCCGTCCTCGCCGGGTGCGACATGTTGCTGGCGCTTGGGCCGGAGGCGCTGCAGTACGAAGTGTTGGACCGGCTGGCGATGGCCATCGAGCACGGTGACCTGCCGCCGGCAAGAGTCGCCGAAGCCCTCCAGCGCGTCGAGGCCGCTGTTCAAAAGTGGGGACCGGCCGCGGCCGCCGGCCCCGTCACTATCGACGGTGCCGACCATGACGGTATCGCGGCGCGCATTGCTGAGGCCGCCGTCACGCTTGTGCGCGATCGGGCGGGGATTGTCCCGCTCCGCGGGCCGCGCATCGGGGTGGCCGCCCTGTCGCCGGGGTACGGCGAGTACGAACCGCCGGACCTGACCGCCGCCCTGCGCCGCTATCACGCCGACGTCCGCGAGGTACCGACTTCAGGACCGCGTCCCGAGGTCGACCAAGTGGTCGCCGTCACGTTTACCCGCGGCACCCCGAACGCGAATCAGGTCGCGGCGATCCGCGATCTCCACAGGGCGTTTGGCGACCGGCTGGTCGTGGTCGCCACTGGGGATCCGTACGATCTGCTCCAGTTCCCCGAGATCGCGGCGTATCTGGCGACGTACGGTGCCGATGCCCCGAGCCTGGATGCGGGCGCGCGCGTGCTCCTTGGGGCGCTCGTGCCGCGCGGCCGGCTGCCCGTGACGCTGCCTGGCCTGCATCCTGCCGGATCGGGTCTGCCCGGCGCCGCGGCGTGATCCTGCAGGCCGGGACGGTCGTTCTTCCCGATCGCATTCTGCGGCCCGGCCACGTGATCGTCGACGGCGAACGGATTGCGGATGCCCGCGACGGCCGCCACCCGCGGCCCGACCTGGAGTTTGCGGCGGGCACGCTCGTCCCCGGTTTCATCGACCTTCAGATCAACGGCGCCGCCGGCTGCGACTTCCTCTCGCCAACGGACGAGGGTCTGGCCGCCGCCGACCGCCACATGCTCGCCACCGGCACCGTCGCCTATCTGCCGACGCTGATCACCTCGCCCGAGGACCGCCTCCGCGCCGCGCTGGCGTTCTTTGCGGCCCGCATGCGCCGGCCCGGCGCGCCGCGCATCATAGGCGTCCACCTGGAGGGTCCCTTCTTGTCCGGCGCCCGCGTGGGCGCGCATCGTCCGGCCAATCTCCGCCCCCCCTCTGTCCAATGGATCGACCGGCTGCTCAGCGACTTTCAGGGGGCCGTCCGGATCGTCACCCTGGCGCCCGAACTCGAGGGCGCGTCCGATGTGATCGCGCACCTGCGGGGCAAGGGCGTGACCGTCGCCGCCGGGCACACCGACGCGACATTCGAACAGGCGATGACCGCGTTCACGGCGGGCGTGCGGCTCGCCACCCACCTGTTCAACGCGATGCGGCCGATCCACCATCGCGAACCCGGGATCGTGGGGGCCGCCCTGGCGCGCCCCGACGTGAGCTGCTCGCTGATTGCCGATCTCGTGAGCGTACACCCGGCTGTCCTCAAGATGGTCGTATCCTTGAAAGGTCCCGAGCGGACGGTGCTGATCACTGATGCGATCGCCGCCGCCGGGGCCCCAGTGGGCCGCATGACGCTTGGGGATCAGGACGTGACCGTCGAGGGGGGCGTACCGCGTCTGGCGGATGGGACGCTCGCTGGCAGCGTGCTCACGATGGATCAGGCCGTCCGCACGATGGCCGGGCTGACGGAGTTCCCGGCCGCGATAAAAATGGCGGCCGAGACACCGTCGCGGTTGGTGGGCCACGACGGCGGTGCGATCGCGCCCGGCCGGCGCGCGGACTTTGCCGTCCTCGACGCGGAGCTTCACCCGGTGGCAACCATCGTCGGCGGACGCGTCGCCTATCAACGCGACGCCTGACCGGGGAACAAGGACATGGACGCCCTCAAGCAGCGCATTCTCGCCGAAGGGAAGAACCTCGGTCACGGCATCCTGAAGGTCGATGGATTTCTCAACCACCAGGTCGACCCCATCCTTATGGCGGAGTGCGGCCGGGAGCTCGCCCGCCGGTTCGCGCAGGCGCGTCCGACGAAGGTGCTCACCGCCGAGATCTCGGGCATCGCGCCCGCCGTGTGTACGGCGCAGTCACTGGGCGTGCCGGTCGTCTACGCGCGCAAGCAGAGGCCCATCACGATGCCCGATCAGATCTACCTGACGCTCGCGCCGTCGCACACCAAGATGCAGAACATCGAGCTCATCGTCTCGCCCGAATACCTGGGGCGAGGCGAACGCGTGCTCATCGTCGACGATTTCCTCGCCACGGGTCAGACGATTCTCGCGCTGGCACGCCTGGCCGCTGCGGCGGGCGCGACGATCGTGGGGGTCGGCGCGGTCATCGAAAAGGCCTTCGAGGGCGGTCGAGCCGCTCTGGCAGACTTGGGCGTCCCCATTGAAGCGTTGGCCATAATCGCCGATATGAGTAATGGGAAGATCGTACTGGCGGATTAAGGAGTTGACCACGATGTCTCCGACGACCACGTTCAATTCCCCCGAAGAGGAGCGGACGTACCTGACCAACGTCAAGACCGAACTCGATCGTTGCGAGACCAAGGCCGACGTGGTCGAAGTGTGGAAGCGCCACTACCTGACGATCGGCCACCGCAAGTTGGGGCGCTTGCTCATCGGCCGATCTCTCGATGAAGTCCTGAAGGTGAGGGGCTAGAACCGAGTGCTTCGGGCAGGGCCTATGGACCTCGTTCGCTGCTCAGCACGGTCACTGTCTCTTCTGATCCAACGACTTCAGTAACTGACGGGCGGCCTCTTCAACCGACACCTGGAGTCCGTCATCCGCCTCGCGCGTGTCCTGCCACGCATCACTCCAATGAACGATCATCTTTGCCTGTGCATTTGTAAGGCCTGCGATCTCGATGAGGACTCTGATCGACTCCACCTTGGTCGCACCCGCGTTTCGCAGGTGTGCGAGGATATCCCCAGTCGCGAATCCACTGTCATGCATTCTGCGGGATTCCGTAGGATATTTCTTCCATTCTGAGGACTCGATCAGGGACACTCCAAATATCACCTCAGTCCGGCAAGACACAGTCTTGTCCCGGACGTCTTCATAGAGAGCCAAAGCCAACATTTCAGCACGCCTTCGGTCGTGGACGGAGGGTTGGATCATGCGCTCTATCTCAGCTACGCTTTTGATGCTCATGGGCAGCCTAACTGCCTACGGTAAGAAGGTATCAATTGCTCGAATCGCTCCGGCGAGCGGCCTTTTGATCTTCGGCAGGTGCCCCACACCGATGTGGTCAAAGGAGATTTGAAGGTCTATGAGCGCCGTTAGGATCCCATCGAGGTCAGTCGGGTCGCAATTGATCAGTTCTCTGAACAGGTTTTCGACCGCAAAGCATTCGTAGCACGTCTCAGCCAGGTGGAGCGCCAACTTCCACCGCTTCTTAGGGTCCTTCACCTTCCGTAGCCTGTCTTCTACGACCTCAATTGCCATCGGTCGCGGGCTGAACCCCCCTACCGTCCTTTTCCGTGGCCGCTCCGCCCCGTTGCGCAATTGAGACGGCTTCGATGCACTATCTCGGCGACGCATCTGGCACCTCCACTCCGTTTGGAACTCTAGTCAATAAACAACGGAACCAGTTCGAAGCGGGTGACGTCGAGCAGGCCGCGGTCGGTGAGTTTGAGCGCCGGGATGACCGAGAGCGCCATGAACGACAGCGTCGTGAACGGATCGTCGAGCGTGCTGCCCATCCGGCGCGCCGTCTGCAACAGGGCGCGGTATGCGTGAGCGACCGCCGCCAGTGGTTCGTCCGACATCAGCCCCGCGATCGGCAGCGGTAGGCGGGCCACCTCGCGCCCGGCAACCGCGACCAACCCACCCTGCATGTCGAGGATAATGTCGATCGCCGCGCGCATCGACTCGTCATCCACCCCGACGACGATGATGTTGT
>JBGQGY010000009.1:0-54161 GCA_041497675.1 bacterium | reverse complement strand
TTTCGCCAGTGCAAACCCCAGGTTTTCGCGCGTCCCGTGCACTAGCCGACCACGCCGCGGGGCCTCCGTCGCTCCGTTCCTAAGACAAGCAGGTAACTAGTACCATATAGTACTAGTTGTGTCAAGCCTACCACAAGAACCATAGGGTCGCTGCCCGATAGGAAAACCCTTGCTAGTTCCGTAGGCTGGAGGGTGAGATATGCCCGGCCGTAGAATAAGGCAGGGCTCAACTCAGGAGGTGTAGACCACATGAAGGGACGATGGCTCGCCGGTTTGATCGCCGTCATATTGACCGTCGCCGGCGCCGCGGTGGTTTCGTCACCCGCGACCGGCCAGGGGCAGCGCGTCACCATCGAGTTTTGGCACGGACTCGGCCAGCCTGGTGGTGGCATCCTCGAGGGGTTTGCGACGGAGTTCAACAACTCGCAGACCCAGTACCGTGTGAACGCCACGTACAAAGGCTCCTATCCCGAAACGATGGTGGCTGCGATCGCGGCCTTCCGGGCAGGCAACGCGCCGCACATCGTCCAGATGTTCGAGGTCGGAACGGCCACGATGATGGCGGCCAAGGGCGCCATTAAACCAGTGTACGAATTGATGAAAGAGACCAATACCCCGTTCGACCCGAGCATCTACTTGCCGGCAGTCCGCGGGTACTACAGCTCGGCCGACGGCAAGATGATCTCGATGCCGTTCAACAGCAGCACAACGGTGATGTTCTGGAACAAGGACGCGTTTCGGCGGGCCGGTCTGAACCCGGACAGTCCGCCGAAGACGTGGGCCGAAACACGCGCCGCGGCGCAGAAGATCCGTCAGGCCAACGCTGCACCGTGCGGCTTTACCTTTGCCTGGCCGACCTGGACACAGGTCGAGAATTTCAGCGCGATTCACGACGTACCGCTCGCCACGAAGGGCAACGGGTTCGAAGGTTTTGACACCGAACTCACGATCAACAGCGACCTGCACGTCCGGCACCTGCAGCTCTTCATGGACATGCTGAAAGAAGGCAGCTTCAAGTACGGCGGTCGTGACGCCGCGGGCGACGCGCTGTTCCCGTCGGGGGAGTGCGGGATTATCCACGGGTCGTCGGGTCTGCGCGGGCGGATCGTCCGTGAGGCCAAGTTCCAGTGGGGCACGGCCTACCTCCCCTACTATGAAGACGTGAAGGGCGCGCCCAAGAACTCCATCATCGGCGGCGCGTCGTTTTGGGTCATGACCTCGCCGCGGCGAACCAAAGAGGACTACAAGGCGGTCGCCGAGTTCTTCCGATATCTCAGCCGGCCCGAGGTGGTGGCGAAGTGGCATATCGAGACCGGCTTCCTGCCGATCACCTTCCCGGCAATCCAGCAGGTCCAGTCGATGGGGTACTATGACCAGAACCCCGGGGCCGATATCCCCTACAAGCAGTTGACCCGGACGCTGCCCACCCGGAACTCGAAGGGGCTGCGTTTGGGCAACATGCCGGAAATCCGGACCGTCATCTACGAGGAGTGGGAAAAGGCCTTCCAGGGCCAGCAGACGGCCAAGCAGGCGATGGACGCCGCCGTCAAGCGGGGGAACGACATCCTTCGCAGGTTCGAAAAGACGGCCGTCGTGCCGTAAAAACGGCCGGACGTTGTCGAAGACGTGAGCCCGGTTCCGAGGTGGAACCTCCCGCGGGGCCGGGCTGATCTATTCGCGTTGTTGAAGGGGTCTCAGTAATGCCAACACGGGTGGGCGTTGTCCTGGTCGCGGCGGCGCCCGTTCCACTCACCCGCGCACACGCGCACAACGACTACCTCCACGCGCGCCCGCTGTTTGACGCCCTCGACCACGGCTTCTGCAGCGTCGAGGCCGACGTGTGGCTGGTGGATGGCAAGCTGCTCGTGGCCCAACGGTTTCTTCGCCAACAGTGAACCGGGGACGAGACGCCCATGACGCGGCGAGCCGGATTCGACAATAAGATTCTGCCGTACGTGCTGGTGGCGCCCCAGATGGCGATCACGCTGGTCTTCTTCTTCTGGCCCGCCGGGCAGGCGATCTACCAGTCGATGCTCCGCCAGGATCCGTTCGGCCTGCGGACGCAGTTCATCTGGTTCGAAAACTTCGCGACGGTCCTGGGCGACCCGGCCTACCGGGGCGCGATTGGGATCACGATCATTTTCTCGGGTTGCGTCATCGGTCTGGCTCTGCTATCCGGTCTGGTGCTGGCCATCACGGCCGACCAACAGATCCGCGGCGCAGGGATCTATAAGACGCTGCTCATGTGGCCGTATGCGCTGGCCCCGGCGGTCGCCGCGTCGCTGTGGCTGTTCGTGTTCCATCCGGCGATCGGCATCCTGGGGCGCTTTCTGGTCGCCCGCGGCGTGCACTGGGACTTTACGCTGAACGGCCTGCACGCGGTGATCCTGATCATCCTGGCGGCCTCCTGGAAGCAGGTGAGTTACAACTTCATCTTCTTCCTGGCGGGGCTGCAGTCGATCCCCAAGTCGGTGCTCGAAGCGGCCTCGGTCGACGGCGCCGGCGGGGGCCAGCGGTTCTGGAAGATCGTCTTCCCGCTCCTCTCGCCGACCACGTTCTTCCTGTTGCTCGTTAACGTCATCTACGCGTTTTTTGACACCTTTGGCGTAATCCACGCGCTTACACGTGGGGGGCCGAGTAGAGCGACCGAGACCCTGATCTACAAGCTCTGGGTGGATGGCGTCGTCAACCTCGACCTGGGCGGCTCCTCGGCGCAGTCGGTGATTCTGTTGTTGGTCGTGATCACGCTCACGGCCGTCCAGTTTCGCTACGTCGAGCGGCGGGTGCACTATTGATGGGCGCCCTCCGCCGGACGCACTGGCTGGCC
The DNA here is from genome assembly GCA_041497675.1 of bacterium. Classification (GTDB taxonomy): domain Bacteria; phylum Sysuimicrobiota; class Sysuimicrobiia; order Sysuimicrobiales; family Humicultoraceae; genus JBGPNN01. The sequence goes on along the minus strand of JBGQGY010000009.1, from coordinate 51,334 downwards.
CACCTCATCCTGCTCGCGGGCGTCGCGACGTTTGTCTTCCCCGTCTACATGGCGATCATCGGTTCGACCTACGACGTGGGCACCATCGCCAGAGGGCAACTGCCACTCGTGCCGGGCCCGCACGCCGTCGAAAACTACACGCAGGCGTGGACGTCCGGTCAGGGCGAGCTGGTACGAGGCGAACCCGTCCGTCGCATGATGCTGAACAGCTTCGTCATGGCCGTCACCATCGCCACTGGGAAGATTGCCATCTCGATCCTCTCGGCCTTTGCGGTGAGTTTCTTCGTGTTCCCGCTGCGGATGTTCTTTTTCTGGATGATCTTCCTGACGCTGATGCTCCCGATCGAGGTCCGGATCATCCCAACCTATAAAGTTGTCTCCGACCTCCACATGATCAACACGTTCCCGGGGCTCACGATCCCCCTCATCGCGTCGGCAACCGCCACCCTGATCTTCAGGCAGTTCTTCTTGACGGTACCCGACGAGATGGTGGACGCGGCCAAGATTGACGGCGCGGGGGCGATGCGGTTCTTCTGGAGCATCCTGGTGCCGCTGTCGAGCTCGACGATCGCGGCGCTGTTCGTCATCCTGTTCATCTATGGCTGGAACCAGTACCTCTGGCCGCTGCTCATCACCACCAAGAGCGAGTTGAATACCATCGTCATCGGCATCACCAAGATGATCGGCACCGGCGATGCCCAAACCGACTGGCAGCTCATCATGGCGACGGTCGTCATGGCGATGGTGCCGCCGGTGGCCGTGGTCATACTGATGCAGCGCTGGTTCGTCAAGGGCCTCACCGAGAGCGAGAAATAGGAGGCCATGGCCCGCGATGGCGCTTGACGCCCTGCGCCGCTGGAAGCCCCCGGACGGCCGGCCGGTCATCACCGTCATCGATGCCCACGCGGCCGGCGAGCCGCTGCGTGTCATCACCGGCGGGCTGCCGCCGATCCCAGGCGACACGATCTTGGCCAAGCGGCGTCACGCGATCGCGCACCTCGATCACGTACGGCGCCTCTTGATCTTCGAGCCGCGCGGGCACGCCGACATGTACGCGTGCATCATCACCGATCCCACGACGCCCGACGGCGATTTCGGTGTGCTATTCTTGCACAACGAAGGATTCAGCACAATGTGCGGGCACGGGGTCATCGGGCTGGTGACGGTGCTGGTTGAGACCGGATCGGTGCCGGTGCTCGCCCCCGAAACGATCGTGCGTCTCGACACGCCCGCCGGCCGCGTGACCGCCCGCGCGCGGATCCGAGACGGCCGGGTGGCGAGCGTCGCCTTCGAAAACGTGCCGTCGTTTGTGTTGGCCCTGGATCAACAGGTCGACGTGCCCGGCATCGGTGAGGTGCGCTGCGACGTGGGTTTTGGCGGCGCCTTCTATGCGTATGTCCACGCCGCCAATGTGGGTGTCCGCCTGATACCCGAGGAGTTTCGCCGTTTGATCGACATCGGGGTCGCGGTGAAGCACGCGGTCGCCGCCGCGCTCCCGATCACGCATCCCACGGAGCCAGATCTGGGATTCCTGTATGGCACGATCATCACCGGCCCGCCGCAGGGTCCGGGCGCGCAGAGCCGCAACGTGTGTATCTTCGCGGAGGGTGAACTCGATCGATCGCCGACCGGCACCGGTGTCAGCGGGCGGGTGGCCATCGAGCACGCGCGGGGCCGTCTGGCCGTGGGGCAGCCGTTCATCGTGGAGAGCCTGATCGGGACGACGTTCACCGGGCGGGTCCTCCGACCGGCCACCGTGGGAGCGTTCGCGGCCGTCGTGCCCGAAGTCGAAGGCTCGGCGTTCATCACCGGTCGCAGCGAGTTCGTGGTGGCCCCAGACGATCCATTGAAAGCGGGCTTCATCCTACGGTAGCAGGCATGCGAGGCGCGCTGATGCTCCACGCGGCTGCCCTGCTCGCGGCGACTGCTCTCATGCTTCTCCCCGTGCAAAGTCTGGCGCAAACCGTCAACGTCGACGTGCACGCGCACCGCGGCGGCGCCGGTCTGGCCCCGGAGAACACCCTGGCGGCCTTTCGGAACGCCCTAGCAATGGGTGTCGACGTCCTCGAAATGGACCTGCACGTCACGGCCGACGGCGAAGTGGTCGTCATCCACGACCCGACGCTCGAGCGCACCACGACCGGTCGCGGGTATGTCCGCACCACCGCGTTGGCCGACCTGCAGCGTCTCGACGCCGGATCGTGGTTCAACGCGCAGTTTGCGGGCGAGCGCGTCCCGACCCTGCACGCGGTGCTCGACTTGGTACGCGGTTCCGGAAACAACCGGGTCCGCCTCAACATCGAGACCAAGTACGAACCCTCGGCGCCGACCCCGCCACAGGACTTCGAAGAACGCGCGCTTCGCGTGATTCGCGAGGCGGGGATGACGAACCGGGTGATCATCCAATCGTTCTACTATCCTTCGCTGGCCCGGGTGAAGACGCTCGACCGCTCGGTACCCACCGCGGCGCTCCGCGCGGCGACCGATCCGACCCCCGATCCCGTCGCGGTCGTCCGGGCAGCGCCGGCCGACATCTACTCGCCGAGCATCCGCCTCGTCAGTCGCGCGACCGTAGACGCAGTCCACCGCGCCGGCATCCCTATCGTGCCGTGGACGGTTGATGACCCCACGCAAATGGAACGACTGCTCGAGATGGGCATCGGCACGCTGCGCGGCGATGGGATCATCACGAACTATCCGGATCGATTGATCCAGGCGCTGCGGGCGAAGGGGTTGCGACGGTGACCGCGGCGCGCACACCCGGATACTGGCGCGCGGAGATCCGGGCCGGACGCTGGCGGCGCCCCACCGCCGGGCTGGCCGCGGGTTACGTGCAGGCGAATCTAGTGGTGGTGCCGGAGGCGCACGCGGGTGATTTCCGCCTCTTTTGCGATCGCAACCCCGGGCCGTGTCCGCTGCTCGACGTCACGGCGCCCGGCGATCCGGTACCGCGAGTAGCGGCACCCGACGCCGACCTCCGTACTGACGTCCCCTTGTACCGTGTGTATCGAGACGGCGAACTCGTGGAAGAACGGCCGGATCTCGCGGGGCTCTGGCGCGACGACCTTGTCGCATTTCTCCTAGGATGTTCGTTTACGTTCGAGGAGGCGCTACAGCGGGCCGGGCTGCCGCTGCGGCACCTGGAGCGCGGATCCAACGTTTCGATGTACGTGACCAACAGGATGTGCGAGCCGGCCGGACCGTTTGCCGGTCCCATGGTGGTGAGCATGAGACCGTTCCCGCGGGCAGATCTTACACGCGTCGCCGAGATCACGGCCCGGTACCCGTTTGCCCACGGCGCGCCGGTGCACGCCGGTGATCCGTTGGCGATCGGCATCCGCGACCTGGGTCGTCCGGACTACGGCGACGTCCTGCAGATTGAACCGGGAGAGGTGCCGGTCTTCTGGGCGTGCGGCGTCACGCCCCAGGCCGTGGCGACGCGCGCGCGGCTTCCGCTCATGATCACGCACGCGCCCGGCCACATGTTTCTGACCGACCTCACGGTGGAAGCGCTCGCGACGCGCTAGCGGCGTCCCTTCATCTCCTTCAGCACGTCCTCTGCCGCCTGCAGCGTGTTGTCGATGTCCGCGTCGGTGTGCGCGTAGGAGATGTGCGCCCGCTTGAGGTTCACGGGAATCTTGAACACCCCGCGCTCCATGAGCCGCCTGCGGTAATCGGTGAACAGCGCCGCGTCATTTTTCATGAGATCGGTGTAGTTGGCCGTCGGACCCTCCATGAAGTAGGTCACGAAAATCGACCCAAACCCGGTCACGGTGGCCTCGATGCCAAACCGCTGATGGATCTCGCGCAACCCGCGCCGCATCCGGTCGCCCAACCGGAAGATGTGCTCGTGCACCGGCTCGCGCTCCATGATCTCGATGGTCGCCAGCGCCGCCGAGGTACCCACCGCGTGACCGTTGTAGGTCCCGGCGAAGAAGACCGTCCCGCCCGGCCTGGTGTTGAAGAACTCCATCAGATCGCGACGCCCGCCGAGCACCGCCATCGGATAGCCGTTGGCGATCGCCTTGCCCATCGACGTGAGGTCGGGGGTGACGCCGCAGATCTTCTGATAGCCACCGAGGCTGTGCCGGAACCCGGTGATCACCTCGTCAAACACCAAAATGGTCCCGTGTTCCTTCGTGAGTTTGCGCAGCCCTTCGAGAAACCCGGGCTTGGGCATCACGCAGCCGATGTTGTGGGGGATCGGCTCGAGGATGACGGCCGCGATCTGTCCTTTATAGGTCTTGAACGTCCGATCGACTTCATCGAGGTCATTGAAAGTGCAGACGAGGGTAGCGTCGATCACTTCGTCGAGGATACCGGCCGAACCCGGGTCTCGCGTCCCGATCTTCTCCGGCGCGCTCAACATGTTCCGGCACGTGTAATCGTGCCACCCGTGGTAGCAGCCCTGGAACTTGAGGATGTAGCGCCGGCCGGTCACGGCCCGGGCCAGCCGCAACGCATGGAACGTGGCTTCGGAACCGGCGTTGCAAAACAAGACCATCTCGGCGGCGGGGACGTGCTGGCGGATCTTCTCACCGAGCGCGATTTCGAGGTCGGTCGTGCCGACGCCGAAGAGATCTGTCTGCTGGATGGCCTCGATGACCCGGCGGTTAACCTCGGGGTGCGCGTGGCCCAGGACGAACGGTCCGAACGCCGCGTGATAGTCACAGTAGCGCTTGCCGTCGGCGTCCCACATGTACGCGCCCTGACCCCGGACAAACACCATCTTCTCGGGGATATAGCGGTTCGCGGTGTGAACCCCGCCGGGCGCCGAGGCCTCGCCCCGCGCGTAGAGTTGGCTTTGCTTCGTATCCACCTTCATTGGCGTGAACCTCCCCAAACAACCGGTAACGAGATTGTTCGACAACGGCAGCGCTGGTTCCCGCGGTCATGCCTCCCTGAGGGCCTTCGCGTTCGGCGTAAACGGCGAAGGTTGCTCGAGCCACGGTCGCAAGAACGACTCGAGCCACTCGTGGCTCATCTGCTGCACCTCAGGCAGAGTCTGCAGTTTCGACCACAGCGGTCGCTGCCGCGCTTGCGTCGTCAATTGCACCGCCGACGCGAAGAACCGCATCCCCTCTGCGAACGTCGGGGCCGTAAAGCCGATTGCACGGTCGCCCTGACGTCGCGCCATCGGGAGGATCATCGACGCGTCGGCGAACTCGGTCGCCCGGAACTGCACCTCGATCTCCAGCGGCTCCGGCAAACGTAGCGGCCGGCAGTCATGTGCCCGGGCCATCGCGGCCGCGGCGCCGGTCTCGATCGCCCGGCTCGCCTCCTCGCGGGAAAGCAGCCTCACGGCCGAGATCGAGGTCGCGCGCTTCACCTCCACCCCTACCGCCCAGGGTAGAAAGTGGCGCGCCTCCCGGACCGTCGCGTGGTCACCGGTGACCAGGAGCACTGGGACACCGGCGGACCCACAGGTCGCTGCCGTCATCACCATCTCGCCCACCGGCTCCCCGCCGGCCGAAAGCGCAACCGACCCCATCGTCGTGTGGCTGAGAAACCCATCGGGGGTCCCGGCCATGGCGTGATAGCCGACGAACACCGCCTTCTCGGCCCATGACACCATGGGCTCGCGCCCTCCTCGACCCCGCAGCACCTCAGGGCGCCCGTCGAGATCGCCGGACTCAAACGCGTGAAAGTCTCCCCAGGCGTGCCCTTCCACCACTTTAATATCCTTCGCGCCTCCGCGTCGCAGACCACGGATACACGCGTTGATATCGGCGATCAACTGTTGCCTTCCCGTCTCGAAGGCCTCCGGGTAGCCCCGAAAACACTGCTCGACTCGATCGATCCCCGCCGCCCCTTCCATGTCTGTGGCAATCACGACCTTCATATCGTGTCCTCCCTTACTGTCTCGAAAGACTGCGCCGAGGATCGAGCACGTCCCGCAAGCCGTCTCCAAGCATGTTGTAGGCCAGTACCGTGACTACGACCAGCACACCGGGGAAGGTCGTGATCCACCAGGCAGTGTCCATCACCAGCCGGCCATCGGCCACCATCCCGCCCCAGGTGGCCATCGGCGGCGGCACGCCGAGACCGAAATAGCTCAGCGAGGCTTCGGTCAGGATGACGATGGCGACGCGGAGCGTCGCAGCCACCACCAGGACAGAGACCACGTTGGGCAGGATGTGGACGAGGAGAATACGGCCATTGCCGGCCCCGACCGCGCGCGCGGCCGTGACGAACTCTCTGGCGGCGATCGAGAGCACGTCGGCGCGCACTACCCGGGCGGTGCTCGGCCACGCCGCCAGCCCAAGGAAGATGATGAGGAGCCACACGCTCGACCCGTAGATGGCCACGACGGTGATCAGGAGAATGAAGACTGGAAACGCGAGGAACACGTCGGTGGTCCGCATGAGCAGCCCGTCGATCCATGCGCCGAAATACCCCGAGGCCAGGCCAAACAGCGCGCCGATCACCACGGTCAGCAGTGTAGCGACCAGCCCCACCGCCAGCGAGACCCGCGCCCCCCACAACACCCGGCTCAGGATATCCCGCCCCAAATGATCGACGCCCAAGGGGTGCTGGCGGCTGGGCGGTTTGAGGCGATCGGTGAGGACCTGTGCGTCAGGAGAATACGGCGCGAGCCAGGGTGCGAGAAGCGCCGCAGCGTGGAGCACGACGATCAGCGCTAGGCCGGCGACGATTCTCCGGTTCTTGAACAACCGCGACCGCAGCCGAGTTCGATCTCCCGCGCGCGGCCGCCCCGGCAGCGCGGCTGCGGTGTGGGTCACGCTATCCAAACCGGATGCGGGGATCGGCCAGGGCGTACGCGACGTCCGCTGCCAGATTGCCGACTAAGACGGCGGCGGCCCCCATCACGTTGAGGCTGAGGATCACCGGGTAGTCTCGGATAAAGACTGACTCCAACCCCAACCGGCCGATGCCGGGAATCGCAAAGATCGTCTCCACGATCACTGCGCCGCCTACCAACACGGGCAAGAAGAGCCCGATCAGGGTGATGACGGGCAGCAGCGAGTTGCGCAGCGCATGGCGGCTGATGACGGATCCCTGGGGCAGCCCCTTCGCGCGCGCCGTGCGGACGAAGTCCTGCGCGAAGGCCTCCAGCATCGCTGACCGTGTGTAACGCGCGATGCTCGCCAACAAGCCCGTCCCGAGCACGACGATCGGGAGCACCAGGTACGGAGCCATGTCGATCACGTTCCAGCCTGCGGCCCCCACCGGCCGGATGCCGCTGGCCGGCAGCCAATGGAGGCGCACGGCAAACAGCATAATGAGCATCAGCGCCAGCCAGAAACTGGGCACCGAGAACCCAAAGAGCGACACGATGGTGCCCGCCTCGTCGAGGACGCTGGACGCGCGCAGGGCCTGAACCGCGCCAATCGTGATGCCGGCGAGCGTGGCCAGCGCGAGGGAAAGTCCGCCGAGAAGGATGGTCACGGGGAGCCGCTCCCAGACGATCTCGATAACACGCTGCCGCGTCTTGAACGAACGCAGCTCGCCGGTCAACAGCGCCTTCATGGTCTTCAGGTATTGAACAGGTAATGGATCGTCTAATCCCAACTCTTGCCGCAGACTGGCAAACTGCTCGGCCGTGGCGTGTTCAGGATCGACCAGCAGTCGTGTGGGGTCTCCCGGCGCAAACCGAACGATGGCATAGGAAATCAGCGATATCCCAAACAGCAACGGTACCATGAATACCGCGCGGCGCAGGATATAGCGGCCCACGGCGTTCTACGCGCGCAGCTCCCAGCGCGGCGCGCTCTGGTACAACTCGGACTGTGTCTTGACCTCTGGGATCACAAGCGTGTTGCGCGCCACCAGCAGGTCCTGCGGCCGCCAGAGGTACACATAGACGGCATCGCGCGCCGTGACCTCTTGAATCTCGTCGTAGATCCTCTTCTCCTGGGTGCGATCGGTGGCCGTGCGCGCCTGTTTGAAGAGCCGGTCGACGCGGTCGTTGCGGTAGCCGCTGGCATCGACCGGCCGGGGGCTCAAGAAATGCGCCTGCAGATCGGCCCGCGGATCAATGATGAAGTTGAACCACCCGCCGAAGGACGCCTCGTGGACGCCCACTCGGAGACGCTGAATCCACGTGCCGAACTCCACGACGTCGACCTTCATGTTGATGCCCACGCTCTTCAAGAACGGTTGGAGGCTGACCGCCCAATCCCTCGTGCGGGCGGTGCAGTTCAGGCTGAAGTCCAGACGGCGCCCGTCTCTACCCCTGATGCCATCCGATCCTACCTTCCACCCTGCCTCGTCGAGGAGCGCCTTTGCGCGGTCCACGTTGAAGTCGAATCTGGAGATCTTGGGGTTGAACAACCACGACAGCGGCGACGGGATGCTGAAATTTGCCTCGGCCTTCCCGCGGAACACAGTGTCGATGATGGTCTTGCGGTCGATCGCGTGGCTGATGGCCTGCCGCACGCGTCGATCGGAGAACAGCGGATTGGTCAGATCGAACTGGAGGAACCACCCGCCCCCGCCTGCGAGCGTCTGCGTTTTGAACGCCGCATCACGGGCGAAGCTGTCGTAATGGTCCGGGTCCGTCGTGCCCAGCTGCACCCCGCCGGCCCGCAGTTCGGCCTGGGCCGCGGCCGGATCAGGGATGTTGCGCCCAACGATCGTGTCGAGCTTGGGGCGGCCCCGGAAGTAGTTCGGAAAGGCGTTCAAGGTCAGGCCTTCGCCCGTTCTCCACGAGTCCACCATGAACGGCCCAGTGTATACCGGCTTGCGGGCGAAGGGGTGCTTTTGCGCGTCGGCAGGCGGGACGTCCTTGAGCAGGTGGCGGGGTAACGTGATGGCCAGCGCGAGCGCCGCCAAGAATACCGCCGAGGGCTCGATCAACGTGATCTGGATGCGTTGCCCGGCCAGGATCTTGACGCCGCTGATCTCGGTCGCCTGCTTCTCCTTGTAGGCCTGCGCGCCCTGGATCGTGGCAATGTTCGCCGCCAGCGGCCCCGGCCACTCGGGGTGCGCCCACAGTTCGAACGTAAATTTGACGTCCTGGGCGGTGAACGGCTCGCCGTCTTGCCACCGGACGCCCCGGCGCAGCGTGAAGGTATACGTCTTCGCGTCAGGCGAGACGGTCCATGATTCCGCCAGGTCCGCGACGACGTCCATGTCGGGATGGCGGAACCTCACCAGACCGTTGCCGATGAAATTGAAGATGAATCCGGCCAGCGCACTCCGCGACGCGCCGGAGAACAGGGTGTCCGGCTCGCCAAGGTTGATGACAGCTTGAGACGCTCTCGCGGGCGCCGCAAGCAGGTCGGACGGCCGGGCGAGCGGCAGCATCAGGCCGGCGCCCGTCGCACCGGCGACCATCCGCAGAAAGTTGCGTCGCGAGACCTCAGCGTCCGAAAACATCTCTAGCCCTCCTCGTGTGGGTCACCAGTCGGCGACCGATCCATCCTCATGCCAGTATCGCAGGATCTCTTCCTGTTCAAACGGGTGCCGTGCCGCTTCGGCCTCGTTCACCTCAATCCCCCACCCGGACCCGTCATACGGCAGCGCGTGTCCATTCACGATTCGGGGCGGCGTGACGACGTCGTCGCGCCACGGCACGTCGGCCCGAATCGCCTCTTGAATCAAAAAGTTGGGTGTCGCCAGCGCAAAATGGATGCATGCCGCCGTCGCGATCGGCCCCAGTGGGTTGTGGGGCGCCACGGCCACATAGTAGGCCTCGGCCATAGCGGCGATCTTGCGGGCTTCCCACAGCCCGCCGCAGTGGCACAGATCGGGCTGGATCACCGCGCAGGCGGCCTTCTCGAGCAACTCGCGAAACTGGAAGCGGGTGACTAAACGCTCGCCACTGGCCACCGGGATCTTCACGGCGCGGGCGACCTGCGCGAGACCGTCTGGGTTCTCAGGGAGCGCCGGTTCTTCAATGAAGAGCGGCCGGTACTGCGCCAGCGCGTCGGCGACCGCGATCCCCATCGCCGGCGCCGTGCGGCCGTGAAAATCGACCATGATATCGATCCCGTCACCCACCGCCTCGCGGATCGCGGCCATCGTGCGCCGCGCCCGTTCGATGACCAGGGGCCCATCGACCGGCCTCGTCCTGGGCACGGCCAGCACCTTCACCGCCGTGTACCCCGCCGCGACCGACTCGCGCGCCCGGCGTGCCATGACCTCCGGGGTATCATCGAGGTAGAGGGCCTGCATGTCTCCGCCGCCGAGATGATCGTACATCCGCACGCGATCGCGTACGGCGCCCCCGATCAGTTGGTAGATCGGCACACTCAGGCTTTTGCCCAGGATATCCCAGCAGGCCTGCTCGATGCCGCTGAGCGCGCTCATCGTCACGATCCCGCCGCGGAAGAACGGCTGGCGGTACATGATCTGGAACAGGTGCTCGATGCGGCGCGGGTCCTGACCCAGGATGAACGGTTCCAGGTCGGCGATCGCGCCGGTCACCGCGCGGGTCTTCCACTCAAGGGATGCTTCACCCCACCCGATGAGACCCTCGTCGGTCTTGACCTTGACGAAGATCCAGTTGCGCATCCGGGCGTTGACGACCACCGGCCGTATCGCCGTGATCTTCACAGGGGAACCTCGTGAATCTGGCTCGTCAGTGATTCGCCGTCCACCGTCACCACCCGGCAGTGTGGTGGCAGCAGGCAATACAACGGCTGCTCGGTGGGCGCGAACTGAAAATTCGTGGATCGTAACCCCATTACTGGTATCCCTCTGACTTGAGTCTCTACCGTTGTGTGGGCATGGCCGAAAAAGACTCCCAGCACCCGGCCTGACGCGAGAACGTCCCAAAATGACTCTATCCCTTCAGGCACCGCCGCATCGAGCCACGGGATGCCGACCGGGACCGGATGGTAGTGCATGAAGAGCACGCTCGGCCGCCCGCCCCCAAGACGCTCTCGCAAGAATGCGAGTGTCTCGGGGAGCACCTCGCCGGCACGTCTGCCCGTGCCAAAGTCCAGACACAAGAACTGCACGCCCTTGTGCTCGAACGCCATGTTTGCGCCGGCTGCCGGTGCGCCAGAAAAAAAGCTGTTGAAAAATACGGGGCGCACGTCGTGATTTCCTGGAATGAAATATGCCGGAAGGTTGCGCAACCCGCCCCGGGAGAGCGCGAGCGGCCCCGGGGCCGCCGCTGTGCCCTGCAACCCCACGAAGCGCCGGAAAAAGGCGTATTCATCGAATGTTCCCACGTTGACCAGATCGCCGGTACAGATGAGGAAATCCGCGCCCCACCCACCGGCCTCCGCCACCTGGTCCACCACCCGGCCCAGCGCGTGCGCCGTCGCATAACCGCTATTGTACGTCTGCTCGGTCGAGCCGAGGTGGTGGTCGGTTATTTGGATAAACGAAAACGCCATGACCGGTTCAGACCTTCACCGTGTACCGCTCGACCACCGACTCATCGACCTCAACGCCCAGACCCGGTCCTTCGGGCACCGCCGCGTAGCCGTCGACCACCTTGATAGGATTGCGCGCGAGCTGCTGGCGCAGCGGCGAGTCTTCGACGCAGAATTCCAGCAACGGCGCGTCGGGGATCGACGCCAGCAGATGCAACGACGCGGCGACGTTGATATCGGTCGTAAACGAGTGATTGATCACCGCGCGGCCGCGGTCATAGGCCGCATACGCGATCTTCTTCGCCTCTGTCAGGCCGCCGACGCGCGTCGGGTCGATCTGGACCACGTCGATGAGCCCGCGATCCATCAGGTCGATGTAGGAGTGACGCTCGCTCTCCGCCTCACCGGCGGCGATCCGCAGCCGGCTCGCTTGTGAGAGCCGCGCGTATCCTTCGAGGTTGTCGGGGTTCAACGGTTCCTCAAACCAGTAGGGCCGGTATGGCTCGAACCGATGCGCCATCTGGATGGCGGTCTTGGTATCATAACATTGCCCCGCGTCGATCAGGACGTCGACCTTGGGACCGACGGCCTCGCGGATCGTACGGACCAGCGCCTCGTCGTAGTCGGGGTCTTGTCCCATAGGATCCCAGCCGAACTTCACGGCCGTGTAGCCGCGGTCGACACACCAGCGCGCACGTGCCCCGGTGGCCTCCAGGCTACGACCAAACAGCGTGCTCGCGTAGGCGCGCACCTTCAAACGAAACCCGCCGCCGAGCAGCCGGTAGGCGGGCATCTTGAGCGCCTTCCCCATGATATCCCAGAGCGCCAGGTCGATACCGCTCATCGCGTGGATGAACAGCGACCGCCGCCCGGCGTACCGCGATGCCTGATACATGCGGTGCCAGATCTTCTCGTAGGCAAACGGATCCTCGCCGACCGCGACCTCGCGCAAGCCGGTGGCGATGCTGTGCGACATCGGGGCCTCGATCGCGCCCTTCGCCGCCAGCGGCGACGAATCGACCTCCCCGACGCCGGTGATACCCGCGTCGGTTGTGACCTTCACCAAGAGGGCATCCTGGGTCCCGTCGGCCCGCACCTCGATGGAGGGCAGACGGAGATAGACGGCCTTCACGTCGGTGATCTTCACGGCAACCTCCTGCCTGTGGATCGATCGGCAGCGCGTTCGACAACCTGACGGCGCCTCCTGCTGCTCAACGGCGACGAGGGGAACGCCGACGCCGACCCGAAGAAGCGCATCCAGCCCAACGTACTTCGGATGCCGGGGGGACGGGTTGTGAAGCGAGTGCTTATCCACGCGCCGTACGACGTTCGTCTCGAGGATGCGCCGTCGCCCGATCGCCCGCTCGGTGACTACGAAATCCTCGCGCGGACGGAAGTCAGCGCCCTCAGCCCCGGCACGGAGACCCGCGTGTACGCGGGGTTGGAAGCCGAGCGGTTTCGCTATCGCATCTCCTACCCAAACGCCCCTGGGTACAACAACGTCGGCCGCGTCGTCGCCGTCGGCCCCCGGGTGCAGGAGTATCACGTCGGGCAGCGCCTCTTCTCGCGAATGCCGCACCAGAGCGAGTCCGTCGTGGCCGAACGGGTCGTCGGCGATGCGGGGCGGCCCGCGTCGGTCAACGTCCCCATGAGCTACGATGTGATCGCGCCCGTTCCGGACAACGTCTCGTCAGAGCACGCGGCCTTCACCCACCTTCTCACGCTGGGCTTCAACGCATTGCACGTTGGGCAGTACCGCTTTGGCGAGAACGTGCTGGTCATTGGTTTGGGCGTGGTCGGTCTGGGCGCCGTCTGTATGGCGCACCTCGCGGGCGCGCGGGTCGCCGTCATCGGCAACGACCCGTCGCGTCTGGCCGTCGCGCGCAGCCTTGGGGCGGACGACGCCTGGCTCAACGGGGATGACGACCAGGGCCGCGCGGAGCATTTCGGAGGCGAAGCGGGCGTTGACCTGGTGCTCGTGTGCGCGGACGCTTGGGTGGCCCTGCGGACCGCCATCGCGATTGGGCGCCGCCGGACGCGCATTGCGGTGCTCGCGTTTCCCGGGGTCGGCCAGGGCCCGGCGCCGTTCGACGTCTTCGAGCCCGCCGACTTTTACAACCGCAGCCTCTCGTATCTTTCCGTCGGGTGGATGCCGTCCGACGACTACCCGCCGGAATACCAGCGCTTCACCGTGAAGCGGATCTACCGCTACCTGCTCGCCCAGATGTCCGCCGGCCGCATCGACCTCTCCCGCATCGTCACGCACCGGCTGCCGATCGCGCGGATTCGTGACGCGTTCGATCTCGTGCTGCGCAAAGATCGGTCGGCGCTGGGCATCGTATTCGACTGGAACGAGACCTAGTACTGGAGGCCAATGCGGTGAAGATCACGCGGGTCACCCCGCTCGTTCTGCACGATGTCTGGCGCAACCTGATCTTCCTTAAAGTGGAAACCGATGAGGGCCTCACCGGGATCGGCGAAGCGTCGCTCACCAACCGGGACGAGGGCATCCTCGGGTATCTACAGGGTGCGCTCCACCGTCACGTCATCGGTAGCGATCCCCGCAACATCGAAGATCTGTGGCTGCGTATGTACCGCGACGACTTCTGGCGCGGCGGCGATATCCCGCTGTCGGTGCTCAGCGGCATCGAGATCGCGTGCTGGGATATTCTTGGGAAACTCACCGGGCAGCCGGTGTGGCGGCTGCTCGGCGGTCAGGTGCAGCCGCGCCTGAAAGCCTACGCCAACGGCTGGTACACGGGCGAACGGACTCCCCAGGGGTTTGCCGAGCGCGCGAAGGCCGTCCTGGCGCGAGGCTACCGGGCGATGAAGTGCGACCCCTTCGGACCCGGGCAGTACGAACTCGATCGTCGTGAGTTCGCCTTGTCGATCGACATCGTGGCCGCGCTGCGCGAGGCGATCGGTCCAGACGTCGAGATCCTGGTCGAAGGACACGGTCGGTTCAGCCCCAACCAGGCCATCCGCATCGCACGCGAACTGGAACGGCTCGACGTCACATGGTTCGAGGAACCCGTCCCCCCAGAGAATCTGCGCGCGCTGCAGAAAGTTGCACAGCAGACGAGCGTACCGATTGCCACCGGAGAGCGCTTCTATACCCGTTGGGGATATCGCGAAGTCCTCGAATTGCAGGCCTGTGACGTGATTATGCCCGATGTCCTCCACGTCGGCGGGCTGCTCGAGACGAAGAAAGTGGCGGCCATGGCCGACGTGTACTACGTGACCGTGGCGCCGCACAACTCGCAGGGACCGGTTGCCACCGCGGCGTCCGTCCACGTGTGCTTTACGCTGTCGAATTTCAAGATCCTCGAGTGCTTCGATGATTTCACGAACCCCTGGGTCAAGGCCGCGGTCCCCGGCGTCCCCGAGGTCACAGACGGGTATTTCCAACTCCCCGAGACGCCGGGTCTCGGTATCCGGCTCGACGAGGACGTCATTGCGGCGCACCCGCACCAGCCCGGACACTTCAACCTCTGGGCGACGGATTGGCACAGGCGTCAGGCCAACGTTCGCCGCCCCTAGCGCGCATCGGAGGATCAGCGTGAGCTTCCGTGTCTACATGACCGACAGCGACTTCACCGATCACGGCGTCGAGCGCGCGGTGTTCGAACACGCCGACATGACCTTTGAGATCCTCAAAACACAGAGCCCCGATGAGTTGATCGCCCGCGCCCGTGACGCCGATGCGCTCCTGGTGCAATACGCGCAGATCACACCGGCGATCGTCAACGCGCTCCCGCGGCTCAAGGTCATCGGTCGCTACGGGGTCGGCTTCGACACCATCGATGTGGCCGCGGCGAGCGCGCGCGGCGTCTATGTGTGCAACTGTCCGGACTACTGCACCGAAGAGGTGGCCGACCACACGCTCGCGCTGCTCATGGCGGTGACCCGCCAGCTCTTTCCGCTGCGTGAGCACTTCGGTGAAGGGCGGTGGTCGATCGAATCGGCACGGGCGATACAGCGCTTACGCGGCCGCGTGCTGGGGATCATCGGCGTCGGCCGGATCGGTAGCGCGGTGGCCCGCCGGACGGTACCGCTGGGGTTCCGGTTGCTCGGGCACGACCCGTACATTGCCGACGAACGCTTTGCTGAACTCGGGGTCGAACCGACGTCGCTGGCGGACCTGTTGAAGCAAGCGGACTTTGTCACGCTGCACACCCTGCTCAACCAGGAGACGCGGCATCTGATGAACGGCGAGCGGTTGGCACTGATGAAACCGGGGGCGGTGCTCATCAACACCTCTCGGGGCGGTGTCGTCGACACGGACGCCCTCGTCGCCGCCCTGCAGTCCGGACGCCTCAGGGCGGCGGCCCTCGACGTGCTCGAGCAGGAGCCGCCGCCGGCGGATCATCCCCTGCGATCGATGTCCAACGTGATCCTGACGCCGCACGTCGCATTTTACTCCGACGCGTCGTTCCCGACACTCAAGCGTGAGGTGTCGGAGGACGTTGTGCGGGTGCTGCGGGGTGAAGCGCCAAAGAACGCCGTCAATCGCGCTGCCGTCGAGCGCCGCTGAGCTACATCGTTGATGGCGTGACCTGCCGGCGGTCTGTTCACTCGGTAAGCCGGCGGTAGTCTCGCATCACCTGGCGCAGCCGGTCCAGCGGGATCGCGTGCGCCACGCGACCCTCGATGCCGGTTGTCGTGGTCGCCATGCACAAGGCGTTGACGATCGCTTCCTCGGTGGCCTCGGCGGTGGCTTCGAACAGCGGGGTGTTGGCCTCATTGGGGATCATGCGCAGGGCGCGGGTCTCGCCCGGGCCGGCGGGACCCGCCAGTCCACGGTTGCCGGTTGAAAACGCGAGAAAGATGTCACCGCTGGAATTGCCCCCGAGGCTGCCCATCCGCGCCAGACCGATCGTCGCACGCTGCGCGATCCGCCGGCACTGCGTCGGCAGGAGCGGCGCATCCGTTGCCACGATGACAATGATGGAGCCACCGTCCGCGCCGGGCGATGGTGCGCCCGGTGCGGGCACCTCGGTGACCGGAATTTCCCGGCCCACCGGGACGCCGTCCACCCGCAGCAGCGACCGGCTACCGTAGTTGGCCTGCACCAGCACCCCGACGGTCCAGCCGCCTTCCTCTCGCGGGAGGACGCGCGAGGACGTCCCGATCCCGCCCTTGAACCCGTGGCAGATCATCCCCGTGCCCCCGCCGACACACCCTTCGGCGACCGGACCGCTCGCCGCGGCATCGAGCGCCGCGAAGACGTGCTCCGCTCTCACGTGCATCCCGTTGATGTCGGAAAGAAATCCGTCGTAGGTCTCGGCGACCACCGGCAAGCTGAAGCGCACCTGATCGCCGCCGCGGGCGACATCGTACGCGACGATCGCATCCCGCACGATGCCGACGCTGTGCGTGTTCGTGATCGCCACCGGTGTGGTCAATAGACCTGACTCTTCCACCCAGATCACACCCGTCATCTCACCGTTGCCGTTCAGCACGTGCGAGCCGGCAAACACCGGTTCGCTGCCCACGTGGCCATCGTGCGGCACGATCGTCGTGACGCCGGTGCGGACCGGGCCCTCCCCCACAACCAACGGGCCTTCGCCGGAGATCAGGGTCGTGTGACCGACGCGCACACCGGCGACGTCGGTGATGGCGTTCCATCGCCCGGGCGACAGGCGGCCGATCCGGATACCGAGATCGCGGGCCCGAGCGCGCACGTCAGAACTGAAACGGAAGATCAAACGCCGGAGGCGTCGCCTGCCGGGGCCGGCGTTCGGGCGCGGGGCGGGTGCGGAACCATCGCACCAGGTCGACCATCTGCTGCGCGGCTTTTTCGAACGTGAGTCGCCCCTTTTCGGGCGTGGCCTTCTCCGGTTCGCCGAACGACCCGGTCTCAGTATACGAAGATGTCCACTCGACGAGTGTGATGGGGCCGTTCCCCGCGGTCAGATCCGTGTACTGCCACGGCCCGGCGCCGGGGATCCGCATGTAGTCGGCCGGTTTCCCTTTGATGCGGTCGGCGCGGACCTGCCCGCCGTCCACGTGCATGTACATCGACGTCTCCAGTTCGCAGGCATGCGCGCAACCACCGGGAATGACGGACGTGCGGACTTCCTTGTTCCAGTAGTCCGCGACCAGTTGCCACCACGACAGGTTCATGCACAGCGCGTTCGTCTGCAGGGTGATCTGCCGGGCGGCCTGCTCGACTAAGGGATGATTCGACCCGTGGCCGTTGACAATGATCATCCGGGTGAAGCCATGGTAGGCGACCGACCGGCCGATGTCGATCAAGAACCTCACGAACGTCGTCGGCTCGATGTTGATGGTGCCCGGAAAATCCATCACGTGATGCGTGTACCCGTAGGCGACCGGTGGAAGGATCAAGATGTGTTCCGGCGACCGGCGACCCGCCTCGTAGACGACCGACGACGCCAGTTTGGCATCGACATCGAGCGGTAGATGATGACCGTGCTGCTCCGTCGATCCAACCGGCAACACCACGACCTTCTTCGCGGCCACCGCTTCGTTGATCTCAGGCCAGGTCAAAAGCTCGTAACGGTACTGCTGCGGAACCGGCACGTGCGTAGTCTGCGTCATGTCCTCTCCCCTCACACGATTTCCTGGGCAACAACGGCGACGACGTCGCCTTGCGTCGTCGGCGCCTTGAAGCGACGGACGAGCAAATAGCCATCCAGATTCGCCCGAATCTCAACGGGCGGTTCGTCGATCCGCTCGAAGTCGTGGATCAATGCGACAGGCTGCCCGCGCTTGACGAAGGTTCCCAGCGGGATGACGGGCTCGCTGATGCCGCTGACGGGCGCGGTCATCCAGGTTTCCAGATCGGCCGATGATACAAACCGCTGACGATCGTGCTCGGGCGGCAGCAGGGTCTCAACGACGCCTTTCAGCACTCCATGCTTACGCATGACGTTGAGCACCCCGTGGTACGCCCACCGCACGCCCTGCAGATCGGTCGACGCTCCATACCCAAACTCGCCGCCGATGGTGATCTTCCCCAGAGCCTCCGCGTGCTCGGTGAGCAGCCCGGTGCCCATGCCCCGGGCGTAGATCCAGACCCACGGCATGCCAAAGACGAAGGCGGTGTCGCGGATGGCCTCAAACTGCGCCCGGTCCTCGACCATGTGGAACGAGGCACACCGCGCGATCTCGTAGGTGTCGCCGGCGGAATGGATGTCCACGACGATGTCGGCGCGCGCCAGCACTTCGTCGCCGGTAAAGCGGGCGATCCGGCTGGTAATGGTGCCATCGGTACGGCCTGGAAACGCGCGATTCATGTTGCCGTTATCCAAGGGCGACTCGCGCCGGCCGACGGCAAACGCCGGGACGTTCAGGACGGGAATGACGATCAGACGCCCGGCGGCCAGTGACGACGCGTCGAGATCCCGGATCAGCCGTTTGAGGCCGACGGGCCCTTCGTACTCGTTCCCGTGCGTGCCTCCGATGGCGACCACGGTCTTACCCGGGCGCGGCGCGCACCACACGCAGAGCGGCACCCGCACGCGGCCCCAGGTTCCATCGAGTGTGAACGGCACGTGGTACAACCGCTTCCCGGGCGAATCCCAATCGATCTGCGATGCCGGGGTGGTCTCCAGAATCATGCCTCTCCCCCTTCAGGAACACGTGAGGCCGGAGGCGTCGGCGCCCCCGGCCTCACTCCTCGAATCGTCGGTTACTTGTCCAGCCACACGTCGGTAAAGAAGAGCCGCTGTTGCGGGTGGATGTTGAAATCCTTCACGTACTTGTAGGACGCGTGATTGAAGACTTTGCCGCCCACGATGATGGCCGGTTGATCCTCGGCCACCATCTTCTGCAGATCGACGATCGCCGCCTTGAACTGATCGACATTCGCGAGCGTCCGGGCCGCCTGCAGCTTGTCGTAGAACCCCTGGTTCACCCGCGCGTACTGCAGCGCCTGGCCGTTGAGCTTGCCGTACGGATGGTTGATCTGGTCGTACGGGTTGGGCTTGGGGACGATCCAGGTCAGCCCACCCTGGAACCTGAACGGCGGTGTCAGCACCTGCGCCACGTACTGACCGATTTCCGCCGGGCGGAGGTTCACGCGAAACCCGACGTCCTTCAGCGACTGCTCGACCGCCTGGGCAATGATGTCCTCGGCGAACCCGGTATGGTATATCAACTCGAACTCGGGGTTGGGATTCCCCGACTCGGCCAGCAGCTGTCTCGCCCGCTCGACGTTCCGGCGAGAGTAGTCCGGCACGCCCTGTGCGAAGAAAGGGCTCGCCTTTGAGATGGAGGTCCCGCGCGCGTCATGCAGGCCGAACAGCAGAGTTTTGATCTTCGCCCGGTCGATCGCCAGGCTCGCCGCCTGCCGGACGCGTTTGTCGTTGAACGGTGGGCTGACGTCACTTAGGCAGAAGTACACGAGCGCGACGGCCTTGTCGCCGCGCACCTCGTACACCTGCAGGTCGCGGTTCATCTTGAACTGCGCGACGCTGGCCACGGGAAAGATATCGATAAAGTCGATCTGCTTGTTCGAGATCTGCAGCATCCTGACCGTGTCGTCCGGAATGATCCGGAAGATCAGCCGATCGAGGTACGGCTTGCCCCGCACGTGATAGTCGGGGTTGCGTTCGAACTGGATCTCCTGGGCGCGGTCCCAGCGGACCAGCTTGAAGGGTCCCGTGCCGTTGGGTTTCGTGGCCAACTCCGCGTCCGGTGTGTCCTTCTTCGCCAGCCAGACGTCCACCATCGTGTCGGTAAAGATGTTGTCCGCGCTCTTCAGGATCACCCGGACCGTCCGTGGGTCGACGACCTCGACACGGTCCATCAACGTCAGCAGCGCGTAGGTGCGACCGGACGTCGGCTGCGCCGCCTTTTCCAGCGACCACTTGAGATCCTCGGCAGTCGCCGGGCTCCCGTCGTGAAACTTCATGTTGGCCCACAACCGCAGCGTGTACGAGAGGCCGTTTGGCGCGGCCTGCACGGACTCAAGCGCGCCCGTGTACGCCAGCTCGAACGTCTTGAGATCGTAGTTCAGCAGCGTCTCGTTCGTCATATGGAGAATGTTCCGTTCGATGTTGAACCGGAAGACGAACGGGTTCAACGTGGCCGCATCGGCGTTGATCCCCACGGTCAGCGTCCCGCCGCGTTTGGGCTGGACGGCCGGCCCCGACAGCGACGGCGCAGCGGGTATCAGCGCCAGGATCGCGACGAGGACGACCGCGAGAAAGCCGTATCTCCACATAGCCCTTCCTCCCCCTGATGCAATTGTCACAAACCCTGTCTGGCAGTGGACTTCGATGCTTCGGCAGGCCGTCGGTGAATCCTTCCCGAAGGTGGTGAGCAAACGCCCATTCGGGAACAAGGGTATTATGTAGGTAACGGCGCCGGGGCTCGTCTGGCCGGAAACGGTGGGGCGGAAGGTTCATGGAGGCAAAGACACAGGCGACGGATCGCCTGCTGCGGGCGATGGCCGCGGCCGTCAAGACGGTCGCACTCTACCCAGGACCACACCCCGTCACCCAGCGGGCAGTAGCAGGCCTGATGGCGCTGCTCCATCCGTACATGGAAGCGTACGGTCCGTTCGGGCTGCGCGTTGGGAAGTACGCCGTCTCCATCGACGGCACTCCGTTCAGGGGCGGGTCGCATTCGAACCTCGCCATGCACCTGTACACTCGGGGTGTCGCGCAGATCAAGATCATGGCCGCCGTCAGCGAGCAGGGGTTGATGGGGTTCGTGTCGATCATCGGCATGGATCGCCGCAGTCTGGAGGAGGCCGGCGGCATCCGCCACTTGATGCGTCAGTCCAGCATCGGCAACATCCAGGTTGCGGAGATGGCGCTGGAAAGCGATGAAGACCTCCAGCCGGCGGACCTGAACGCCATCTTCGAGTGGTTGGGGCGCGGTGATCTCGAGCCGGAGGACCGCGAGCGGATCCTCGATATGCTCCGCGGCGGCCCCGACGGGACCCGCGTCTTCCTCGAGCGCGCGTACTCGATGCTCGAGGGGGTCTCCGAGAGCCTCGCGGAGGACGATCGGGTCGGTGAGGTCTCGCAACTGCTCCGCAGTCTCGACCGCATGATGCTCGACGAACCATTTGAAGACCAGGACCGGCTGTATGCCAACCTGGCTGAGGCGCACATCATGGTGCGCGAGCCGCTCCGGACGCTCTTAGCGCGCGCGCTGCTCCACCCCGACGGCCGCGACGTCGCCGCGCGACTCGGCGAACACC
Source organism: bacterium (assembly GCA_041497675.1). Lineage (GTDB taxonomy): Bacteria > Sysuimicrobiota > Sysuimicrobiia > Sysuimicrobiales > Humicultoraceae > JBGPNN01. The sequence goes on along the minus strand of JBGQGY010000009.1, from coordinate 29,863 downwards.
TGACGACCGACCAATTGGCGCATCTCATACACGGATCGGTCGGCGGCGGGGATCTGGCCGACCAGGTGACCGTCTTCCTGCACGCGCTGAGAACGGATCAGCAGAAGACGAAGGCGGTGCTGGCGATCCTCGACACACGGCTTCGCCAACCTCAGCACAGCGCCGCGTGGCTCACGGGCGCGGTCTTCCCGCGGCTCGACTACCCGGCGCGACGAACCGAACCCGACCTCCCCCAAGAATTCCTGTTCATGGCGACCGACAGCGCCGTCGCCGACGAGGCGGCGGAGCGTTTGAAGACCCAGGTCACGCTCGACGAACGCGACATCACCCACGAAGTGATCCGCACGCTCGTCGACGCCCTCGCGCAGGAAACCGGCGACAAGGAACTGGTGGACATCGGCGACGCGTTGGCCGCGCATCTGCCCTGGCTCGTGCAGGAGCAGGAGTTCGCCACACTCGCGTTGGTCCTCGATCGGACGAAGGTGATCGCAACGCAGGAGGTCGGCCCGCGCCGGAAGGTCGCCGAGGGCATCCTCCAGCGAATGACGGACGCCGCAATGCTCGACCGCCTGCTCGCGGCATTGTGGGCCGCGCGTGACACTCTCCCCGAGAACGACATCCGCGCCTGTCTCAAGCCGCTCGCCGACGATCTGGTCGCGCCGCTCGTGCGCGTGCTGGGCATGGAGACCCGCGGCCCGATGCGGGCGATGGTCTGCGATCTGCTGATCGAGCTCGGCGCGGGCAAGATCGACCTATTGGGCAAGGTGGTCGATGACCAACGCTGGTACGTGGTCCGAAACGTCGCCAACGTCCTCGGACGGATGCACGATCCCAAGGCGGTCGCGCACCTCGGCCGCCTGGTGCATCATCCCGACTACCGGGTGCGCCGCGAGACGGTCATGGCGCTCGCCGCGATCGGCACGGACAACGCCCAAACGGCGCTCGTCGGGTTCCTCCCCGACGCCGACGAGCGGATCCGTGTGCGCGTCCTGCAGTCGCTCGACACGGGACACGCGTGGACCATGCTGTCTCAACTGCTCACGATGCTCGAACGCCGCGACCTCTTCGGACGCCAGCTCGAACTCAAGCGCGCCGCGCTGGAGGTGCTCACCCGTCTTGGCGCGCGGCAGAGCCTTCCGGCGCTTCGACGACTCTCGCGCCGATGGTTTGCGTTTGGGCAACGCGCCAGAGAGTTGCGACGATTGGCGCGCGTGGCCGCCGACGTCATCGAAGGTCACGCCTCCCCACAGGACGCCCGGCTGCTCGCCGGCGTCGAGATCGAGCCCGACTAACCGATGGTCCGCCCAGGCGAGATCCTGCGGGGGTTGTCTCGGATCAGGCGCACCGCGGCCCTGTACGGCACCGCGCACCCTGTGACCCGGCAGACGCTGGGTGAGGTGCACGGAACGATCCAGGACTTCCTGACAGACCGCCACTCGGTGCGATTCTTCGTGCATGAAGAGACGTTCTTTGCGGGCAGGACGGTGCTGCTCGAGGAAAGCCTCCGGCTCCCCTCGATGCTTGCCGACCTGCGGGAACGCGAGATCGGCATGATCGAGCTCCAAGAAGGATTAGAGCCCGCAGAACTCGGCCGTTTGGTCGACGTGCTGGTTGCGTCCCCCGAGGAACTGCGGCGCCACGGCGGGGCGGCCTCCGTGCTGTCCATGCAGGACGTCCGGCATATCCGCATCGGAACGGTCAGGGCCCTCTCCTCGGATGAGGAGTCCGGGCTGCGTGTCGACCCACGCGATGTGTACCGTGCCGGGTTGCGGATGATTGACGATCTTCACTTCCAGGCCGCACGCGAGCTGCCGCTGGACATGAAGAAGGCGAGCCTGGTGGTCAGTTCGATGATCGAGGTCATGGCGGACGACAAAGCGGCACTACAGGGTCTGGCCGTGCTCAAGCACTACGACGAGAGCGCCCTCCACCATTCGGTGAACGTCACGATCCTGGCCCTCATGATCGGCGTCCAGAGCCGCATGGAGCGGCCGCAGCTCATGACGCTGGGTCTGGGAGCCTTGCTGCACGACATCGGCAAAGTCAGGATCCCGCGGGAGATCCTAACCAAACCCGCCAGGCTCACCGACGATGAACTGGTCGTCGTACGGCGTCACACGCTCTACGGCGCGCACCTGCTGCGCAACCTGGCCGGACCGTCACGGCTCGCCATGATCGTGGCGTTCGAGCATCACGCCAACTTCAACCTGTCGGGCTATCCCCGGATCATGATGAAATCGGTTCCGCATCCGCTGTCCCGGATCGTCCAGGTGGCCGAGTTCTACGATGCGGCCACGCACTCGAGACGCACCGATCACCGGCCGATGCTCCCCGCCGAGGCCATGGCCTTCGTGGCGACCCGCGCGGGGGAGATCTTCGATCCGGACGCGGCCCACATCTTCGTGCGCGCCGTCGGCCGCTATCCGGTTGGGTCGGTCGTGGAGCTCGACAGCGGAGAGCTGGCCGTGGTGCTGCGCCCCAGCGAGCGTGACCCGTCACGGCCCGTCGTCAAAGTGGTCCAGGACCGCTCCGGCGACGCCGTGCCCCCCCGCACCGTGAGCCTCGATGAATCCGGCCATCTGCGGATCGTGCGCTCGTTGGATCCCACCACGACGTCGGTCGACGTCGCGGCGCATCTCCCGTCCAGCTAGCCCCGCCGAATCACTTGTCCAGCCAGGCGTCGGTGAAGAAGAACCGCTGCTGTGGATGAATGACGAATCCCTTCACGTATTTGTAGGCGGCGTGCAGGGGAATGAACCTCGCCCCGCCGACGATGATGGCCGGCTGATCCTCAGCGGCGATCTTCTGGAGCTCTTGAATGGCCAGTTTGAACCTGGCCGGGTCCGCGATGGAGCGCGCCGCCTGCAGCTTCTCATAGAAAGAGGGGTTGACGCGGTTGTACTGCAGCGCCTGGCCGTTGAGCTTGCCGTACGGGTGGTTAAGCTGGTCGTAGGCATTGGGCTTTGGCACGATGCTGGTCAGGCCGCCCTGGAACCGGAACGGCGGGCTGAGCACCTGCGCAACGTACTGGCCGATCTCCACGGGCCGGAGGTTCACACGGAACCCCACATCTTTCAGCGACTGTTCCACCGCCTGCGCGATAATGTCCTCGGCAAACCCCGTGGCATGATAGATCAGCTCAAACTCAGGGCTGGGATTACCGGCTTCGGCGAGCAGTTGCTTCGCCTTTGCTACGTTTCGCCGCCCATAGTCCGCCTGGTCGGCCGCAAAGAACGGGGTGCCCTTGGGGATCGACCAGCCCCGCGGGTCGTGCAGGCCGAACAGCAGAGTCTTGATTTTTGTCCGGTCGATCGCGAAACTAGCCGCCTGCCGCACCCGCTTGTCGTTGAACGGCGGGGTAACGTCGCTCAGGCAAAAGTACACGAGCCCCGTGACATTGCTCCCACGGATCTCGTAGACGTCCAGGTTCCGGTTGAGCTTGAACTGCGCCACGCTGGCGATCGGGAGCGCGTCGGCGAAGTCGACTTGCCCGTTGAACAGCTGCAGCTGCCGGACCGTACCGTCGGGGATGACGCGGAAGATCAGCCGGTCGACATAGGGCTTCCCCTGAACGTGGTAGTCCGGGTTCCGCTCAAACTCGAAGGCCTGGGCGCGGTCCCACCGCACAAGCTTGAACGGCCCTGTGCCGTTGGGCCTGGTGGCGAGGTCCGCATCCGGGGTACCCCTCTTCGCCAGCCAGACGTCGACCAGCGTGTCGCTGAAGATATTGTCCGGACTCTTCATGATGACCCGCACCGTGCGAGTGTCTGTCACTTCGACCCGATCCACGAGGGTGAGCAGCGCGGCCGTTCGGGCGGACGCCGGCTCCGCCGCCTTCTCCAACGACCATTTCACGTCCTCGGCCGTGGCCGGCGAGCCGTCATGAAACTTCAGATTGGGCCACAGGCGCAGCGTGTAGGTCAACCCGTCGCGGGAGACCTCCCACGCCTGGAGCGCGCCGGTATTGGCCAGCTCGAGCGTCTGCAGGTCGTAGTTGACGAAGGTCTCGTGAGTCATGTGCAGGACGTTGCGCTCGACGTTAAATCTAAACACGAACGGGTTGAGCGTGGCTGCGTCGGCGTTGATGCCAACGGTCAGCGTCCCGCCCCGCTTGGGTTGCACAGGCCCGGATTGTGACGGCACCGCGGGCACGAGCGCCAGGCCCGCGAGCAGCGCCATTGCCCACAACATTCGGCGGCTTTTCAGCATGGCTGTCATCCCTCCTGCCCCGCCTACTTCAACGGGCTGCCGACCCATCCTCCATACTGCAGTCCACGAGCAGTTGCACCAGCTGATCGATGGCAACTTGAGCGGCCTGAGGAGCATAGGGCGAATTATCTACTTCCATCGGGGGTGGTTGATAGCCAAACACCTCTGCCGTTGGAATATACATCATGTCTCCGTCGACATAGCCCGCGAACAGTGTTTTTTGAGGAAACGGCGAGCGACGTTTGACCTCAGCCCCGATTTCGCTATACGGCTCACCCGAGATCGCGGCGATGGCGGCGTCCCCAAGGCGGACGGCATGTATCTCGACAGGAAGGGTTTTCTTGCCCCTGTAGCGGAGCACACGATCGGCTCTGAGTTGCAGCCGCGTGACCCGCTGAAGAGCCGCCGCGACGGCGCTCGGCTCGGCGCTCTGGTTGATCAAGTCGATCAGTTTGGCCTTCCATTCCACCAATTGTTCCGGGGCTTTCTCATAGATCTCAGCCAACGGCGAGCGCATGGGAAGCTCTGCAAACGCATTCGCGATGGCCAACCGGGGGGCCGGCGTGTCCGTCGGCACCTCTTCGTATTCAGCCAGCGTCGCGCCCGATTCAATGACATTTCGGAGACGCGTCTGGACAGGGCGTGTATCCAGCCCCATATGGACACGTGCAGCTTCCAAACCAAGCCGCGTGCCCAATCGTCTTGCTACGGTTGCGTCGGCGACGAACGTCTCCACCGGACCCACGTTTCCTCCCGCTCCCTGGAGGAAAAAACACGTCGCACCGGTGATCTGCTCAACGATCTTTCTCGTACTTCCCGGATAGTCGGGACTGATCAGCTTGTTCCCCGGCCCCAGCACTGTTGGATGACATCCGTAGTTGACGATGCAAGCCAACGGCTTGCCGCCGACAGTGTCGATGCGCATGACGCCGACTTCGGGATCGCAAAAGCCATTCGGGTTGCAGCCGACGATGAACCGCCCATCCGGAAGACGCAGATCGCGGTTGACCCCGATGTCGGAACGCCCGAGGCCGACGGCTACTCGAACAGGTTGTATTGACCGTGCCGCCTGGGCTGCTGCGCCGGCAATCAAGTCAGGGAGTGACTGCATGTAGCTGTGTACCCGCTCCTCCCCGTCGCCGCGAAAGCCGGCGAGGGTGAGCGGTCCGGCGTGGCTGTGGGTGCAGAAGGGGAGCACATTTTCTGGAGGAACGCGTGCTGCCTGACCCGTCGTCTTGCGAATAGCCGTCGCAAGTGCGTCCTGCAGGAAACAGAGATCTAGATCGACTAACGCCACGCGCGTTTCGCCATCAGCCAGGACGAGCACGGTGGCCAGTAAGTCCATATCTAACCCTTCACCCCGCACATGTCGCTGTGCGACCCACATGCCATTCGGAATGTCCAGGGGTGGAGTAATGCACGCTCGACCAATCCCCATCTCGAGAGCCATCGCTTCTCCCTCCTAGGTTCGCGTGAACTGGTGCGGGTCGAACGTATCGCGCAGTCCGTCGCCGATCAGGTTCAAACTCAAAACGGTGACAAAGACGGCAGCGCCGGCAATCACGGGATACAGCGGAGCGAGGGCCATGACGTTCCGACCGGTATTGAGCATCATCCCCCAGGATGGCGCCGGCGGCCGGACACCGAGTCCCAGGAAGCTCAACCCGGCCTCGGTCAGCACCGCAGTCGCAAAGGTGAGCGTAAACTGCACGGTCAGCGGCGGCAGACAGTTTGGAAGAATCGTGCGCAATAGGATGCGGCCGTCACTGGCGCCTATCGCCCGCGCCGCCTCGACGAAGTCACGCTGCTTGAACACCAGCGTGCTGGCACGCACCAGACGGGCAAAGATCGGCACCGACACCAGCCCGATAGCAATGATGATGTTGCGGACGCTCGGTCCGAGCACCGCCACGGCGGTCAGCGCGAGCAGCAGCGCCGGAAACGCCAGCAGGCCGTCCATCGTACGCATGACGATGCTGTCAAGCCGCCCGCCGAAATACCCGCCGATCAGCCCGAGTGGAAGCCCGATCCCCGCGGCCAGCGACGTTGCGCCCAATCCTACCCCGAGCGAGATCCGGCCTGCGTGCAACATGCGGCTGAACAGATCGCGGCCGACCTCATCGGTGCCGAGGAGAAACGGCCGTCCGGGTGGCTGCAGGGGCAAGCCCGCGAACCGGTCGTAGGGATACGGGGCGAGAACGGTCGCCAGACCGGTGAGGATAACCAGGGTGCCAAAGAGCACCACACCGAGGACGGTGACCCGATCACGCAGGAACCGGCGCCACCGCCGCCCGCGGTTGGAGATGCGGGCGGGCATCCACCCGGCGTCCTTGTTGGGCAGCGCCTCACTCATAGTGGATTCTCGGGTCGAGCCACACGTAGCAGAGATCGACGAGCAGGTTGATCGTGACGAACATCAGCGCCGTGTAGAGCACCGCGCCCTGCACGACCTGGTAGTCGCGCATATTGATCGACGTGACCATCTGCCAGCCGAGCCCGGGCCAGGCAAAAATCTGCTCGGTCACGACGAGCCCGCCGATCAACCCACCCACGTTGGTCCCCAATACCGTGATCAGCGAAATCAGCGAGTTCTTCAGCGCGTGGCCGTAGATGACGGCCCGGTCGGTCAGTCCCTTCGCGCGGGCCGTCCTGACATAATCGAGCGCGAGCACTTCCAGCATGCCGGCGCGAAGAAACCGCACCAGGCTGGCCGCCTGAATGAAGCCCACCGTGACGACCGGCAACACGAGCGCCTGCACGTGACCAAAGAAATCCCGGCCGGGCGCCGTGTAGCCGCCGGCCGGGAGCCATCTCAGTTTGACTGAAAAAAGAAGCATCAGCAGAATCGCCAGCCAATAGCTCGGCGTGCTGAACCCCAGCATGGCGACGACGCGGGCGATCTGATCGACGCGCCGGCCCGCCTGCACTGCGGCCGCCACGCCAAGCGGGATGGCGAGCATCAGGGCAAAGCCCACCGCGACGATCACCAGTTCCAGCGTGACGGGAATCTTCGGCCGCAGCACATCGACGACGCGACGGTGACCTTCCAGGCGGGAGATACCGAGGTCGCCACGCACCACGTGACTCAACCAGACGCCGTACTGGACGATCATCGGCTGGTCGAGCCCCAACTCATGCCGCAGCGCCGCCAGGGCTTCGGGCGTGGCGTCTACGCCTAGGATCAACTGCGCCGGATCGCCGGGCACCACCCGAAACGCAAAGAAGACCACCGTGCTGACCACAAAAAGCACGGGGATCAAGTGGACCAGCCGCCGCGCGATGTACCGCCTGGAGACCATGCTCAGCGCTTCAGGTAATCATAGTTTCCGCGGACCAGTCCCTGTGCATCTCTTTGAGCAGGGACACCGTGCCGTCGATCACCACACGCGCGGCCTCCGGCGCATACGGCGTGGTATCGACTTCGTACCCGCGCCGCGCGTATTCTTCCGGCACCGGGAGGTACCCGAACCATCCACCGACGTACCCCCCAAACCAGGTGAACGGAAATGGCGACCCCGCTTTGATCGCGAGCGCGATGTCACAAAACGGCTCACAGGGGATCGCCGCCAGCACGGCAGGGCCGATCTGCAGCGCGTGCAATTCCACCGCCAGCTCTGACCGGCCGCCAAAGAGCTGCACGCGCCGGACGGCCATGTTCGCACGCTTGGTGACCCAGGTGACAGCCTCGATGTCGGCCGCGGGCGCGCCGCGCGCAATCAGACCCTGCAGCTTCGCCTGCGCTTCGGTCCGCTTCGCCTCGACGTCGGCCAACGACGGCTGCGGCAGCAGCGGCAGCCGTAACGGATGGCTCCGGCTGCGAACCACCGGCGCCCGTTCGGTCACCGGCGCCGCCGCCCATCGGCCCAACGGGGCGCCTGATTCCCAGATGCGCTCGTGCCTGAACTGTACCGGCGGGAGATGCATCGACGCATGGACACGCACGGCCTCGCAGCCGACCTGCAGCCCCAGCGTGCGCACGACACGCACGTCATCCGTAAACCCCTCGGGCCCTGGACCCACGTTGCCCGTCGCGCCCTGGGCGAAAAGGCACGTCGCGCCGGTCATCGTTTCCACCGTGCGCTTCAGGTGACCGGGCCAGTCGGAGCTCAGCAGACGATTCGTCGGCCCCAGGGTCGTGGGGTGCATCGTGTAGCCGCACACGACCGCCAGCGGACTGCCGTCCTGAGCGTCGATGCGGATCACCAGCACCTGTGGATCGATCGGCCCTGAGAAGTTCGTGCCGGTGACGGTGCGGCCACCGGGCGCGGTCTCCCGGCGATTCTTCGCCACGCGGCTCTCACCCGCGCCGACCCCGACCCGGGCCGGTTTCATCGTGTTCAGCGCCAGTCGGGCGGCGCCCGCGATGACATCCGGGAGCGACGCATAGTACGCCTTGTGCGCTGCCAGACCTTCCTCGACCCAATCCCAATCACTCGGAGGAGGCCCGGCGTGATTGTGCGTCAGCGACACCCGCACGCCTCTCGGATCGATCTTGAGGACCCGGGCCACCGCCCGTCGAACGGCCTCAGACTCCTCCCCGGTGAGGATCACGAGATCGAGATCCACAATGGCCGCCGTCTCACGACCGTCATCCACGACGAGGACCGTCGCCCAGAGATCGGTCTCGATCCCGTCAGGCAGGATGTGCGTCTGCGCTCCCCACCCCGCGTGCGGAATTGTCAGGGGCGGCGTGATCGTCACGCGGCCCACCCCGGCTCGAAATGTGGCCTGGTTCATCGTCCTAACCACCCCCCGTCGATGACGAGCGTGTGACCGTGAATGTCCATCACACTCACAGCTTATACACGGAGAATCCGCCGTCGGCGACGATCTCCTGCCCTGTAATGTACGCCGCCGCCGGAGAGGCCAGAAACGCCGCGAGGTTCGCGATCTCTTCGGGTTCGGCGAGGCGGCGCTGCGGGATTTCGCCCAAGACGACGTCGGACTTGATGTGTCCCTGTTCGAAGGCGTGGCGCACCAGGTCTGTTGCGACATACCCCGGGGCGATGGCGACGACCCGAATGTTGTGCGGCGCCCATTCGACGGCGAGCGACCGGGTCAGCGCGGCCACACCGGCCTTGGTCACAGCGTACGGCATCCGCCGCGGCCAGCCAAACGACGACGCCATCGACGAAATGTTGATGATCACCCCGCCGCCCTGCCGGATCATCTGCCGGCCGGCCGCCTGACAGCAAAACACCGTGCCGTGCAGGTTGACCGCGAGCACGCGCAGGTAATCCTCGGGGCGGAGATCCTCGCTCGCGCAGTTGAACTGGATCCCGGCGCAGTTGACCAACACGTCGAGGCGGCCCATCTCGGCAACGATGCGATCGACGGTGGCGTCGACCTGCCCGGGATCGGTGACATCCAGCGCGAAGATGCTGGCCCGCCCACCCTGTTGCGCGATGGCGCCGGCCGTGCGGCGTGCGGTATCCGGCGCCACGTCGGTGACCGCGACGGTCATGCCGTCGGCGGCCAGGCGGACGGCAATCGCCCCGCCGATCCCCCCGCCCCCGCCGGTCACCATCGCAACCTTCGGCGCCCCGGTCATGTCGCGTCCTCCCGCACCGCGTATCGCTCGACCGCGTCCCAGTCGATCGTCAGGCCGAGCCCCGGCGCGCCTGGAGCGGTCAGCATCCCGTTGCGCGGCTCCATCGGTGACCGCACAAGATGGTGAAAGTTGCTGATCCCACCGGCCGTCGTGACGTACTCCACAGCGTCCACGCCGGGCAGACCGGCGGCCAGGTGGATGTGCACGTATGGAAAGTCATGGGGGATGACGGCGCGCCCCCAACGAGACGCCATCGCGTGCACGTTCACCCACTCGCTGATCCCACCGACCACGGTCGCGTCGGGGCGCAGGATATCGACACCCGCCCCGATGAGTTCGCGAAACGCCCAGCGTCCGGAGTCGACTTCCCCGCACGCGATCGGCGCAGATGACGCCGCCGTCAACGCACGGAGCCCCTCGAGATCCTCGGTGAGCACGGGCTCCTCGACAAACGCGATCCCCAGATCGGCCAACGCACGTGTGTAGTCGGCGCCCGCGGTGATCCCCTGCCACGCGCCGTTGACGTCGAGCGCGACGCGGACGTCATCACCGACCGCCCGGCGCACAGCCTTGACCCTCGCCAGATCGACCTCGAACGGCGCCGCCCCACCCATGAGCTTGACCATCCGAAACCCCTTGTCTGTGTAGGCGGCGGCCTCGCGCGCATCGTCCTCTGGCCGGCGGCCTTCCGTATAGTACATGCCGGCCATCAGCACCGGTACGTCGATCCGGTGGCCGCCGAGCAGCGCGTGCAATGGCCGGCCCGCGATCTGGCCCGCCAGATCCCAGAGGGCCACATCGACGGCGCTGATCGCCCGCATGACCATCCCGCTCCGGCCGATATGGCGGGTCGCGTGATACATCGCCGCCCACAGCGGCTCGATCGCCAGCGCGTCACGGCCTTCGATCAACCCCCGAAGATTCCGCCGGACGACGCCGGCGAGATCGCCTCCACGCGTATAACTCCACCCAACGCCGGTCAACCCGCCCTCGGCCGTCAGGACCACCAGCACATACTCGCGCTCGCTGATCCGCAGGCCGCCTCCGAGGACGACCGGCGCCTCAAGAGGAATACGCACGGTCACGGCCCGTACCGACGCAATCCGCACACCCTGCCCCCTCATTCCGGCTGTGTTCATTTCTATTGGCCGGGCCGGGACTCCCCCGAAGGCGCCTCCGTGAGGTCTGGGCGGGGTGACCCGCGGGCATAGTTTCCGCGGGGACGAACCCGTTGTTGCCCGCCCCGTTCTTTCATCCTATTCTGGTGATGTCATGGGAAATGCAGCTGAGAGACCGCTGACGGTTTTTTCGTTCGTCAGGAAGCGGGCGTGGGCATTTCGCCGGCTCCTGCGCCCGCGGCAGTGGGTGAAGAACGGCCTGGTATTCGCCGCGCTGCTCTTCTCTGGGCGGCTCACGGATATTGCTTCGGCCGAACTGACGATCCTCACCTTTATCGGGTTCTGTCTCGCCTCGTCCGCGGCGTACAGTCTCAACGATTCCGTCGACGCCGAGAAGGACCAACGGCATCCCAAGAAGCGCTTCCGGCCGGTGGCGATGGGGCTGATCAGCCCCCTGCAGGCAAAGATCACGGCGGCGATTCTCGCGGCCGCCGCACTCGCGCTCGGCACCGCCGTCGACCCGACGGTCGGGCTGCTCATCACGCTCTATCTGTGTCTGAACGTACTCTATTCGCTGGCGCTCAAGCGCTATGTGCTCTTGGACATCATGGCCATTGCCGCAGGATACGTGCTCCGCGCGGTCGCCGGGGCAGAAGCGATCCACGTCGAACTGTCGCTGTGGTTTCTGGTCTGCGTTCCCCTGCTGTCATTGTTCCTCGCCGCCGCGAAACGCCGGCACGAACTGGTGGCGCTGGACGAAGCGGTCTCGTACCGTGGCGTGTTGACAGAGTACTCGACGCAATTGCTCGATCAGATACTCGCCGCCTTGAGCGCGGCCATCATCATCACATACTTCCTGTACTCGAAGGATTCAGCCAAACCGCATCTGTTGATGGCCACGAGCCCGCTCGTCATCTACGGTGTGTTTCGTTACCTCTATCTGGTCTACAAGCGGCCCGAGGAAAGTAGCCCGGACGAGTCGATGTTCTCCGACGTTCCGCTATTAGTCACCGTGGCGCTCTGGGCCGTGGCGGCGGTCGTCGTACTGTACATCGCATAACGCCCCCCATCGCTACGGCTCGCCCGCGGGCGCGCGGAGACCCAGCGCCACCAGGACCCGGCGCACGAGATCGAGATCCATCTGGCCCGGCGCCGATGCCTCAAGCCCCACGGCAAACGTCAGGTCCGAACCGAAGTGCCCTCCAAACCTGCCCACCGCGCCGAGCGGGCCCATCGACATGAGCACGCACGGGATCTCCAGGAACATGCGGCGCGCCAGGAGGCCCGCACCCAGGAGCATCAGGACGTCCTCGGGGATGACCGGCGTCGTCACGACTTTCGCCACGTCCGCGAAGGCGTCTTGCATCGCCCGTAGCGCGCCGAGCACGGTCTGCTGCGACGGCGTGCCGGAGAGATCGTGCCACGAACGGACGACCGCGACGCCCGCCCCGCGCGCGGCCTCGATGACCGGAGCGGCGAGACGCGCCTCGGTCATCATTTCGATATCGACCATCGCTGGGACGCCGGTGCCCGCCGCGGCCTCGAGGATGGCGAGCCGGCGATCCTCGTCTTGCGCGGCGGCGCCGCCCTCGCTTTGCAGACGGTTGGTGATCAGGAGGGGACAGAGCGCCGCGGCCGAGACCAGTTTGACGAGTTCAGGGACGTCGCGGGGTTCGAGGCCGTGATAGGAGTCGGCCCGCCACTCGATGCAATCGGGGCGCATCGCCCCCAATCGGGCGGCCTGATCAAGCAGCGTCTTCCGATCGTGCGGCAGCAGCGGCACACACGTGAGCACCGCCGGGCCGCCCAGCAGGTGTGTCCCTACCCGGACGGGCCGTTTAGCCTGGAGACGCATGACCTGGTCTCCGCAGCCTTGCGCGCATCGCCGCCGTGGCCACCCCGTCCACGCGACCGTCGTCGGTCAGCACCACGCCGTAGACTTCCCGCGCCCGGTCGGCTGAGACAAAGCTTTCCCGCACGTCCGCGGCCACCTGCTCCGGATCTCGCTCCAACGGGTCACCGAATCCGCCCCCGCTACCGGTGTGCATCTGGATCAGATCGCCTCGGGTCAACCGGAGCGCAGTGGCCTTGCTCAGACGGCGAGGCGGTTCGCCTGCCCTCTCCACCACGAAGTAGTTTGGAGAACCGCCTTCGCCTCCGGCAGCACCCCACGCGGGGAACTTCGAGCGACCGAAGGATGCCGTAAAAGTCGCTTCGCTGTTGACAATGCGGTACTCTTTGACGACTCCCAGACCGCCGCGAGACCGGCCCGCCCCCCGCGCCGCTTCACGGTCGAACATGTAGCGCTCGAATCGCATCGGTGTTCGCGCCTCCAACACTTCCACGGGCATGGCGTACGTCTCGCCGTTGCCGAGATAGAACATGCCGCTCTCGCCGTCCTTACCCTCCCCGCCGCCCCAGCCGCCGGGCTGCGGCTCCACGACGGCAAAAAGCTCGCCCGTGCGGTCATCACGTCCTCCAACGATGGTGGCGCACACGCTGTTGTAGTTACCCGCGACCAGGCGGTCCGGCAGCGCCTCGCAGAGGGCCTTCCAGACCAGATCACCAACGTACGATCGACCCTCCCAGTTCGTCGCTACCGGCGCCGGTGGTCTGGGGTTAAACACGGATCCCTCCGGCGCCACGACGGTGAGCACGCTGAAGTCGCCACCGGTCGAGGGGTCGTGCGGGTTGAGCACCGCTTTCAGGATGACCCGGGATGTGGAGATCGTCCCACCGAACGGGGAGTTGATCGGTCCGCGCGCCTGCGGGGCCGAGCCCGTGAAGTCGAAGGTCGCGCCGTCGGGCCGGAGGTCCACCCGCACGCGGACGTATAGCGGGTCATCGGTGATGCCGTCGTCGTCGATCCAGTCCTCGGCACTGTACGTGCCGTGCGGCATGCCGGCGAGCGCCGCCAGCGCCTGTTGGCGGCCGCGCTGCCAGACGAGTGTCATCGCCTCGCGGACCGCGTCGGCGCCGTACTTCGCCACCAGCCGCCCGATCGCCGCGGCGCCCACCCGGACGGAGGCAATCTGGCCTTCCATGTCGCCCATCGTCAGGTCGGGCGTACGCACGTTCTGCCGGATGACGTCGATGAGATCGGCGTTCGGTCTCCCGGCGCGGAACAGCTTGACCGCCGGAAACTGCAGTCCTTCCTGATAGATCTCGGTGGATGATGGGGACCAGCTGCCAAAGTGCATCCCGCCGATCTCGCTCCAGTGACCCTTGCTCGCCGCAAACGCCAACAGCCGCCCACCGACAAAGACCGGCATGATGAGCGTCACGTCATTGAGGTGCGTGCCACTGCGGTACGGGATGTTGCTGATGATGATGTCGCCATCCTCGAAGCCCTCAAGGGTGTGGCGTTCGATGGCCTCGCGCGTCGCCAGGTCGAGGGTCCCGAGGAAGGTCGGGATGCCGGCGGCGATGGCGACCAACTCGCCCCGCCAATCGGTAATGCCGCAGCCGTAGTCCAACACCTCGTAGATGACGGGACTCTTGGCCGTACGGCCCCACACCGCAAACATCTCCTCGGCCGCAGCCATGAGCCCGTTCTCGATGATCTCCAGGGTGAAAAGATCCATCACCGGTCCCCTCCGATGTGGATCAGCAAGCTGCCCGACGGGTGCACCTCCAGCCGATCACCGGGCAGGACGACCGTTGTCGTCGCCGCTTCCTCCACGATGGCCGGCCCATCGATTGTCGCGCCTGCCCCCAACATGTCACGGCGGAAGATCGACGTGCGCACGACATTCGACGTGAGCCACACCGATCGATACCTGACGGATTCCACGACCGCAGACGGCTGCACGTGTGGAGGCGCGGGCCGCGATTGCGTCACCACAGCCGCCAGGCGGAAGTTCACCACCTCAACCGGATCGGCGAGCCGGAACGTGTACCGGTGCTCGTGCGCCTCATGGAATCGCTCCGTCAGCACCGCGGGATCGCCGTCCGCTGGGACCGCGACCTCGACCGTGTGCTCCTGACCTTTGTACCGCATGTCCAGCGACATCGAGAACAGCGGGCCCGCCCCGTCGACACCGGACGCGGCCAGCGCGTCCAGAGCGCTGGTAACCATCTCGTCAAAAACCGCGGCAATCGTTGCGCGGGCACCCGTGTCTCTGAGCCGGAGCAGCCTGGTACGGATGAGGTCGAGCCCGATATCGGCGTGGAGCATCCCGAACGCGGAGAAGACCCCGGCGCGCGGGGGCACGATCACGAGACGCATCCCCAGTTCCCGGGCCAGCACCGACGCGTGCATCGGCCCTCCGCCGCCCATAACCAGTAGCGCGAGATCGCGAGGGTCGTGGCCCCGGTGCACTGAGACCAGCCGCAGGGTGTTCGCCATATTCGTGGTGGCGAGGCGGATGACCCCAAGCGCGGTCTCTTCGACGCTCGCCCGAAGCGAGCGCGCCAGTCGCGCGTAGGCTTCCACCGCGGCCTCGACATCCAGCGGCAGGGTGCCGCCGAGAAAATAGTGCGGGTCGAGCACACCGGTGACCAGAAAAGCGTCCGTCACGGTGGGATCGAGCCCGCCGCGCCCGTAGCAGGCCGGTCCGGGATCCGCACCTGCGCTCTGCGGGCCGACCAGTAGGCGCCCGCCCGCGTCGAGCCGCGCGATCGAGCCGCCACCCGCACCGGCCTCGACGATATCTACGGTTGGAATCTTGATCGGGTAACCCGACCTGACACGGTCGCGTTCGATGTAATAGTCGGTGTGCAGGGTGGGCCGCCCGCCCCTGATCAGCGACGCCTTGGCGGTCGTGCCCCCGATGTCGAGGCTGATCAGGTCGGCGATTCCCAGTGCCGCTCCTACAGCGACCGCGCCGATCACGCCGGCCACGGGCCCGGACTCCACCAGCGTGATCGGCCGGGCGGCCGCGCCGAGGAATGTGGTCACCCGGCCGTTGGACTGCATCACGTGCCGCGGTCCCCGGATCCCGCGGGCGGTGAGCGCATCGTCCATCTCCGCCAGATACGTGCTCATGAGCGGCTGGACATACGCATTCAGGACTGCGGTCGAGCACCTCTCATATTCCCGCCACTCGCGCGTCAGTTCGTTCGAGATCGTCACGGGTACATCCGGCAGGATCTCGCGCACGATCTCGCGGCAGCGCACTTCGTGCCGGGGATTCGCGTACGCGTTCAGGAAGCACACCGCTACAGCCTCCGCGCCCGCCGCGGCGCATGCGCGCGCGGCCGACCGTACGTCCTCATCATCCATCGGCACCAGCGTCTCTCCGCCCGTCGTCACGCGCTCGCGGATTTCCCAGACCCGGCTGCGCGGCACGAACGAGCGCGGCTTCGCATAGCGCAGGTTGTACATGTCGCGCCGGTTGCAGCGCTGAATCTCCATCAGATCGCCAAAGCCGTGCGTCGTCATGAGCGCGACGCGCGCCCCCCTGCGCTCGGTCAGCGCGTTGATCACCAGGGTCGTGCCGTGGAGGAAGTGGGCGATCGCCTCGGGGGGAATCGTGCTTCGCGCCACCGCGTCCAGCACCCCGGTCCCGGGTGAGCGCGGGGTCGTCAGGACCTTCGCCTCGATCAGCCGACCGGTCCCCTCCTCAACCGCAACAAGATCGGTGAACGTGCCGCCGATGTCGACGGCGACTCGATGCCCCATGTCGTCAAACCCCTCGCTCTTCATGTTCGGGTTGGGTCCAATCGATCTCACCGGCCGCGCTGCGCCAGCAGGCTGCGCGATGGTCCTCGCCCACCGGTTGCATGACCTGAGGTTCCGCATAGCAGCGCTCCCGGGCCCATGGGCAGCGCGGGGCAAACGCGCATCCGCGCGGGACGCTGAGCGGTGACGGCGGCTCGCCGCGCAGCACGATGCGCTGTGTCTGCTCGCCGGGCGAGTCAACAGGGACGGCGGATAACAAGGCGCGCGTGTACGGATGGCGCGGATCGGCGAACAGCGCGTTGGTCGGTCCTTCTTCGATGATCCGCCCAAGATACATGACGGCGACATGGTTCGCCATGTACCGGACGACGGACAGGTCGTGAGAGATAAACAGGTAGCTGAGGCCGAGCCGTGTTTGCAGGTCTCGCAAGAGATTGAGCAGTTGTGCCTGGATCGAGACATCGAGCGCGGAGGTCGGCTCATCGAGGACAATAAAGTCGGGCTCAGGCGCCAGCGCGCGCGCGATGGCCACGCGCTGCTGTTGTCCTCCAGAGAGCTGGTGCGGATACCGGTCCAGATGCACGTTGGACAGACCGACGAGTCCGAACAGCTCGACGGCGCGCTGCCGTGCGGCAGCGCCCGACGCCAGTCCATGCAGCGCCATCGGCTCCATGACTGTTTGCCCCGCGGTCATCCGCGGGTTAAGGGAGTCGGCCGGATCCTGGAAGACCATCTGCATGTGTCGGCGCAGGACGCGTAGGCGGCCCCCCGGGAGCGTCATGAGGTCGGTTCCCCGGAAGACGACGTGGCCGCCCGACGGTTCTTCCAACCGAAGCAGGCACCGTCCGAGCGTCGATTTCCCGCTCCCGCTCTCGCCGACGACGCCGAGGGTCTCCCCACGACGCACGGTCAGGGAGACGCCGTCCACGGCCGGCAGGATCTGCTGGCGGAAGAGGCCGGCGGACACGCCGTAGTGCTTGCGAAGCTCAATCACCTCAACGAGGACGTTCACGCCGAAACCTCTTCGGGGAAGAAGCAACGGACCTGATGGTCCGGTGCCAGGGCGGCAAGCGGCGGGTGCTCGCCGGCGCACATAACCTCCGCCCGGTGGCACCGAGGGTGAAACGGACACCCAGCAGGCAGCGTCACTAGATCGGGAACGGTGCCTGGGATGACGGGCAAGTGACCTACTGCGGCCCGCGTGGGGCGGCACGCCAACAGCCGTGCGGTATACGGATGCCGGGGTGCTCTGAAGATCTCCGACGCGGGTGCAAATTCCGCGAGCTCGCCCGCGTACATCACGGCAACCCACTGACACAGTTCCGCCACGACGCCCAAGTTGTGCGTGATGACAATCAACGTGAGCCCGAACTCCGCCTGAAGCCTGCGCAGTAGGCGGAGCACTTGGAGCTGCACCGTCACGTCCAGCGCCGTCGTTGCCTCGTCGGCGATCAGCAACGCGGGCGCGCACGCCAGACACAGCGCGATCATCACGCGCTGGCACATCCCGCCGGAGAGCTCATGCGGATACGCGCGAAGAATGCGGTCGGCAGCGGGGAGTTCCACTTGCCGCAGGAGCTCGCGCGAACGCGCCGTGGCCGCGCCGCCCGTCAGCCCCACGTGTCGCTCGAGCACCATCGCCATCTGGGTGCCAACCGAGAGCACCGGGTTCAGCGACTCGCGGGGTTGCTGGAAGATCATGGCGATCTGGCGTCCGCGGATCCGTTCCATCTCCCGTTCGGACATTGCCAGCAGGTCTCGTCCATGGAGGAAGACCCGACCACTCACGATGCGGCCGGGGGGGCGAATGAGCCGCATGATCGACAGCGCGGTAACGGTCTTGCCGGACCCGCTCTCTCCTACGATCCCGACGGCCTGGCCGGTAGGGATCGCCAGAGACAGCCCCCGCAGGACGCGCACCATCCCGGACGGCGTGTCGAACACCGTGTGCAGATTTTCGATCTGCAGGACGGGCTCGGTCATCGGCGCCTCGGATCGAGGAGATCCTGCAGCCCGTCACCGATGAGGTTGAACGAGATCACCGAGACCATGATGGCCAGCCCGGGGAAGAACGACACCCACCAGTGTCCCGAGGTGAGTTGCTGGACACCCATGCTGATCATGACGCCCCACTCAGGCGTGGGCACCCGGACCCCGAGCCCGATGAAGCTCAATCCGGCGGCCTGCAGGATCGCCCACCCAGATTGCAGCGTGGCTTGAACAAAGACCGGGGCGAGGCTGTTTGGGAGGAGGTGTATCAGCAGGACGCGCCAGGCAGGATTCCCGACGCTGACTGCCGCCAGGGCGAATCCGCTGACCCGCAGCGTGAGCAGGCGGCTGCGCACCAGACGCGCGTAGATCGGCAGGTTCGTCAGGCCAATCGCAATGATCAAGTTTGTGAGGCTGGGCCCCAGGGCCGCGGCAATCCCCATCGCGAGGATGAAGTTGGGGAAGGCCTGCAGCATGTCCATGACCCGCATGATCCCGTCGTCGAGCCACCCGCCCGCGTAGCCGGCCACCGCGCCCAGCAGTCCCCCCAGGACCATCGCGACCCCCACAGCCCCGGCAGCCACGATCAGATCGATCCGCGCGCCGTACAGCACGCGCGAGAAGATGTCGTGACCGAACGTGTCGGTCCCGAAAGGCCGGCCCGGCCCAGGCGGGCGCAGGGCGGTCGTCGGATCGGTGGCGTACGGGTCGCGGAGCGCGAGCACCGGCGCCAGCAGCGCAATGCATATGAGCGCCCCTAACATCGCCAGCCCGACGATCGTGATGGGATTGCGGCGCAGCCCGTAGCTTACGCCCGCCAAGCGCCCCACGGCCACTTACTGATACCTGACCCGACGATCGAGGACGCCATAGAGCACGTCGACGATCAGGAAGAGCACGATATAGCTGGTTGTGGCGTATAGAATAAACCCTTGAATCGCAGGGAAGTCGGCGTTAGCCGCTGCATTAAAGGCATACTGACCGAGCCCCGGCCACGAAAAGATCGACTCAATCAGTACGACGCCGCCGAGCTGGTACCCGAAAACGACCGCGATCATCGTCACGACGGGCAGCAGCGCGTTCTTCAACGCGTGGCGCACGATTACCGTGCGGGCGGGTAGTCCCAACGCCCGGGCGGCGCGGACATATGGTGAGTCGAGGGCCTCGATCATACTCGACCGGGCCATCCGCGCCAGCGGCGCCATCGCGGCGAACCCCAGCACGAATGCCGGCAGCGTCAAGACACGGAGACCGCTCCACAACGCCGCCAGGTTGCCCGCCAACAGCGCGTCAACGAGCACGAGACCGGTGACGATTGGCGGCGCCGCAACGGACGGTTCCAACCGCCCGATCGGCGGTGGCGCGATCCCGAGCTTAAAAAAGAAAATGTAGACGAGTATCAGGCCGAGCCAGAACACCGGCATCGATACGCCGATCACGGATAGGAGCCGCCCCAGATGATCGACCCATGAGCCCTTCCGGACTGCCGAAACAACGCCCAGCGGCACCGCCGCGAGCACCGCAATGGTCATGGCGGATACCGTCAACTCCAGCGTCGCCGGAAATCGCTGCCGCAGGTCGTCCACAACAGGCCGGCTGGTCAGGAACGATGTCCCCAGGTCGCCGTGAACCAGACCGCCCAAGTAGCGGACGAACTGCACATGGTACGGCTGATCGAGCCCGTACTCGCGCATGATCTCCGCGCGGCGCTCATCGGTGACGAAGAATCCGACGATTCGGTCGATCGGGTTGCCCGGGATGATCCGCGTCAGGGCAAACGTAATGAACAATACCCCCAGGAGCGCCGGCCCCGCCAGGAACAACCGCCGCAGGAGGTATCGCCCGAAGAGCACGCCTTACTCCTTAGAGACGCTGTGCCACCGATTGTACCGATCCGGATAGTAGATGTAGCCCTTGACGTTCTTGCGCATCGCGATGACGTACTCGGGTTGGAAGAGGAACGCCGCGGGCGCTTCCTCCAGGATGATCTTCTGCGCCCTACGGCTCGCTTCGTTGCGGGTGGACGTGCTCGTGTTGAGCATCATCGTGTTGATCAAGTCGGCGACCTCGGGGTTCGACCAGTTGCCGTAATTGCAGCAGCCTTGTCGGAACAGCCAAAAGTAATGGTAGAACGGATCGTTGTTGATCGACAGCCACTCGTGGATGAACAGACCGGGGAACTCGTGTTTGCGGAGGCGATCCGTGTACCCGGCCAGCGGGAGCTTGTCGATCTCGACTTCCACGCCAACTGACCGCAGCGCTGACTGCACCCAGACGCCGATCTGCTCGTCCACCGGGAAGCCCGCCCGCAGGGTGAGGCGGGTCCTGAACCCGCTGCCCAGACCCGCTTCGGTCAGCAACTGCCGGGCGCGCTGGGGGTTGGTCGCGTACGTGACCGAATCGTCGCTCGACGGCATCCCTTTCGGCACCGGCCCGCGGAGCGGGAGGCCGTACCCCTTCACCGCTTCCTTAATGATCGTGTCGTAGGGGACCGCGTAGGCAATCGCCTGGCGCACCTTCACGTTGTCGAACGGCTTCACGTTCACGTTCATCCCCAGGTACTTGACGATAGTCGTTGGGTACCGGCGAACGGTGACGTTAGGATCGTTCCGCAGCGTTTCGAGATCGTCCAGTGCGAGGTCGTATGCGACGTCCACCGCGCCGCGGCGCAGCAGCAACGCTCGAGTGGCCGCGTCGGGGACGATCTTGAAGGAGATCTGCTTGACCTTCGCCGGGCCGGCCCAGTAATGCTCGTTGCGGGCCAGCACGACTTCCGACCCTGGCGTCCAGCGTTCCAGCAGGAAGGCCCCGGCGCCCGCCGCGTGGGTCTTCATCCACGTGGTCGCCCAGGCGTCCTGCCCGGTGGCCTGCGCCTTCACTGTCGCCTCCTTCACAATGGCATGCCCGAACTGCGACATGTTCCCGAACAAAAGCGGGTTGGGCCGCGCCATCTTGATCTCGACCGTACCCGGATCCACGATGCGCACCTGGGCCGCGTCGTTGACCGTCGCCATGCGCAGTAGCGCGGCCGTCACCGCGTTGACCCCGAAGATACGATCGTAGCTATATTTGATGTCCTCCGCCGTGACCGGCGTGCCGTCGGAGAACTTCGCGTTCTCACGAAGCCGAAAGACCGCTCGACCGTCAGAAGAGACCGTGAACGACTTTGCGATCTCGCCGGTAAACCGGTTCAGGTCGCCAACGGACTCACCGGTCTCGGTTTTCCGGACGCCGAAATCTATGAGGAAATCGTAGAGGTTGCTGATGATCTCGTGTTGAAACGGCGCTCCCGAAGTGACGGGCGGATCGATCGTCTCGATGTCACCGCCGACTGCGACGACGAGGCTATCCTTCCCTGCCTGCGCCTGCGTAACCGGCAGGTAGCCTCCCACGAGGACGACCGCGACCAGCAAGAGTATCGCGGCGCAACGCATGACATGCGGCAAGCGGTACGTGTCCATCGCTGTCCTCCCTATACGCTGTTCAGCTCGGGGCCCGTGCGGGGTTGCTTTCAGCGTTCGCCGGTGGAATCCTGCGGTTGCCCCAGGCGACGCCTGGGCGCTCATTGCGTGTCTTCGAGGCCAAGCAGGTGGGCGACATGGAACCCGACCGAGATGCCAACCCTCTCGCCTTCCACAAAGATCCCTTCCTCCAGGGGACTCCGGCCGATGGCCTGAAGCCGGAGTCCGGCGACCTCAACCTCATACTCTACCTGGGACCCGAGATAGGTGGCGCGGCGCACGACGCCGCGGAGCGCACCCTCGCGGCCGAGGTGCACGGTTTCTGGCCGCACCACCACGCCCACCCGCGCGCCCGGTGCATAGGGTGTCGGCGAGGGCACCTCGGCCTCCAAACCCGTCAAGGCGATACGGCAGCGACCGTGCTGGGTCTCGATCACTCGCCCTTCAAGGAGATTGACCTTACCGACGAACTCGGCGACAAAGGCGTTTGCGGGGCGCGCGTAGAGCTCGGCAGGCGGCGCCACCTGCTGGGTCCGCCCCTGGTTCAAGACCGCGATCCGGTCGGCCAGCGTCATGGCTTCGACCTGGTCGTGCGTCACATAGATCGCCGTGATGGCGAGTTCTCGCTGGATCCGCCGCAGTTCGATCCGCATTTGCTCGCGCAGCTTGGCGTCGAGATTGGACAGCGGTTCATCCAGAAGGAGCACGCGTGGCCGCGTGACGACGGCGCGCGCGAGCGCCACACGCTGCTGTTGGCCTCCGCTCAACTGATCGGGTGAGCGTCGTCCCAATCCTTCAAGGCCCACGAGGCGCAAGGCCTCACCGACGCGCTCCGCAGTTTCCGCTTCACCGATCCCTTTGACCCGCAGTCCAAAGGCCACATTCTCGAAGACATCCAGGTGCGGGAAGAGCGCATACGATTGAAAGACCATCGCGGTGCCACGCGCATCCGGCGGCAGGTGCGTGACCGGCTGCCCCGCGAGGGAGATCTCGCCCGCCGTGGGGGTCTCGAAGCCGGCAATGATCCGAAGCAGCGTCGTCTTCCCGCAGCCGCTCGGCCCGAGCAGCGACACGAATTCGCCGGCCCTCACGGCGAGCGACACGTCGTCCACCGCCTTCACCGGGGCGCCACCGGGATCGGCAAAGATCTTGGTGACGCGGTCGACGAGCAGAGCGACGTCGCCTCCGGCGGAAGCGACCGGCGCCGCGGCCGCCATTACAGGAATCTCCCCTGCACCGGACTATACCCGCCGCGAAGCACGAGCCCGATCATGCCGACGGCTGCGACGACGATCGTCAGGAGCACCAGGCTGTAGGCCGCCGCCGCGTTGTACCGGCCTGATCCGATCTCACTGAGAATCTGCACCGTCATCAGGTTCCAATCGGCGGAGACGAGGAACACCGCAGCGCTGACCGCCGTCATGGCGCGCACGAACGCGAAGACCAGCGCCGAGAAGAAGGCAGGCCGGATGAGCGGCAAAGTCACCCGGCGAAACGTCAGCGCGCTTGAGGCACCCAGGTTTTGGGCCGCTTCCTCGATCGCGGGATCGATCTGCCGCAACACCGCGATGCCCGCTTGAATGCCGACGGGCACATATCGAAAGACGAAACAGGCAACCAGGATGAACATCGTCCCGGTCAGCAGCACCGGCCGTTGGTTGAAGGCCAGGATGTAGCCGATGCCGATGAGGGTGCCGGGCAGCGCGAAGTTCAGCAGCGATGTCAGTTCGAGTCCGGCGCGTCCGGGAAACCGCCGCCGGACGACCAGAAAGGCGATCGTCATCCCCAGCAGGCCGGAGATCGGTGTGGAGACCACGGCAATCACCAGCGTGTCTTTGATCGTCTTCAGCCCCACGCTCAACACGTAGCGGAGCGCTTCGAGGGAAGGGGTGTTGTCGACGCCCCAGGTGCGGGCAAACGCGCCGACGACGATGACCGCATAAAACAGCACGACCAGAACGGCAACGGCGGTAGTGACGCCAAAGAGCATCCAGGTCGCCAGCCGGCTTGTGCCTTTCAGGGATGAACGGCCGGGCTTCCCGGTGATGGTGATGTAACGCCGCCGGCCGACGATAGCCCTGTACACCAGAAAGGCGGCGACCGACGGAATCAACAGAAGAACCGAGAGTGCGGCGCCCGCCGGCAGGTTGAACATCCCGGTGATCTGCAGGTAGGCCTGAACCGAGAGCACCGGGAACGCGCTCCCCGCCAGAAGGAGGGGGTTGCCAAAGTCGGCGAGCGATTCGATGAACACAACCAGGAACGCGCTGGCGATGCCGGGGACGGCCAGAGGCAGCAGCACGCGCCGGAACACGGTCGCCCGGCCCGCGCCAAGGTTGAGGCCGGCATCTTCGAGCGTGGGGTCGATGCCTTCCAGGACTCCCCTGATCACGAGGTAGGCGACGGGAGCAAACGTCATGATCTGTGCGAGGAGCAGCCCCTTGAACCCATAGATGTTGAAGTCCATGAGGCCGAGCAACCCGGATGTAATGATCCCGCCCCGGCCAAAGAGGAGGATGATCGCGATCGACGAGACGAACGGCGGCGAGACAATCGGCAGGATCGCCAGCAGGTGGAACAGGCGCTTGAATGGCACCGCGGTGCGCACGAGGGTGTACGCGTAGGCGAACCCGAGCGCCACGCTGGCCCCAGCCGTGAGCACACCCACCAGCAAACTGTTGAGCACGGCCCGCTGCACGTACCAGGAGCGGAGCTGCGCCTGATACGCGTCCAGGGAGAACTCTCCCTTGAGCGTGACGCTGACGATGACCACACGGACCAGCGGCCAGACGATGAAGATCAACAGCGCCGCCTGAATCAGCGCGGCCGCCAGCAACACGACCGGATCGGCCAGCAGCCGCCGGAGTTCGCCGCCCCGCCGTCCGGGACCCGAGGTTACCGTCCGCCCAGGACCTCGTTGACCCAGCGGGTGACCAGGCGCTCGCGGTTCTTCCCGGCAAAGTCGACATCGTACTTAATCAGTGGCACCAGGCGCAGCGAGGGGAGGCCTGTCTGCCGCTTCGCCTTCTCGGTCACCGGGAAGAAATACGTCTCCCGGTCGGCGAGGGTATTCTGGCCGTCGAGCGAGATGATCCAGTCCACCAGACGGCGGGCCTCGGCCTCGCGGCGCACGCCTTTGACGATCGAGATGGCCGGCGCCTCGAACCCAACTCCCTCCTTGGGGAAGACGGTCACGAGCGGGTAGCCGAGGAAGTACAGTTGATAGAGCGCCGGCGTGAACTGAATCCCCACAGCGACCTCGCCGAACGCGACTGCGCGCGACGGGGCCGTCCCGCTGGTCGTGTACGTCTGGATATTCGGATGCAGCTGCTTCATGTAGGCGAACGCCTTGTCCTCACCCATGATCTGGACGAGGGCGACCACCATGTTGTACGCGGTGCCGGACGTCTGCGGGCTTGGCATCTGGATCAGCCCGCGGAATCCGGGGTTCAGCAGGTCCGGCCAGGAGGTCGGCCGCTTGAGGTTCCGGGCTTCGAACACCTTCGTGTTGAGTCCGAAGCCCAGAGGGTTCATGTAGAAGCTCACCCAAAAATTGTCGGCATCCCGGAACCGCGCGTCGAGCGGCGCGGCATTGGGGGACTTATACGGCTGCGTCAGGCCCCGGATCTTGGCATCAACGTGGTTCTCGCTCGGCGCGCCAAACCAGACATCCGCCTGGGGATTGTTGCGCTCCACCTCGAGCCGCGCGAGCGCCGGGCCGGTCGACAGGAAGACCATCCGGACCTCGATACCGGTGGTTTTCGTGAAGGCCCCCAGGATCTTGCGCGCGTTCTCCTCGTCGACGCTGGAATAGACGGTCAGCGATGGGACCTGTGCCCTTGCCGCTGCGGCCGGCAGCAGCAGGACCGTGACCACCACCCCAACAAGCCATCGCCGCATTCAAGGTCCTCCCTGGTTGCTCATCAGCGCAGGGCTGCGAGATTCATTCACGCGAGCAGTTCCGCAAATCTCCCGCCCTATCCTTTGATACCCACTCGGGCGATGCCTTGAACGAAGTAGCGCTGGGCAACCAGAAACAGCATCACGATTGGAAGGGCCGTAAAGATTCCCGCTGCCATCAAGAGATTCCACGACGTCCCCTGTTCTGAGTTTGTAAAGACGACCAACCCCAGCGGCAGCGTCCGCATCTGTGGAGAACTCGTCACGATCAGGGGCCAGAAGAAGTCATTCCAGTGCCACATCGTCGTGAGCAGTCCAAACGTCGCCAATGCCGGCCGCGCGATCGGCACGCAGATTGTCCAGAGGATGCGCAGGTGGCCGGCGCCATCCACGATCGCGGCGTCGAAGAGCTCCTGTGGGATCGAGAGAAAATACTGCCGGATGAGGAACGTCCCAAACCCCGTCGCCGCAAAAGGCAGAATCAACGCCCAGTAAGTGTTCAGCATCCCCAGCGTCTTCAGTGTGATGAAGTTTGGGATCAACGTCACCTGGCTCGGAATCATCATGACCAGGAGGTAACACGCGAACAGGATCGACTTGCCGGGAAAATGCAGCCGTGCAAACGCATAGGCGGCGAGCGCCGCCGTGGTCAGCTGGATCAGTGCGATCGACGCGGTCACGACTACGCTGTTGAAGTAGAATCGCGCAAACGGCGCCTTCGCCCAGGCGCTGGCAAAGTTTGAGAACTGCCAGATCGATGGGATCCACTTCGGCGGATAGAGGAAGATATCGTTATCCGGCTTGACCGCGGTCCCCAACATCCAGAGAAACGGCAGAAAGAATGCCACCGCGAGGGCCAGCACGGCCACATGACTGGCCAGCGTCTCGACCGGGCGCCTAATCATACGTGACCCACCGCCGGCTGAGCCAGAGTTGGACTACCGTGAAGGTCAGGGAGATCCCGACCACAAGATAGGCGATTGCCGACGCGTAGCCCGCCTCGAAAAACATGAACGCCTGCCGGTAGAGGTAAAAGACAAGGGTGGCTGTGCTGTTCGCCGGGCCGCCGGTGCCCAGGCTCATGACCCAGATCGGGTCGAAAACGCGGAAGGCTTGAATGGATGCGACAACGCTGATGAAGAGCAATGTCGGGGAGAGCAGCGGCAACGTGATACGCGCGAGGATAGCCACCCGGCCGGCGCCATCCAACCGCGCCGCTTCATAGAGTTCCCCGGAGATGTTCTGCAGCCCCGCCAGCAAGATGACCATATTGTAGCCGGCCGTCTGCCAGATCATCATGATGATGATGGCCCACAGGGCAGACGTCGGGCTGTGCAGCCACTGACCGGGCGGCACACCGAGCGAGCGCAGGAGGTAGTTCATCAGTCCGAAATTGGGATCGTAAATCCAAAGCCACAAACCAGAAAGCACGGCGAGCGGCACCACCGTCGGGAGAAAGAATACACCCCGCCAGAGTGCTCGAAGCCACAAGCGCTGATTCAACAACAGGGCCAGGACTAACCCGAGCGCAACACCAATCCCAACGACCGCGGCGGTGTAGATCGCGGTGTTCGCAAACACGCGCAACAACGCCGGATCGGCCGCCATGCGTGTGTAGTTGGCCATGCCGACGTACTCCTTGCGCGGCGACAGCAAATTCCATTTGACCAGCGACAGATAGCCGGAATTCGCCAGCGGGTACAGGGTGAAGACGATGAGCGGGATAAGCGACGGAAGAAGGAAGGCGTACCCGGTGAGGGCTTCCCGCCGCCTGCGCGTCGGCTTCACCATGGGGTGCGGGCGCGGGATTGGCGACCCCGCGCCTGGGTGCTACTTGCCGCCGAGGACGGCGTTGGCCTTGCTGGTTGCGTCGTCGAGCGCCTGCTTGGGGTCGGCCGAACCCAGCAGGACCGCCTCAAGCGCTGGGACCAGGAACTGCCGTACGCCCTTTTCGACGTCCAGCACGACCATGCGTCCCTTCCCGTAGTTGAACGACAGTTCGACGGACTTCTTCGCCATGGGGAACTGTTTGTAGTACGCCTTCAGTTGCGAATCCTCCGTCGCGCTCGCACGCAGCGGAAGATAGCCGCTTCTCATCGAGTAGAATGCGGTGTTCACGGGCGAGGTCATCCACTTCAAGAACTCCCAGGCCGCCCGCTGCCGCTCGGGGCTCGTCTTCGCAAAGAGGACGAAGTTGCCGCCGCCGGCGTTCAGGACCGATCCGGATGGGCCGGCCGGGATCGGCGCCACGCTCCATCGAAACCGCGCGCGGCCCGTAATGATCGACAACGCAAAGCTGGAGTGCACGATGGCCGCGCTGCGACCGGCGATGAAATTCTCGATGATGCCGGAGAAGTTCTGGTTGACATAGAGGACCTTGTCTCGCTTTGCCAGATCCCGAAGCAGGGTCAGCGCCGCAACCGCGGGTGGCTCGCCGAACAATGCGCGCCGGCCGTCCTGGCTCACCAGCCTGCCGCCAAACGAATACACCATGCCCTCAAACAGCCAGTCGTGGTTGAAGTCGCCCTCCATCGCATAGCGCATGATCTGATCACCCTGGCGGACGACCAGCTTGGGGGCGACGCGGCGGAACTCGTCCCAGGTCTGGGGTGGCGCAAACTCGGGCAACCCTGCATCTCTGAACGCGTCCACGTTGTAATACATCATCGTGGTCGACCGCTGCCACGGAATCGCGTAGAGCTTCCCCTTCCAGTACGAGTTGCCGAGCAGCGCCGGGTAGATGTCGGCGAAGTTGAAGTCGCGCTGCTTGGCGAGCTCGTCAAGCGGCGCCAGCACGCCGGCGTCCGCAAACTCCGGAATCTGCATCAGTTCCATCATGGCCCCGTCCGGCGGGCTGCCGGCCACGATGGCCGTCTGCAACTTTTGATAGTTCTGCTGGTAGTCGCCGGTCAACTCGAGCGCCACCCGGATGTCGGTGTGACTCGAGTTGAAGCGCGACACCAGATCATCCATCGCCACTTTGAGCGGGCCTCCGGTGGGCAGCGGGAACCACACATTGACGGTCACGGGGCTCCGCTGCGCCAACGCCGGAGCGCTCCACGACGGCAGCCCAATCGCGAGCGCCACCAGGGCAACGATCAACATACGCGCGTGTCGTGGCATGTTCATCCTCCGTGATTGTCTTCCCCTCAAGGGGACTTTCTTCGGTCTTTGAGCGTATCCTCTGGCGATGATATGTTGAAGTCTTTCATCATATCTGATATCATGATGTCATGGAACGCACCACTATCTCTCTTCCAGAGAGACTCCTAAAGAGGCTTCGCCTGCTGGCCGCCGAGCGCGGAACATCGATGGCCGAGGTGATTCGGGAGTCAATCGAGGAAACCGTCAGCCGCCATCATCCACGACCACGAAGTCTGGGTATCGGTGCGTCGGGCCATACCGACACCGCTCGGCGTACGGCCGAGGAGCGCCCGGAGCCTCGCCCGTGGCGCTGATCCTCGACACCGGGCCGCTCTACGCCTCTTTGGACCGAAGCGATGCCGACCATGCGGCCTGCCGCCGGCTCATTGAGAATGCGGATGAGCCACTGATCGTTCCCGCCCCCGTCCTCGTGGAGGTGGACTACTGGATCCACGCCCGGCTGCACACCGGGGTGCTCGTTGCGCTACTGGACGATATCGTAGCCGGCGCCTACCGGGTGGAAGAGTTGCTCACAGAGGATTATCGACGGATTCGCGAGTTGTGCGATCGTTACTCCGACGCGGATGTCGGGTTTGTCGATGCCGCGGTGCTCGCCATTGTCGAGCGTCTCAACGAGCCGAAGCTGGCCACACTCGATCATCGCCACTTTGGCATCCTGCGGCCAGGACACGTCGAAGTGCTCAAATTTGTCCCTTAAGGGCGAAAGCGCGTGATCGGACTGGAGCCGGCGACGAGAGTCGAACTCGTGACCTGCGCATTACGAGTGCGCTGCTCTACCACTGAGCTACGCCGGCTCGCGGCACACCTAAGTCTATCTACCCATCGACGGCCCGGTCAAGCCGCGCCC